>CAJTYN010000007.1:0-16479 GCA_910584115.1 uncultured Lachnospiraceae bacterium
AGATCGTATACTCACCCCTGCATGGGACAGGCAATATCCCGGCGCGGCGGATCCTTAAGGAGCTGGGTTTTGAGAACGTTTACGTCGTTCCGGAACAGGAACTGCCGGACGGCGATTTCCCCACAGTCAGTTATCCCAACCCGGAAGCGGACGAAGCATTTGAACTGGGCCTGAAGCTGGCAAAGGAAGTGGACGCGGATCTTGTTCTGGCCACGGACCCGGATGCGGACCGTCTGGGCGTGCGCGTAAAAGATAAGAACGGGGAATACCACACACTCACCGGCAATATGTCCGGCTGTCTGCTGGCGGATTATGAGATCGGACAGCGCAGAGCCCTCCACGGCCTTCCGGAGGACGGCGTCCTCATCAAGACCATCGTGACCACCAACCTGGCCGACGCCATCGCCAAAGGCTACGGGATCGGGCTGATCGAGGTGCTGACCGGCTTCAAGTTCATCGGACAGCAGATCCTAGGCTTCGAGCAGGGCAAGAGGGGCACGTACCTCTTTGGTTTCGAGGAGAGCTACGGCTGCCTGATCGGCACATACGCCCGCGACAAGGACGCGATCGTGGCGACGATGGCCCTGTGCGAGGCGGCCGCTTACTACAAGACCCAGGGCAAGACCCTGTGGGATGCCATGGTGGATCTGTATGAGAGATACGGGTATTACAAAGACGATATCCAGTCCATCACGCTCAAAGGGATCGAGGGCCTGGAGAAGATCCAGAACATCATGGAACTGCTCCGCAAAGAGCCGCCGTCCAAGATCGGAGACTACGCTGTGACAGCGGCAAGAGACTACAAGACGGGGATCGATGGACTGCCGAAGTCCAATGTGCTCTATTATGAACTGACCGACGATTCCTGGGTATGTGTCCGTCCCTCCGGCACAGAGCCGAAAGTAAAATTCTATTATGGGATCAAGGGAACCTCCCTGGCCGACGCCGATGAGAAGTCCGCGGCGCTGGGCAAGGCGGTGCTGGCCATGGTCGACGCCATGATGGAACGCCTGTAAAAAAAGATGGCGGAGCTTTTTACAGAAGAGAGAGACTATAGTCTGGAAGACCTCCAGAAGATCACGGAGATCTTAAGGAGCAGTCGGGGATGCCCTTGGGACAGGGAACAGACCCATGCGAGCCTGAGAGGCTGTATGATGGAGGAGGCCGGGGAAGTCCTGGAGGGCATCGATCTCTACGAAAAGACCGGCGACTGGGACAACCTGTGTGAAGAGCTGGGGGACGTACTCTGGCAGGTGGTGATGCACAGTGTGATCGCACAGGAAGAAGGACTCTTCACCCTAAAGGACGTGATCCGGGGGATCTCAGAGAAGATGATACGCCGCCATCCACACGTGTTCGGTGCGGCGGACGGCCTCCCGCCGGAAGATCTTAGCTGGGAAGAGATCAAACGGCGGGAGAGAGCCGGGAGAAATTCCTTGACAAAGCCGTAAAAAGAGTATATAAATATATTCTGATATGGCTTTATACAGAAATTTATGCTATGGATGGAGCAGGGTCAGTAAGGATCATTTAGGAGGAAATGCAATGAACAAGACAGAATTGGTGGCTGCAATGGCAAAAGAGGCAGATCTCCCCAAGAAAGATGTGGAGGCGGCTTTAAAAGCCTTCATCGATGTGGTCTCAGAGGAATTGCGCAACGACGGCAAGATCCAGTTAGTCGGATTTGGCACATTTGAAGTGACTCAGAGGGCAGCCAGAGAGGGCAGGAACCCGCAGACAGGTGAGACGATGACCATAGAGGCTTCCAAGGCGCCGAAGTTCAAAGCCGGAAAAGCCCTCAAGGATATCGTGAACAGCTAAAGCAGGAATATTTTTTAGCAGGATGTTTTTATTTCAGGCAGGGGGGACGCAGGCGTTCCCCCTGTGATGTTCTATAGACGAAGGAGAGAAAGGTCTTATGAGGCTTGATAAATTTTTGAAGGTATCCCGTCTGATCAAGCGCAGGACTGTGGCGAACGAAGCCTGCGACGCGGGGAGGGTCCTGATCAACGATAAGACGGCGAAAGCCTCCGCGAACGTAAAGCCGGGGGACATCATAGAGATCCAGTTCGGCTCCCGCCAGACGAAAGTGGAAGTGCTGGAGATCAAGGAGAGTTCCAAGAAAGAAGACGCGGAGAAGATGTTCAGATATATCTGATCTAAGATCGAAGGCATATCCCCCGCCGCCCGGACATAGACTTAGAAGAGGAAAAAACAAAGAGCGGGGGAGTCGTGTGGAAGAGAAAAGGGCGCCAATGTCCCACAAGCTTTCTTTTACTGACCGTCGGCAGGGCATGATCACAGGCGTCCTGGACGTGTTATCTTTCGATGAAAAACTGGTGGTGCTCCAGTCACAGTGCGGTGTGCTCACTCTCAAAGGGGAAGAGATGCATGTGAAGCAGCTGGACCTGGAAAAAGGGGAGCTGGAGATGACAGGAAGGGTGGATCAGCTGATCTATACACAGGATGGCCCAGGCAGCCGCAAAAAGGGAAAGTCCGTGCTGAAACGCCTGCTGCAGTAGCCTATGGATATAAATATGGATCATGAGCTGTTCTTCTTTTTCCAGGCTGTCTTTTGGGGCGTCATCCTGTTGTTCTTCTACGATCTTCTGCGCATCGGGCGCAGGCTGTTCCCGCGGCGGGCTTTTTTCGTGAGCCTGGAAGATCTCCTGTACTGGTCCTTTGCCGGCGTCTTCCTGTTCGGGAAGATGTACCAGGCAAACGAGGGGCGGCTGCGGGCCTATGCGGTCATCGCGGTCCTCTTAGGCATGGTGATCTATGCGGGGACATTGAGCAGCAAGATCGTCTCAGTGAGCGTGAAGATCCTGAGAGTACCGCTGAAATTTCTGGTTTCTCTGGAAAAAAGGTTGCTATTTGCGGCGAGACATTGTAAAATCTTCATATCGAAAAAGGTCACGAAAAAGATAACATCGAGGCTGCGCGCGGCAGGACGCAGGCTCAAAGGGAGAGTGCATACACGACAGAGGGGCGGGGCAGTTGGAGAGAAGAGCGAGGATAAGACGTAGGAGACGGAACCGGATGGCCATGTGCGCCATCAGCCTGGTGGTCCTGCTCCTGCTTGGTATCTTATTATGGCAGGGCAGGACCCTGAAAAAAGAGTTGGCCGAGTACCAGAAACAGGAACAGGCCCTCACCAGGAAGGTGGAGGAAGAGAAAGCCCGGACAGAGGAGATCGACGAGCAGAAAGAATATATGCAGACGGACGCCTACATGGAAGAGGCCGCCCGGGACCGGCTGGGGCTGGTGAAGGACAACGAGATCATCTTCAAGGAGGACGGCGAGTGATCTTGAGCGGGTGTTGAAGATCCCCGGATCGTGTCTGTAAATTTTTTGCGCCATCCGTCGGCTTTTGACAAAGATTTTAACAAAAATCCTCTATAATCCCCTGTTAAATGGAAGATCGATCATTTATCAGGGAGGGGACATAAATGCATGTATGGATTGTTGCCATGCTCGTGATCAGTGCATTGTTGATCTTACGGGACATGGCAAAAACTATTTTCTCTTTGCGCCAGAGACCAGAAGATGTGCCGGCAGGCCAGATATTCGGGCAGCCGCAGAAAGAACGGGTGGAGAGGTACGCCCAGGCGTTTCGGAAGCTGGCGGATACTTTTTACGGGATGCCCTACAGGCGGGACTATCTCTCGAATGAGCAGGCGGAGGATGTGGTCTGGCAGACCTACGAGCAGGTATGCGCCAACTGTCACCAGAGGCAGGAGTGCTGGGAGGGCGAACAGCGCCTGCGCTTAGGCGTGCGCCTGGTGCGCGCCATGGAAGGCGGCCGGGAGGAGAAGCGCAAGGAACTGAAGAAGCAGTGGAAGGGCCAATGCGTGCATTCGTATCAATTCACCCAGGAGCTGGACCATTTCTTCCAGCGGGAGAGGGAAAAGCTGGTCTGGGACAACCGGATGATCGAGAACCGGCTGGCGTCCGCCCAGCAGTTTTCCGAGATCGCGGGGATGCTGGAGCGGGTGGCCTGGGAACTCTCGGAGATCGTGCAGCCGTCTCGGGGTTTTGCGGACGAGCTCCGCTACAGCCTGAAGAAAAAAGGACTCCTGGTAAAGTCTGTGTGGATCATGGAACGCGAGGGCAGCCGGAAGCAGGCATATCTGACCCTGCAGGCAAAAAATGGACAGTGCGTCTCCACATTAGAGGCGGCGGAGGTGCTCTCCGAGCTGTGGGAATGCCCCATGGTCCCGGTCAACACCAGTCGCTGTACGATCAACGGGGAGGCCCATACGGTGCATTTTACAGAAAAGATGACCTTCCAGGTGCTCCACGGCGTGGCGAAGATCCCCAAGGACAAAGAGCGGGTGTCCGGCGACAGCTACGTCTGCTGCCAGGAGGAAGAAGGGCAGTTCGTCCTCTGCCTGTCCGACGGCATGGGCTCCGGCATGGAGGCCAGCAAGGAGAGCGGTATGGTGGTGGAACTGCTGGAGCAATTCCTGGAATCGGGATTTACCAACGAGGCGGCGGCGAAGCTGGTCAACAGCGCCGTGATCCTGAAACGTCAGGACGATATGTTCTCCACCATGGATCTGTGTACCATCGACCTGTACACGGGCGTCTGCGGATTTCTGAAGGCGGGGGCGGCGGCCACGTTCATCAAGCGGGACCAGTGGGTGGAGGCGATCGCGTCCACCAGCATGGCCCTGGGGATCACAGACCAGATCGATCTGGAGGTCACATCCCGGAAACTCTACCACGGGGACGTCCTGATCATGGTCACCGACGGGGTTCTGGACGCGCTGCCCCTGGAAAAAGAGGAAGAGACGATGAAAGAGATCATCCTGCAGGTACATAGCCAGTCTCCCCGGGAGATCGGCAGGGGGATCCTGGACCGGGTCCTGTCCTACTGCGATCACGGAGCACGGGACGACATGACCGTCCTGGTGGCCGGGATCTGGAAGAAATGAGGAGAAGACGATATACATGATCGAGAAAAGGGTATTGGGATATATCGAGAGATATCATATGATCAGAGCGGGAGACAGGGTGCTGATCGGTCTGTCCGGAGGGGCAGACTCGGCAGCCCTGTTTCATATATTGCGGAAAAACTGTCATCTGTTGGGCTGTACGCTGTTGGCGGTGCATGTGGATCATGGACTGCGTGGGGCGGAGGCCGCCCGGGATCGGGCGTTCGTGGAAAGAGCATGCGGCCAGTATGAGATCCCCTGCCGCAGTGTGGAGATGCCCGTGCGCCGGATGGCCCGTGAGGGGGGCTTGAGCCTGGAGGAGGCAGGGCGAAAGGCGCGGCAGCAGGTCTTCGCGGAGATGATGGAAGAATGGGGATGCGATAAGCTGGCGCTGGCCCATCACAAGAACGACCAGGCGGAGACGATGCTCCATCATCTGGCACGGGGGACGGGGCTGTCCGGTCTATGCGGCTTATCGCCGACGGATGGGATACGGATCCGGCCCCTGCTGTGTTTAGAACGGGGTGAGATCGAGCATTATCTAAAGGTGGAAGGTTTCGATCATGTGGAAGACAGCAGCAACAGCGAGGATCATTACACCAGGAACCGGATCCGCCACAAGATCCTGCCGGGACTGGAGACGCAGGTGAACAAAAAAGCCGTGGAGCACATGGCGCAGACGGCGCAGATCCTCCGGCAGGCGGATACGTACCTGCGGGGCCAGGGACGGGCGCTCTTAGAACGATATGGTACGGAGGCGCTCTTTTTGGAAAACGGGTTTTTCCGGGAAGATGCCGTCCCGGCCTATTACGGCCTGCGGGAGTTCCTGGATGAGAACTTTCATGCGGGAAGAGACATCGGCCGCGGGCATTATGAGAGGCTCCTGGACTGGGGGCGCATGCCGGTGGGCAGGGTCCTGGAACTCCCCCACGGGATACGCGCGCAAAAAAGGTACGGAGGCGTTTCCTTTTACCGGGAGGACGCAGAAGATGCGAAGGAGACAGAGGGCTTTTCATTCACGCTGAGGATCCCGGGAGAGGTGCGGGGGCCGGGATTTTGGCTGCGCTGCCGCGTCATTCCCAATAATTTTCGCCATGTCCCGCAAAAAACATATACGAAATGGCTAAATTATGATAAAATAAAAAACACTGTAGAGGTGCGGACCAGGCGGCCGGGCGATCGTCTGGCGATCGACGCGCGCGGCGGGACGAAGAAGCTGAAGAGTTATCTCATCGACTGTAAGGTGCCGCGGCAGGAGAGGAGCCGGGTGGTCCTGGTCGCCCAGGGGCAGGAGGTCTTGTGGGTGGTAGGCCATCGGCTGAGCGAGGCTTATAAGATACAGGCAGATACAAAAGAAGTTCTGGAGATAGTATACGAAGGAGGATCTGAGTATGAAGGAAGGGGTACGCGTATTGATCGCTGAGGAGGAAGTGGATAAAAAGATCCGGCAGATGGCGGCCCGGATCAGCGCGGACTACAAGGGGAAGACGGTGCATCTGGTCAGTGTGCTCAAAGGCAGTGTCTTTTTTACCTGCGAGCTGGCAAAGAGGATCACGGTCCCGGTCACCATGGATTTCATGTCGGTGACCAGCTACGGAGATGACACGAAGTCCAGCGGTGTGGTCAAGATCGTCAAAGACCTGGACGAACCGCTTTTGGGAAAGGATGTGCTGCTGGTGGAGGACATCATCGATTCCGGCAGGACACTGCATTATCTGATGGAGATATTGAAGGGCCGCAAGCCGGAGAGCCTGAAGCTGATCACGCTCCTGGACAAACCGGAACGGCGTGTGAAGCCGGTGCGGGTAGATTATACGTGTTTTGAGATCCCCGATGAGTTTGTGGTGGGGTACGGGCTCGATCATGCGCAGAGATACAGGAATCTGCCGTTCATCGGTGTGATCGGGCAGGAATAGAAAAAAGGAGGAACAAGGAGTGTATAAGCAATCTACAGGCAGGATAGGCCTGTATCTGATGCTGGTCATCGTGCTGGTCGCCGGGTATCTGTTCCTGAGCCAGCAGATCGAGGACAGCGAGGGATATTCCAAGGCCCAGCTGGAGGAAGCGGTGGAGGCGGATCTCGTGCAGGGCGTGCGGATCTACCCGAATAAAGAATATCCCACCGGACGGATACGGGTGGACTTAAAAGACGGCAGCCAGAAGCATTTCTATGCGACGGATGTGACAGAGATCGAAGGGTTCCTGGAGGATCATGAAGTCGTGACAGACATTGCCGACGTGCCGCGGGAGAGCATCTTTGCGAGCGTCCTCCCGATCCTGATCACAGGCGGCCTGATGGTCTTCCTGTTTGTGTATATGAACAGGCAGATGGCCGGGAACGGATCTAATTCCAAGATGATGAATTTCGGCAAGAGCCGTGCCCGGATGTCCACAGAGGCGGACAAGAAGATCAATTTCTCCTATGTGGCAGGGCTGCAGGAGGAAAAAGAGGATCTGGTGGAAGTGGTGGATTTTCTGAAAGATCCGGAGAAATTCACGAAGGTCGGCGCGCGGATACCAAAGGGCGTGCTGCTGGTGGGCCCTCCCGGGACAGGGAAGACCCTCCTGGGGAAAGCCGTGGCGGGGGAGGCCGGCGTGCCGTTCTTCTCCATCTCCGGATCGGACTTCGTGGAGATGTTCGTGGGTGTGGGCGCCTCCCGTGTCCGCGACCTGTTCGAGGAGGGCAAGAAAAACGCCCCCTGCATCATCTTCATCGATGAGATCGACGCGGTGGCCCGTCAGAGAGGGACCGGCATGGGCGGCGGCCACGACGAGCGCGAGCAGACCCTGAACCAGCTCCTGGTAGAGATGGACGGATTCGGCGTCAACGAGGGGATTATCGTCATGGCGGCCACCAACCGGGTGGATATCTTAGATCCCGCGATCCTGCGTCCCGGACGTTTTGACCGGAAAGTGGCCGTGGGCCGTCCGGACGTGAAGGGCAGGGAGGAGATCCTGAAGGTACACGCGAAGGGCAAACCCCTGGGCGACGATGTGGATCTGAAACAGATCGCGCAGACGACAGCCGGATTTACAGGGGCGGATCTGGAGAACCTGTTAAATGAGGCCGCGATCGTGACGGCAAAAGACGGCCGTTCCTATGTGACCCAGAAGGACATACAGAAGTCTTTCATTAAAGTGGGGATCGGAGCGGAGAAGAAGAGCAAGGTGATCTCCGAAGAGGAAAAGAGGATCACCGCGTACCATGAGGCCGGGCATGCGATCTTGTTCCATCTCCTGCCGGATGTGGGACCGGTGTACACGGTGTCGATCATCCCCACCGGTATGGGTGCGGCGGGCTATACCATGCCCCTGCCGGAAAAAGACGAGATGTTCAACACCAGAGGCCGGATGCTGCAGGATATCACGGTGATGCTGGGCGGGCGGGTCGCCGAGGAGCTGATCTTCGACGACATCACCACAGGCGCCTCCAGCGATATCAAGCAGGCCACGCAGACGGCCAAAGCGATGGTGACAAAATATGGTATGTCCGAGAAGATCGGTGTGATCGCGTATGGAAATGAGGGAGATGAAGTCTTCATAGGAAGGGATCTGGCCCACACGGCGAGAGGCTACAGCGAAGATGTGGCCAGCGCGATCGATGGGGAGATCAAACGCATCATCGATGAATGTCATGAAAAAGCCAGGCAGCTGATCCTTGAGCACAAGGATGTCCTGGAGCGTTGTGCCCAGCTGCTCTTAGAGAAGGAAAAGATCAATAGGGATGAGTTTGAAAGCTTATTTGTATAATGTCCATAAATTTCACATGCGGATCCTGTGAAGTTTGTGCAGACTTTTGAGGGGGATCATGCTATTATAATACTCGTAAACCCCCATACATTATATAGTTTTTGCTACACCCCATAAGAGAGAAATACCTTCTCCGAAAGAGGCAGCCGGACGGCTGTCTCTTTTTATCTTTATTTAAGGAAAGAGAATAAAATATGTATCAATATCATGAATACAGCAGACAGAAGAAGAGAAGACAGGAATACATCCTCCAGATGATGCCCATATTCAGCAAAGACGCGCTCTTTAGCGACAGTACGGAGAATTACCGGATCCCCATGGAACCGGAGCCGGGCGAGCGGGTGACGATCCGTTTTCGGACCCTCCGGAACAATGTGGATGAGGTCTATCTGGTGGTGCAGGGGTTCAGGATCCCGATGCATGTGGCAAAGCGTGAGGGCGGGTTTGATTACTATGCGACGGAGCTGATGGTCGGCAAGGAGACGATGGAGTATTTCTTTGAGATCGTGGCGGGCCAGATCCGCTGTTATTACTACAGAAACGGCGCGTTCGCGGAGCAGCAGGAGGAGCATCTCTTTCGGATCGTGCCGGGTTTTCGGACGCCTGGATGGGCAAAAGGAGCCGTCATGTATCAGATCTATGTGGATCGTTTTTTCAACGGGGACCCCTCCAATGACGTGCTGACCGGCGAGTATTTCTACATCGGGGATACCAGCGTCCGTGTGGAAGACTGGGATAAACCTCCGGCAGCCATGGGCGTGCGGGAATTTTACGGCGGCGATCTAAAGGGCGTGATGGAGAAGCTGGATTATCTGCAGGACCTGGGCGTGGAGGTGTTGTATCTGAACCCGATCTTCGTATCGCCCAGCAATCACAAGTATGACATCCAGGATTATGACCATGTGGATCCCCATCTCGGCGTGATCGTCAAGGATGAAGGGGAACTCCTGCAGCCGGGGGATACGGATAATAAGCATGCCACCCGCTATGTGTGCAGGGTCACGGATAAGGTCAACCTGGAAGCCAGCGACCGTCTCTTCATACGGCTGGTGGAGGAGATCCACAGGCGGGGGATGCGCGTGATCTTAGACGGTGTCTTCAATCACTGCGGTTCTTTTAATAAATGGATGGACCGGGAGTGCATCTACGAGGATCAGGAGGGCTATGAAATGGGGGCTTATGTCTCCGAGGACAGTCCTTACCGCAGTTTTTTCCATTTCGAGGACAGCTATCAATGGCCTTACAACGACAGCTACGACGGCTGGTGGGGCCACGATACCCTGCCGAAACTGAATTACGAGCAGTCGCCCCAGCTCTACCAGTATATCCTGGATATCGCGAAGAAATGGGTCTCCCCGCCTTTTAACGCGGACGGCTGGCGGCTGGACGTGGCGGCGGACTTAGGCCACAGCAACGCCTTCAATCATCAGTTCTGGAAAGATTTCCGCAAGGCTGTCAAGGAGGCGAACCCGGATGCGCTGATCTTAGCGGAGCATTACGGGAATGCACAGGGCTGGCTGCAGGGGGATGAGTGGGACAGCATCATGAACTACGATGCCTTCATGGAACCGGTGACCTGGTTTCTGACCGGGATGGAGAAGCACAGCGACGAGTTCCGGGAGGATCTGTACGGGAACGGGGCGTATTTCTTCGAGGCCATGGACCACCATATGCTGGCGTTCCTCATGCCGTCTCAGATGACGGCTATGAATGAACTGTCCAACCACGACCATTCCCGGTTCCTCACCAGGACCAACCACAAAGTGGGCCGTCTGGTGCATCTGGGCAGTGAGGCGGCCCAGGAGGGGATCTGCGTGCCTGTGATGCGGGAAGCGGTGGTGATCCAGATGACCTGGCCCGGCGCACCTACGATCTATTACGGGGATGAGGCGGGAGTCTGCGGATTCACCGATCCGGACAGCCGCAGGACATATCCCTGGGGGCGGGAGGATCAGGAGCTGATCCGTTTTCATAAAGAGCTGATCGCGCTGCATAAGCGGTACAGAGTCTTTGTCTCCGGATCGATCAAGTTCCTGTGCAGCCAGTACCAGGGGATCGCGTACGGACGTTTTTCGGATCAGGAACGGGCGGTGGTGGCGGTGAACAACAGTCCGGAAAAGGCTGAGATGGAGATCCCCGTGTGGCAGGTGGGCGTCAGCCGGTTCCGCGACGTAACACTCAAAAGGCTCATCCTCACCCATCGGGACGGATACACCCAGGAGCCGGCCGTGGAGATCGCAAAAGGAGGCTATCTGGATCTCCAGCTCCCGCCCCTGTCGGCGGTCGTGCTCTACCATGACGACCGGGATGATAAAGTGTGATGGACAGAGAAGAGAGATTCAGTACATCCCTCCAGCCGGCGCTGAAGCTGGACATCGCCCTGGAGAGGCTCCTGGATAAAAAGGAGGGCGCCCAGGAGCTGACGCCTGAGTGGGAGGAGACGTATCGGGGCTATCTCGCACAGCGGGCGTATCCGGCGCTGCTGCGTCTGATCCAATGGGGAGACGCCCGGCGTCTGCGGCGTTTTCTGAAGATGGGTCTGGCGGATCCGGGACAGTGCCGTCAGGCCCTGGAACAGGCGGGGGCACAGAAGACGGAGATACGGCTGCTATTGATGGGGATCCCCGAGCCGCCGGAAGATCCAGGACTCTCCCCAAAAGATCCGCTGACAAAAGAGAGCGCGGCGCTCCAGGCATGGGCGCTGACGGGTGAGAGCCTCGCCCAGGAGATCCCTTATCTGTATCTTTTTTTCGCGGATCTGGAGGCGGAGCCGGCATCTGTATCAGGATCCATATCAGATGCAGGTCCGAGAGCCAGCGGCACGGACGGGCTGCGCATCTTCCTCCATGTGGATCAGGTCCTGGGGTATTTCCGGGAGGGGCTTTTAAAGGAACTGTATCTGCATATCATGATCCATATCTTATACGGGCATCTGCTGCCTGATCCGCGATATCCCCGGGCATTGTGGGAGCTGGCCTGCGACGTGGCGGCCTGGCATCTGCGGGAGCGTGCGTTCGGCCTGCCGTTGTCCGTAAACAGCGTCAGAGAGGAGACGGCCAGACTGCGGGGGATCTTTCCGGATCGGCTGCCGCAGGAGGATCCCGGAGCGGTCTGCGGGTATCTGCGGGAGCATCCCGAGGCGCGGTCTGCGGCCGCGTGCATATTAAAGGCACTGCCCGGGGATTCCCACGATCATTGGTACCAGCGGGAGGCTCATCCGGCCCGGGCAGCCGGGGACGCGCAGGGTCCGGGCGGTGGTCCGGGAGCCGGGGATCCTGGCCGGGCGGAGTATCTGCGGCGGCTGGAGAGAAAGTTCGCGCAGGCGAGAGCCATCCGGGCGAAAGCAGAAGAAGACGGCAGGTTGAAGATCCCCAGGGTCCGTCGTTTCGGGCTTGCGCCGGGCAGCCGCAGGGAACGGCTGGAACTGCAGAAACAGCAGCGGTACGATCTTAGGCGGTATCTGCGGCGGTTTGCCTTTGTGCGGGAGGAACTGCAGACGGATGAGGAGAGTTTTGACTATATCTATTACACTCTGGGGCTGGCGCGCTACGGCAATATGCCGCTGATCGAGCCGCTGGAGTACATGGAGGCCCAGCGGGTGGAGGAACTGGTGATCGCGGTCGACACGTCCGGCTCCTGCTCGCTGGCACTCGTGCGCCGATTCCTGGAAGTGACCCGGGACATGCTCACCCGGAGGGAAGATTTTTTCCGCAGGATGAACGTGCATATCATCCAGTGCGATCTTATGATCCAGCAGCATCAGGTGATCGCCAGCGTGGAAGACTGGAAACGGTATGAAAAGGAGCTGACGATCGAGGGCCGGGGCGGGACGGATTTCACACCCGTCTTCCGTTTCGTGGAGCGGCTGCGCCGGGAGGGCACCCTGAAAAAACTCAAGGGCCTGTTGTATTTTACAGACGGCGACGGGATCTACCCCAGGCAGCCCACAGATTACGAGACGGCGTTCGTATTTGCGGACCGGGCGTGCCTGAACGGGGAGCAGGCCGGTCTGGTGCCGGGCTGGGCGGTGAAGCTGTGCATGGAAGGCGCAGAGGAAGGATAGAAGAGAGACAGGAAGATGGATATCCAGGAAGCAAAAGAAGAGATCAAACGGACGTTGCGGGCGTATACTAAGAAGGATCGGGAGAGCGGGCGATACCAGATCCCTGTGGAAAAACAGCGGCCCATCCTGCTGATCGGACCGCCGGGCATCGGGAAGACGGCGATCATGGCCCAGATCGCGCGGGAGGAGAAAGTGGGGCTGGTGTCCTATACCATGACCCATCACACCAGGCAGAGCGCCATCGGCCTACCCGTCCTGCGGGAAAGAGAATACGGCGGGAAGCTCTTTTCCGTGACGGAGTATACGATGAGCGAGATCGTGGCTTCTATCTATGATGTGATGGAGCAGACCGGGCAGGAGACGGGGATCTTATTCATCGACGAGATCAACTGCGTCTCGGAGACGCTGGCGCCTGTCATGCTGCAGCTTCTGCAGAATAAGACCTTCGGGAGCCATCCGATCCCCGGCGGCTGGCTGATCGTGGGGGCGGGGAATCCCCCGGAGTACAATAAATCCGTCCGGGAGATGGATGTGGTCACCCTGGACCGGGTAAAATATATGGACGTGGAGGCGGACCTTGGGATCTGGCGCGGCTATGCGGCGGCAGGCGGGGTGCATCCATGCATCCGGACGTTTCTGACCGTGTATCCCCAGTCTTTTTATCACATCGGGCAGGAGAAGCAGGAGAGATCCTTCGTCACGGCCAGGGGATGGGAGGACCTCTCCTGTATCCTCTGCGCCTATGAGGAGATGGGGGAGGCGGTCGCGGAGCATCTCATCTTCCAGTATCTGCACAGTACGGCTATCGCCCGGGAATTTTTCCTGTTCTATGAGCTGTTCCATCATTATGAGCAGGAATACCGGCGGGATTATCCGGCGGCATCTTTAGAGAACATCGAGCGGATCCGCACGGCGGGCGCCGGGGAATGTATGGCGGTGGCTGCGCTGCTGGCGGCCCAGGCGGCGGAGATGGCGGGGGCATGGGACGCGCACAGGAGCCTGACGGACTATATCGCCAGAGAGACGAAAGACCATCAGACGGGCAAAAGACCCAGCCAGCCCCAGGACATCCGGGAGGCGATCAGCCAGCGGAAAAAGGCGCTGGAGGTCAAGAAGGAATACGATCTGATCACTCTGGAAGAAGAACTGATCGAAGGGGAGTTCCTGCGTTTCCTGGAGGAGTGGGGACAGAAAGTGGAGATGGAGAACGGACAGAGGGATCTTCAGGGGAGCGTCCAGATCTTGAGAGGATGCCTCTCCCAGCGTGAGCGAAAGGAAGAGGCGCTGGCGAAGGAGACGGCCGCATGTATCCGGGAGGCGTATGAACTGCTGGAGCCTGCGCCCGTGGGGGCGGCCAGACAGTATCTCACGGCGTCTCTCGCGGGGGATGGAGCCTGCAGCCGTTTTCTGACGGAACATCCTCTGGAGGTGTTCGCGCAGCAGGGCCAGGAGATGTTTGTCAGCCAAAAGGAGGAAGAACTGAGGCAAAAGACCCGTGATCTATAAAGGTTTTGACAAGGCACTAGGATCTGTGATATAATCCTATCAAAATAGTAGGATATCGTCATGGTATAGACTGTCCTTATGAAAGGATGTGAGGATTTGGATACGGGATTTATGGGAGAGTACGCCCACCTATATGTGGAGGCGGCGAAGCTGACCCTGACCCTGGGCGTGATAGGGATCATATTTTCCTTAGGGATTGGGCTGGCTTGTTCATTGATCCAATATTATAAGATACCGTTCTTAAAGCGGATCGTCTCGGTCTACATAGAGTTGTCCAGGAATACTCCGCTGCTGGTGCAGCTGTTTTTTCTGTATTTCGGCCTGCCGAAGATCGGGGTCATGATCAGCTCGGAGGGTTGCGCGATCATCGGCCTGAGTTTTCTCGGGGGGAGTTATATGGCGGAGGCATTCAGGAGCGGCCTGGAGGCCATCGAGGAGAGCCAGATGGAGTCGGGGCTGGCCATCGGCCTGAGCCACAGTCAGGTGATGCGGTATGTGATCTTTCCACAGGCGCTGTCCATCTCGGTCCCGGCGCTCTGCGCCAACGTGATCTTCCTCATCAAGGAGACGTCCGTATTCAGCGCGGTGGCGCTGGCGGATCTTATGTATGTGGCAAAAGACCTGATCGGGCTTTATTATCAGACAGATGAGGCGCTCCTGATGCTGGTGATCGCCTATCTGATCTTGCTGCTGCCCATCTCTTTAGCGGCGGCGTGGCTGGAAAGGAGGCTCCGCTATGCAGGATTTGGGAATTAGGGTCTTGTTCATGGGAAACAATCTCGTCCGGCTGTTGGGCGGGTTGTGGGTGACGATAGAGATCTCTCTTTTGTCTGTCATATTTTCGATCATCTTAGGGATCCTCTTAGGTCTGGTGATGACTCTGAAAAATCCGATCACCCGCTGTATCACGAAGGTCTACCTGGAATTCATCAGGATCATGCCGCAGCTGGTGCTGCTGTTCCTGGTCTATTTCGGCGCCACGAAGACTTTCGGGATCCAGCTGAGTGGGCAGGTGTCGGCGGTCATCGTCTTTACCCTCTGGGGGACGGCGGAGATGGGCGATCTGGTCCGGGGCGCGCTGATCTCCATCCCGAAGCATCAGTACGAGAGCGGCGCGGCGCTGGGGCTGGAGAGCGGCCAGATCTACCGCTACATCATCATCCCCCAGACGCTGAGGCGCCTGATCCCGCTGGCCATCAACCTGACCACGCGTATGATCAAGACGACTTCGCTGATCGTGCTGATCGGGGTGGTGGAAGTCTTAAAAGTCGCTCAGCAGATCATCGAGGCGAATCGGTATACAGTGCCGGATTCCGCACTCTGGATATATGGGGCGGTGTTTTTCCTCTATTTCCTGGCGTGCTGGCCTATATCCCTTTTGGCGTCAAGGTTAGAGAAGAAGTGGAAGAATTAGGAGGTTGCAGGCTTGGATAAAAATGAAAAACTCTTGGAGATCCGTCATCTCCACAAAGATTACGGGAACGGCCCCGTACTCAAGGATATATCCCTGGATGTGCATAAAGGAGAGGTCCTTGTGCTGATCGGGCCTTCCGGTTGCGGTAAGAGCACGTTCCTGCGGTGCATGAACGGGCTGGAATCCATCCAGTCCGGGGAGATCTTATTGGACGGCGAGGTGATCAGCGGCGAGAAGACGAAATGGAGCGAAGTGCGCCAGAAGATCGGGATGGTGTTCCAGAGCTACGAACTCTTCCCCCATATGACGGTGCTCGACAACATCCTGCTGGGTCCGACAAAAGTCCAGAAACGCAGCCGCGTGGATGCGGAAAAAGACGCGGAAAGCCTGCTGGAGCGCGTGGGGCTCCTGGATAAAAAAGACGTCTATCCCAGGCAGCTCTCCGGCGGGCAGAAACAGAGGGTGGCCATCGTGCGCGCGCTGATCATGAAACCGGAGATCATGCTCTTCGATGAAGTGACGGCGGCCTTGGATCCGGAGATGGTGCGGGAGGTGCTGGATGTCATGCTGGAGCTGGCTAAAGGCGGGTCCACCATGGTGATCGTCACCCACGAGATGCAGTTTGCCCGGGCAGTGGCGGATCAGGTGGTCTTTTTGGACGGCGGCGACATCGTGGAGATGGACGATCCGGAGACGTTCTTCGTCTGTCCGAAGACCGAGCGGGCGCAGAGATTCTTGAATACATTTACTTTTGAAAAAAAAGAAGAGCAGTGATCAGAAGGGGAGACATGCGGGAAGCGGCTGTCTCC
>CAJTYN010000007.1:16579-34494 GCA_910584115.1 uncultured Lachnospiraceae bacterium
CTCAGTCTGTGTCGTGTACATTTATCGGAAAAGGGTGCATGATAAGAGGGAAAGGAGGCGTAGGATCTATGGATCAGAAGAAGATCGGGCAGTTCTTAAAAGGGCTGCGCAGAGAAAGAGCTCTCACCCAGGGGCAGCTCGCCGAGATCCTGGGGGTGTCGGACCGGAGCATCTCCAGGTGGGAGAACGGGGTCACCATGCCGGATCTGGATCTGCTCATCGAGATCGCGGAGTATTACGATGTGGAGATCGGGGAGATCCTGGATGGAGAGAGGAAAGGTGAGACGATGGATAAGATGAAAAAGAGAGAAGAAGAGACATTGCGGAAAGTCGCGGATTACAGCAATGCAGAGAAGGATCTGTTCTCAAAGAGGATCTGCTGGCTGTTCATCGCGGGGCTGGCTGCTCTGGGCATCTATATGGCCATAGACATCCAGGGGCTGACCCGGACGGAAGGCTATGAGGGCGTCGCCAGCTTTATGATGGGGATCGTCTGCGGCGACCTGCTGGTAGGCGCGCTGTATACCAGCCGTTATATGGCGAAGATCCGGGCGTCGAAGATGCGGCTGCTGGGCCGGATCAGGGGCGCGGATAAGAGAACGGGGGAAGGGCACCTTCCCTGAGGAGGGTGCCCGTAAAGGAGACTGGTCTATTTCCGGATCGTATCTTCGGTGGCTTTCTCCGGCACGGCTTCGAAATCGAAGATCTCCCGGTAAGCGTTCCATTCCTGCTCATCTCCGGCGAGGGATGGGATCAGGCCCGTGCATTCAGTACATGCATTGGTGTTGAGGTAAGAGTCGTAGGATACATGATAAGGATCTTTTTTGTTCTCCAATCGCCTATCCTTCCTTTCGTCACATACTATAAGAGCAGCCGGACGGAGATCGGATCTGTCCGGCTGCTCTATAGTATGTGATGTGAAAGGGAGATCTATACACTCTGGATCGCCCGGGCGATGCGCTGCGCTATGATCTCATGCCCCGCGCGGGTCAGGTGCACACCGTCGGTGGTGACCGCGTCAAAGCCCAGACGCCCAGCTTCCGCGAGCAGCAGGTCATGGAGCGGGAGGAAAGCGCAGCCATAGATATCTGCCAGTTCCCGGATATGCCCGGAGAGGGTCTTTACATGAGGGATCCATGCGGACAATCGGTCTGGATACGGAAAGACGAAAGGTTCTATGAGGATGAGTCTGGCCTTGGTCTGTTTCGTGATCTGTTCCAACAATGCGGTGTAATCCCGGACGGCATCGGCCAGCATCTGTGTCTGCTGGGCGCGCGTGCGGTCCGTATCCATCATCAGACCGATGTTGTTGATCCCCGCCTGGATCGTGACGAGATCGGGCTGCAGGTCGATACAGTCCCGCTGTATATTCTGGAGGATACGGGCAATAGTAAAACCATCCATCCCTTTGTTGAGGATCTCCACGTCTTTGAGTCTGGAGGGCAGCATGGACACATACCCCTGTCCCAGCCTGTCAGGGCAGAACAGGCGGTCGGCGGCGGTGATGCTGTCCCCCAGGCATACGAGGCGCCTCATCTGTTACTGGATCGTGATATATCTCGGCTTCTCTTCAATGGCCTTGGGAGCTTCCTTGGGGATGCTCAGGCGGAGGATGCCATTTTCAAAAGCTGCCTGGATATCGTCCTGTGTGATCCCCTCGCCTACATAGAAGCTGCGTTTGCAGGTGCCGGAAAATCTCTCGCGTCTCAAGTAGTTGCCTTTTTCGCTCTTTTCCTCCTTTTTGTCATTCCTGGTGGCTGTGACGGTCAGGTAACCCTCGTTTAGCTCGGCGTGGATGTCTTCTTTGTGGAAACCGGGCAGTTCGATATCCAGCAGATATTTCTCACCGGCTTCCTGGATGTCTGTCTTCATCAGAGAACTGTCGCTGCGGTTGAAAGTGGTCGAGAAAAATGGATCCCTGAAGAGTTCATCAAAAAGGCCGTAATTTTTATTTGTCAACATCATAATGCATACCTCCTTAAAAGCTGTAGTCATCTTTGTTATAGCTGTACTATAGCACACATTGTTAGCACTGTCAAGGGGCGAGTGCTAAAATTTTGAAAGATTTTTTTGACGGTGTTTCGCGGCAGATCACCGTACGAGCAAAACCCCGGAAGTGCGCGGGACTTCCGGGGTTTTGCTATTTCTATCTCAACGATGGGACGGCCTGATCCAGCGATCATCTTGTGATCTGTTTAGCCGTCAGGCCTGTATTTCTCATGAGTCTCCTATATTTTGTCAGTTGTCTGGACGGCACTCGCACCTTCAGGTCAGATCTCGTTCCCTTAAATGGCCGCCCTTCTACGGAACTGAGTTTCGTGGACTTGATCGTGATCCGGCTGAGTCTCTGGCATCCGTTAAATGCATTCCGCCGGATCCACGTCAGGTTCGATCTGGATGTCTGGCCGATGTTGACCGCCGGGATATTCACACAACCCGAGAATGCGCCGATCCCGACCCGCTCTATGCTGTCCGGCAGGAGGATCGTCTTTTTCAGACCTGTGCAGCCTTTGAAGGCGCCCTTTCTGATCGTGGTCACATTCTTACCGAACGTGACTGTTGACAGATCTGTACATCCTGCGAACGCATAGGCTTTTATATGCTTCACATTGTCCCCGATGGTCAGGCTCTTCAGCTTCTTATTGCCCTTCATCGCATTTGGCGCGATGGAAGTCACTTTGTACTCCACGCCATTCTTGTCTTTGACGGTATCGATCGTGACCTTCGCCGAAGTGGATCTGAGCCGTGTCAGCTGCACCGCTGCGCCAGCCTTTGTCACTTTATAGGAGGCTTTGCCGCTCGTAAAGGTCTTGCCTGCCGCAAGGCCTGGAGTGGCGGTCGGTCTCGGACGTGGGCTCGGGGTCGGTTCCGGGCTCGGGCTTGGTTTCAGGCTCGGGGTCGGTTCCGGACTCGGACTCGGTTCCGGGCTCGGACTCGGTTCCGGGCTCGGGCTCGGTTCTGGACTCGGGGTCGGTTCCGGGCTCGGACTTGGTTCTGGACTCGGACTCGGTTCCGGACTCGGACTCGGTTCTGGGCTCGGACTCGGTTCCGGACTCGGTGTCGGAGTGAGAGTCGGTGTAGGCAACGGAGTGAGAGTCGGTGTAGGTGACGGAATGCGGGTCGGTGTAGGTGACGGAATGCGGGTCGGTGTAGGTAACGGAGTAAGAGTCGGTGTAGGTAACGGAGTGAGGGTCGGTGTAGGCGACGGTGAGAGAGACGGCGACGGCTCTGGGGGCTGCTCCGGCGCATACTCATAATGTATCGTCTTATCCTGCAAGGTCGCCTGTGTATCGCCTAGTTTACGTACACTGTTCCACTGCGCTTGGGTGCCGGTAAAATAGATATCTCTCAAACTTATACAGCTTGCAAGTGCGGCTATCCCTATCGACGTTACGCTGGCCGGTATCACGAGCGCGGACAGGCTGGAGCAGGAAGCAAACGCTTGCATTTCGATACTTCCCGCGCCCTGCGGGATCTCCACTTTGGCGAGTGCCTTGCAATTATAAAACATCCTCTCACCGATGCGGTTTATATTCTGAGGCAGTGTCACCTGCGTCAGATACCAGCATTCCGAAAACATATCATCGCCTAAGGTCACCTGCCCGCTGCCGGGCGCGAACACGGCGCTCATCATTTTCTTACATTCCATGAATGCGGCGCTGCCCACCGACCTGATACTGGCGGGCAGGCTTATGGATGCGAGATCCCCGCATGCGCGGAAAGCATTCTGCCCGATCGTTTCCAGCCCTTCCGAAAACATCACCGAGCTGAGATTTTTACATGTGTAAAAAGCGCTGTCGCCGATGGTCTTCACGCTGGAAGGGATGGTCACGGACATGAGCGCGGAACCGTAAAAGGCGTTGTTGCCGATCACCGTCACAGTTTCTGGGATCTTTGCGCTGAGGATCGCGCAGTCCCAAAAAGCGCAGCTGCCGATACTGGTCACGCCGTCTTCGATGACCACCTTCAGGATCTGGCCGCTGTACTGACTCCATGGCTGCTCTGCGGCGCTGGAGAGATCCGGCATCGCGCCCTGGCCGGAGATGGTCAGCGTGCCCGCTTTCGTCAGGACCCAGGTAAGGCCTCCGTTGAGAGTCCCCTTGGCGATCGTCTCATCTGCCGACGGATCATCCGGAGCGACATAGCCGGCCGGGTAGCGGGTGATATAGGTGGTGGTATCGCGCATCACCACTTCCTTGGATATCGCCCGTCCCCAATGGACTGTACCGCCGCTGCCTCCTTCACTGTAGTTTCCTTCGGCAACGATCACGCCCGCCTCATTCACCTGGAGTACGATCACGGTATGTACATCATTGTTCATCCGCAGGATGTCTCCGACTTTTATATCCCCGAACTGAAATCCGCCCTGTGTGAACTTCCTGTTCGGAAGACTGTCAAATGCCGCATCGCTGAGGGTAAAAGCGAAAGCGACACAGCCCACGGCTTTGATATTTGCACCGTCAATGGTCCCGCCTTTCCATTCGTAATCGTGTCCCATGGTGTTCGGATAAGGAACATAGTTGGTCCAGGGCGCCCCTTCCTTATACATATCCTGCTCCCTTAGGGCGATCATGGCGTTATAGGCCTGTGTTGGAGTCGGGACCGTGTCGTCGCGCTCCAGTGCGCCTGCGGGCGGGAGCTCTTCTGTAAAGTTGCCCTCTTCTTCCATTGGCGCTGTGTTCCCGTCGTCATCGCCGATCGCTGTGTTTACGGCTCCGTCTGTTCCGCTGGGAACCTTCTCTGGCTGCAGAGGGCCTTGACTGGCGTACACCACTGACAGGGAAGAGACGGATAGGCTCAGCGCCAAGATGATCGAAAGAAATCTCTGTTTCAATCGTGTGTCCTCCTTCATTTTTGTTTTTTTTGAGGGATCTTTATATGGATAAAGATTTCCCTATTATAAATATAGTATTATCTGTCTGCTTTGTCAATGAAAGGATGAGTAAGATCTTTAAGATCTTCAGACGGTAGATGAAGTATCCTGCCTTGCTTTTAAAGATCTCATTTAGTATACTTTAAAATGTGTTCGAGGATCGTTTTCTGCGAGATGTATTTTATGATCCGCGGGAATGGGTTTTAGGACACGCTCTAGATCATAAAGATACATGAACGGTTTATAGGAGGGACGACATGGGGAGTGAAAAGATCACAGACAGCGGCATCATCGGCATAGATGCCGGAGGGACTTTTACAGACCTGGCTTTCTTGAGGGATCCTGATAAGGCGATCCTGGCCAGGGCAAAGACGCCGACGAAACACGATGACCTGGCCGGGACCATAGAAACGGGACTCTCCATGATCCTGGCCAAAGTGGACGCCAGGGCTGTCTCGGGGATCAATCTGGCCAGTACACTGGCGACAAATGCAATCGTGGAAGATAAGCTGCAGTCTGCGGCGATCTTTCTTTTGGGATACCCCGCAGACGCAGTCCAAAAAGCCCAAAAAGAACAGACCTTCGGCACGGACACGATCATTTCCATCAGAGGAGGCCATGATGTATGGGGTGTCCAGAAGGAGCCCCTTGATGAAGGCGCGCTGGAGGAAGCCCTTCTGAGCCTGCCTGCCAAGATCAAAGCCGTGGCCGTATCCGGGTATTTCTCTGTGCGCAATCCCGCCCATGAAGACCGTGCCATGCAGATCATCGGAGAGCTCCGTCCAAAACTCTATGTGACCTGCGGCCATGAACTGGCCATGGACCTGGATGCGATCAAGCGTGCCACCACCTGCGGACTCAATGCGGGACTGATCCCCATCGTTATGGATCTTCTGGACTCCGTCGGGGAGATCTGCAGCCAAAAAGGGCTGGCAGATGTGCCGCTCTCCATCGTACGCGGCGACGGCTCCTTGGTCAGCGCCTCCTGGGCAAAGCTCCATCCGGTGGAGATGATCCTTTCCGGGCCTGCGGCGAGCGCATGCGGGGCGTATTTCCTGGCTGGTGCGCCCAAGGATGGGCATGCCTCCTGGGCGGTGGATATCGGCGGCACGACGACCGATATCATCTGTCTGGATCGGGACGGAAGACCTGCCCTTACAGACCAGGGCGCGACCGTGGCGGGACACAAGACCCTCATAAGAGCGATCGATATCAATACATTCGGCCTAGGCGGGGACAGCCGGGTGCGTTTTGGGCGCGACCAGGAACTGCTGCTCGGCCCGCGCAGGGTGAGACCGCTCTGTGTTCTGGCCACAGAATATCCGTCCATCATATCAGAAATGCGGGACTGGAAAGAGACAGGCGCTCTTGGCGAGCCATTGTTCCTGCTCCCCGGGACCAGGGAAGCTGAAGACGATATCGAAGAACGTATACAAAAAGCCCTCAGAGGCGGCCCGCGCCTGGCCGATGCCCTTTTGCAGGAGGAAGGGCTCACCTGGGTCCGCCGCCGTCTCGATAAGATGGAACGTTCGGGATCCCTGGGTTTTGCATCTTTCACACCCACGGATGCCCTGCATATCCTGGGGCTGCTGGATCTGTGGGATGGGGAGGCTTCCTTTGCCGGGGCAGAGATGTTCTTTGCGGATGCCTCGCCGGAGAAGATATCAGGATATGCAGAAAAAGTCCGCCGGCAGGCCGTGACGTCCATCAGCACTGCCTTGCTGCACAAATGTCTTGCCCGAGAGGGGATCTCGCTAAAAGAAGACGGAGAAGGACAGGCACTGATCCGCCATGCGCTTTCTGACGGAGCTGCGGGATGTGTGGATCTTCGTTTTATATTAAACGGTGCGCTGATCGGTGTCGGGGCTCCGGCATGGGCATTTATCCCGCAGGTGGGGGAATGCCTCCATGGGTCCGGGATCATACACGGATCTGCTGATGTGGCCGGGGCAGTCGGCGCGGCAGTCGGGTCTTTTTCCATGGCGTATACGATCTGGATCAACAAGACTATGAGCGGTACATTCCGCGCCCACCTTCCTATGGGATACAGTGATCACGCCGACCTGGAGGATGCGGTCGAGAGGACCTGCGCACGGATGCTCCCCTGGATCGAAGAACGCGCAAGGAGAGCCGGAGCGTCGGACCCGCAGGTCACATGGACCCGGGATGATCGGAAATTATGGGAATACGGCGCCAGAGAACCTTTTGTACTGTATACACAGATGATCTTCCATGTCTCAGATGATCAGAGCGCCGGCCCTATCTCCGGTCCTCCGTCAGCACCTTAAGGGATCTCTCCATAGGTTTTACCTATACATCTTCATCAGAACTAAGTATTTGCATATTTCATATGCGCTGTACTATACTGAGACAAAGGCATAAGGAGGATCTGACGATATGAAGGTCTTGGCATTAAATGGAACGCCGGAGGAAAAGGCGGAGGAAATGCGGCAGTTTGGCAGGAGCCTGCCGGATACGGAGCAGTTCATCCGGGTGATGGCTTCCGGGGAGAGGATAGCGGCCGGTTCTCGGACGCACCAGAAGATGGGACGCCTGGCACAGGAAGCGATGAAGGTGACGGCCCGCCTGAACCAGGGGTATCATGAGCCGGAGGAGATACGGGAGCTGATGGCGGAGCTGACCGGACATGAGATCGATGATACCTTCAGGATGTTCCCGCCCTTTTACACGGACTGCGGAAAGAATATCCATATCGGGAAAGATGTATTCATCAATTCCGGCTGCCAGTTTCAGGATCAGGGCGGCATCTACATCGGGGATGGGGCGCTGATCGGGCATTCCGTGGTCCTGGCCACGCTGGATCACGACCTGGACCCGGCGCATCGGGGAGATATGTACCCGAAGCCGATCCATATCGGGCGAAATGTCTGGATCGGGGCACATGCGACTGTCACGGGGGGCGTGTCCATCGGGGATGGGGCAGTGGTCGCGGCAGGCGCGGTGGTGACCCGGGATGTCCCGCCGGATACTGTCGTGGGCGGCGTACCTGCGCGTCGGATCAAGGGATGAACATATGGTGCATAAAAAAAGAAAGAGAGGTATAGGCAAGATGATGGATGCTGTAAAGTTGGATCTGACAGATGAATGGGATAAGACATTTCCGAAGAGCGAAAAGGTAGATCACCGCAAGGTGACATTCCCGAACCGTTATGGGATCACATTGGCGGCGGACCTTTACGAGCCCAAAGGCGCGGAGGGGAAGCTGGCGGCGGTCGCGGTGTGCGGACCCTTTGGCGCGGTGAAAGAGCAGGCGGCTGGTCTGTACGCACAGGCGATGGCGGAGCGGGGCTTTCTCACCATCGCTTTTGACCCTTCCTTTACCGGGGAGAGCGGAGGCGCGCCCCGCTACATGGCATCGCCGGATATCAACACGGAGGATATGCAGGCGGCAGTGGATCTTCTCTCTGTACAGGAAAATGTCGATCCTGAGCGCATCGGCATCATCGGTATCTGCGGCTGGGGCGGCCTGGCGCTCAATGCGGCGGCGCTGGACACCCGTATCAAGGCGACGGTCGCCTCTACCATGTATGATATGTCCCGTGTCAATGCCAACGGATATTTTGACGCCGAGGACTCTGCCGATGCACGCTATGCGAAGAAAGCGGCTCTGAACGCCCAGAGGATCGTCGACTATGAGAATGGCAGCTATGCGCTGGGCGGCGGTGTGGCCGATCCGCTTCCGGAGGATGCGCCGTTCTTCGTGGCCGATTACTGCGATTATTACAAAACAGACCGCGGCTACCATGCGCGTTCTCTAAATTCCAACGGAGGCTGGAATATGATCGGGTGTATGTCCTTCATGAACCAGCCGATCCTCCAGTACAGCAATGAGATCCGCAGCGCGGTCCTGGTCATGCACGGAGAAAAGGCACATTCCTGTTATTTCAGCCGTGACGCGTATGCCGCCATGGTGAAAGAGAGTCCCTATGCGGACAACAAAGAACTGCTGATCATCCCGGAGGCTGTCCATACGGATCTGTATGACGGCGGCGGAAAAGATGCGATCCCCTTTGATAGATTGGCGGAGTTCTTTGAGGAAAATCTGTTCTGTATTTAGTGTCTTATACGCGCTTTTCAGTCCATATTATACCGTAAGGGCACACACGCCTCACTTCAGGTCATTTTACCGAGTGGGGCATTTTTCATCTTCTCCCCGCACATCCGCGCATGATCTGGCAAGTCTTTTTTCAGCGGGATAAAAATACATGTGGCGCACGTATACAGATCCTGCTATACTGATGGCATACACTGAATGATAGTTCAGAAAAACATATGGAGAAAGACGCTATGATCTCTGATAGACTATATCAATACGCATTCGAATACCGGAAAACGAAACTGTGGCGGATCTTGCTGGAGACAGATCTGTTCGCGTTCAGATCCTCCGACGGGCAGTTCTGCTACGTCAGCCTCACCGGCGGATCCGAGGAACCGATCACGCTGGCAGTCTACATCGGCAGCGACGGGCTCTACAGATTCCTGCGGCTGGCCCAGACGGACCTTATGTCCCTATCGCCGTTCGCCTCAGAGGAACTCCTCATGCAGCAGGACTGTCTGCAATGTATCTTCGTGGGTAAAGACGACCTCTCCGCGGAAGAACACGCCGAGGTCAAAGGCTACACCCGCCGTCACGGGATACGGGTCGGCGGCAAGAAAGCCTACCCCCTCTTCCGAAAATATACCCCCAACCATCTCCCCTGGCCCCTGCAGACAGAGCAGGAAGAAACGATCCTCTGCGAAGCACTGGCCGCTGCTCTTGGGCTCTTTGACCTTTTAAAAGGAAAAAAGCCGGCAGATCTTGGCTTTAGCCGCCATTCCCGCGCCGCCGACGCACCGCGGGAAGTCCCGCAGACGATCCCTCTGCTGGAATACCAGGGAAACGGATATGTATCAGGACAGACGGCGCTCCCGCCCGAGGGACCGCTGGTGATCCCGGCTCCCAGGGCCACAAATGACATCGGGATCGCGAGCCTGAAAAAGCTGAAAAAGACCGGGATCTGGGAATGCAAGATCATACGTTTCCCCCAGCCTGTCCAGGACGCCCCGGACCAGATCCCGTTTTTCCCTGTGGCCCTTCTGGCTGTGGAGTCTTCCTCCGGATACATCCTGCAAGTGCCTCCCGTCGAAAACTATGAGGACAACCCTGAACATCTCATGGATCTGTTCATAGAAACGCTGGTAAATGAAAAGATCCGCCCGATCAAGATCCGTGTCCCTGACGAGCGCACGTATGCTTTTGTCCGCCCGCTCTGTGAGCGGCTGAAGATCGCCCTCAGCGCAGACGAGGATACACCCGCTCTGGACGCGGCGGAAGAAGATCTCTTCATACATCTTGACATGGAGATCGACGAACAGCTGGAAGAACTCCATAAGATCTTCGACACCCTGCTGGATCTGGATGGCGAACAGTTAGAAAGGCTCCGGACCGACATGAGCAGTTTATTTGACCTGCTGGAAGAACAGGAGGCCCTCCTGCACGCAGGGGAAAAGCTCGTCTCCCTGGACGCTCCGCCTCATTCCTATGTGATCAGCGCCGCGCTGGAGTCCGGATGCTCCCGCCATATACAGATCAGGGGAGATGCCACGCTCCTGGAACTGCACAGCGCGATCCTGGATGCTTTTGACTTCATGGACGACCATGCGCACGCCTTCTTTATGGACGATATCAGTTGGAGCGAACGGGACTGCTACTACATGGCCGGGATCGAAGACTCCGGCCGGACCACCGAGGAATACACCTTGGATCAGGCCGGCCTTCATAAAGGGATGAGATTCAAATATATCTTCGATCTGGGGGACGAGTGGACTTTCCAATGCAGAGTATTGAAGGATCTGAAAAAATACACCGCCCAGCCCCTGGTCATCAAAAAAACAGGCGAGGCTCCCGATCAATATTAGATCTTCTTATTCCGGAAGATCACCCGGACGATCAGGGCCAGGCACAGGAGGATCAGCAGGGACAGCACTCCGATGATCACATAATAGACTTTCTTATGTTCCTCCGCCGCCGGACGGATATCCAGCAGCGTATCTTCCCCTGTCTGATCTGCCGGTGAGATCTGCCCATCCGAAAGGCTCCCCTCGGCTCCAGTTCCAGCCTCGGCTCCGGAGACAGAGGCTGGGGCTGCTGCCAGGGCCGTCCCCACAGGGACACCCTGATACAGATACTGGCTGGCCACCAGGTCCCCTTGGGGCGTATCCTGGCTCTGCACATCCGCTGCCGACGCTTCCGCCGGGACATAGGCATAGCCGCCTTCCTGGGTCAGTGCCGGATCTGTCATCTGCAATTTCTGGAATTTCCCATAACCATAGTCAAAGAGTTTTGCCGTATCCTCCACCACGGCCGCTTCCTGGGACTGCATCACCGTACAGATCAGCGTGATGTCATTTTTTCTGCAAGCGGTCACGAGGGTATTTCCCGCTTCATCCGTACTCCCAGTCTTGCCGGCGAACACGCCTTCATAATGGTACGGGCCGGGCATGAGCATGGCGTGATGGTTCCCCAGCTCCCTGGGCTCACTGTTCATGTTCGTGGGCGGTATCACATAAGACTGGCTCCCGCTGATCTTACGAAACGTCTCGTTGCGGATGGCCGCCCTGAGGATCAGGGCCATATCGTACGCCGACGTGTAGTGCTCCTCATCGTGCCACCCATTGGCATTGACGAAATGGCTGTCCGTACAGCCCAGCTCTGCCGCTTTCTGGTTCATCATCTGGGCAAACCCTTCCACGCTGCCCGCCACATGCTCCGCCACCTGGGAGGACACTTCGTTGGCCGAAGCCAGCAGCATAGCGTACAGGCACTGCTCCATGGTCAGGGTCTCCCCGATCTGCATACCGATGTTGGCGCTGTCCGGCGTGACTGCAGCCGTCCCGGTCTCTGTAAAGACCACCTCCTCGGACAGATCGCTGTTCTCGATCGCCAGCAGCGCCGACAAGATCTTCGTCGTGCTGGCCGGATACATACGGTCATGCATCCCTTTGTCAAAAAGGACCGTACCCGTGGAGTCCTCCACGAGCACCCCGGTCGTCTCCACGATCTCGGGGGCTTTCGGCCAGCCCGGGATCTGATCCGTGGATACGGCCGAGACTCGTACATCCAACAGAGCCGTGACGGCCAGCCAAAAGATGATCATATAACACAGGCTCTTTCGCATCTGCCCTCCCCTTTCCGAACAGATCATTTTTAAGAGATGATCTCCAGATATCGTTTCAGTGCATCCTGCCAGGTTGGGAGACGGCGGAATCCTTCTTCATCCAGCTTGCTCTTATCCATGCGGCTGTTGTGGGGACGTTTCGCCTTTGCCGGATATTCGTCCGCGCTGATCGGCGCCACCTCCATGGCGATCCCCGCTTGGGCGAAGATCTCGCAGGCGAACTCATACCAGGTACAGATCCCTTCGTTGGTAGCGTGGTAGATGCCGTAGCGGTCCGTCTCCATCATATCCACCACCAGCACCGCCAGATCCCGGGTATAGGTCGGCGAGCCCACCTGGTCGTTGACCACCGTGACCTTATCCGTGGTCGTGGCCTTATTGAGCATGGCCTTGATAAAATTCTTGCCGTTTGTGCCAAAGACCCAGGCGATGCGCACGATGTAATACTTTTCCAGATATTTCTGTACGGCCACCTCTCCCAGATACTTGCTCTTTCCGTAAACATTTAAGGGGTCGCAGGGATCTTGCGGCTCCCAGGGACGCTCCCCCTCCCCGTCAAACACATAATCCGTGCTGATATACATCATGGGAAGATCCAGCTCCTGGCAGACTCTGGCGATATTCTCCGTGCCCTCTGCGTTGACTTTCATACAGACTCCCGGCTCATCCTCCGCAGCATCCACAGCCGTGTAGGCCGCGCAGTGGATCACGCCATCCGCCTGGGACTGCCGGATCACCCGGTCTACGGCCTGTTCGTCAGTGATATCCATCTCTTCCACATCCACGCCGACACCTTCGTGCCCACGCAGGGCCAGCTCCTCCATCACATCATGCCCCAGCTGTCCTTTCACTCCTGTGACCAAAAAACGCATTGCACATTTCCTCCTTTATTAAATCCTTTTCAGATCCTTTTCAATGAAAAATCCTGGCTGTCCAGCGTCAGATTGGGATTGTAGTAGGGATCCCCCGTGCGCAGGATATCCGGCCAGCGTTTCTCAAAGATGGCGATCTCCTGATTAAAACGGGCCACTTTCTCCGGCGTGTCCTCCAACCCCCGGGATTTGGACTCATAATGATACAGCTCCGCGTACGGGTTGTAGACGATCAGCTTCCCGGCCCGCCGGATCTTCAGGCAGAGATCGATGTCGTTGAACGCGACGGCCAGTTCCTCGCAGAACCCATCCACCTCGTGGAACACTTCCCGCGGCACCATCATACAGGCCGCCGTGACCGCGCTGTAATCCTGGGCGCTGATGATCCGGTGGCAGTAGCCGGAATAACCCCGGCGCTGCTGCACGAAACAATGCCCGGCCACGCCGCCGAACCCGATCACGACGCCCGCGTGCTGGATGGTATCGTCCTCGAAATAGAGCCTGGCTCCCACGGCCCCCACATCTGGCCGCATACAATAACCCAAAAGCTCCTCCACGCAGTCGGCGTTGATCACTTCCGTATCATTGTTGAGGAACAGATAATACTCCCCTTTCGCAAAACCGACGCCGTAGTTGTTGATGGCCGCGTAATTAAATTCCCCTTCCCAGTACACGACCTTTGCATGGGGATGAGTCTCTTCTAATTTTTTATAATAGGCGAAAGTCTCTTCCTGCTCACTGTTGTTCTCGATGATGATGTATTCCAGCTCCTTGTAGGAAGACTTCTCGTCCAGGGAATCCAGACAGCGTTTCAGATCCTCCACATGATCTTTATTGGGGATGATCACCGAGATCAGCGGATCGTAGTCACGCAGGAACCGGGTCCGATAAAGCCCCAGATATTCCCCTTTATAGACCTCGGCCTTCACACCGATCCTGTCGTAATGGGCCTGGACGGCCCTCTGCCCGGCATCGAAGGCGTAGAGCTTGCTCTCGGGATTTTCCGAGGTGGAATCCTCGTGGCTCCTCCAGTGGTACAGGACTTTGGGAATGTGACGGATCCGCTGCATGCGGTGCGTTTCCTCCACCGCTTCCGTGCAGCGCAAGATCAGGTCATAGTCCTGGGCACCGTCGTACTCCGGACGCAGCAGCCCCACCTGGTCCAGGATGTCCCGGCGCACGACGAAGAGATGGCAGATATAATTGACCGTACACAAGAGATCCTGATTAAAATCCGGCTTCATATGGGGCTGGAAATATTTATGCCCGTCCATGGACATCTTATCCTCGTCGGAATACAGCATCTGGATCTGCCCGTCCTGATCGATCGCCTTCACACATTCGAAGAGAGCATTGGGCGTGAGCTCATCGTCGTGATCCATGAATGCGATAAATCGCCCCTTCGCCGCTCCGATCGCCGCGTTGGTGTTCTGCGCGATCTGCAGGGCCTCCTCATGGTACAGCACACGGGTACGGGGTTCTCTCTCTTCCCACTGCTCTAACCTCTCCCGGATGGGCGAGTCCGGCCCGCTGCCGTCGGAGAGGCACAGTTCCCAGTTTTCATAGGTCTGCGCCTGCACGGACTGGATCATCTTATCCAGGTACTCCGGCGGCGTACGGTACAGCGGGACTACGATGCTGATCAGCGGACTGTCCTTGAAGACCGTCTTTCTCTGCCGCTCCAGTTCGCCGGGGCTGGGCAGGTGTTTCTGGATCCATTTCTGGTATACGATCGGCCGTTTGGAGATCGTGGATAATTTCCCCACGCCTTTTGCAAATAAGGCGCCCAGGCCGTGGGCCTGATAGTAACGGATCGCTTTTTTTCTGTATTTATCGACTTTTTTCTGGAGGATCACCCGGCGGTCTAAGCTCACCCGGCGGACCGCCTTGCCCCGTCTGGACTGGAACACCAGGTAGATCCATTTTCCCTGCAGATCATCTAGTTCGATGAAAAAGCCGCATTTCCCGCTGATAGGATGCTCCTTGAACATCTCTTCTACGTCCGCTCGGGCGGTCTTTTGCACATTGCAGGGGATCTGCACTTTATCCTGGTCGAAGACGCGCACCGACACCGCGCCCGCGTCCACCACCCATCCCCGAAGCTGGCAGCTCTTCTTGCCGCCTTTATCGAAGCTGACGATCTCCTCCTCCATATAATACTGGGGCCGCCCCATCCGCGCCGCAAGCTCCGCCGCGCGGATGGTGAACCAGCGGATCCGCTCCTCACCCTGCACCGCGTAGATCTGTAGTTTTTTATAAGCCTTTATATCGGAAGGAAGATCCACCTTGAGGGTCACGTTCTCCCCTTTGATCAGGTCCAGATCCTTAAAGCGCTCCAGAGCGCTTACGTGCTCCCAGGGCTCGATCTGGGCCTTCAGCTCTCTCTCATCCAGAAAGACCTGCGGCTCATGCTCTTTCGGCCAGTTTCCCTGGAGCAGATACCTATGCGGCTCCAGCAGGTCGAAACGCTCCCTCTTTACCTCAAAGAACTCTCCTGGCATACTGCATATCCTTTCTATTTCAACTCGATCTCAACTCGATGTCATCGATATCCGGCAGGGCCTCCGCCTCGCCCCGCAGGCGGCAGTCCCCGGCATCCAGCGTCAGGTTCACATTATAATAGGGATCGCCGTTCTTCAGGATCTCGGGCCACTTGACGCTGAAGAGGCCGCTCTCTTTTTTCAGCCGCTTTTTCTTCTCCGGCGTATCCTCCGCGCCCCGGGACGCAGACTCATAATGATAGGCTTCCACGAAGGCGTTGTAGACCACCAGGAGTCCCAGCTCCCGCACTTTCAGGCAGTAATCCACGTCATTGTAGGCCACGCGGAACTCCTCCCCGAAGCCCCCGGCTTTCTCAAATACATCTTTGGGCGTCATCATGCAGGCGGCGGTGACCGCGCTCAAGTCCTGGGTGGAATTGGATTTTCCCGCGTAGGTGAGCACGTTGTTCTTGGCCCCGCAGAGCACATGGCCGGCCGGGCCGCCCAGGCCGATGACCACGCCCGCGTGCTGGATCCTGTTGTTCGGATAAAGGAGCTTCGCCCCGCAGACGCCCACGTCCTCTCTCTGGCAGTAGCCCAGCATCTCTTCCATCCAAGTGGGTGTGACGATCTCGATGTCGTTGTTTAAGAACAGCAGGTATTCCCCGTCTGCCTGGCGGGCGCCGAAATTGTTGATCGCCGCGTAGTTGAAGTCCTTTTCCCATCGTAGGATCCGAAGGTTGTCATGCTCTCTTTCAAGCTGCTCGTAGTAGGCGAAGGTCTCCTGCTGGACGCTGTTGTTCTCCAGGATGAGGATCTCGAAGTTGGCGTAGGTGGATTTTTCGTAAATGGATGCCACCGCCCGGGCAAGGTCCTGCCGATGATCCATATTGGGGATCAGGATCGAGACTTTCGGCTCTCCTTTTACGGGGAAGGTGGTCCGGTAGCGGCCGAAATGCTCCGTCATGGACACCTCCGCCTGGATCCCCAGCCGCTCATAATGGGCGCGGACCGCCGCCTCCCCGGCTTTGTAGGCGTACATCTTGCTGGAGGGATTGCCCGCCGTGGAGGCCGGGTGCGCCCGCCAGTGATAGAGGGACTTGGCCACATGGCGGATCTCCCTGGCCTGCTCGCAGCAGCGCAGGATGAAGTCATAGTCCTGGGCGCCGTCGTATTCGCTGCGGAAGGTCCCGGCTTTTTCCACCACAGACTTGCGCACCATGAAGATGTGGCAGATATAATTGTTGCTGCGCAGAAGGTCCAGGTTGAAATCCGGCTTGAAATGGGGATCGTAGAGCCGGGTGCCGTCCATGCTCAGTTTATCCTCGTCGGTGTACACGATGTCCACCTGGTCACTCTCGTTCAGCGCCCGGACCATCTCGAAGCAGGCGTCCGGGGAGACCACGTCGTCGTGGTCGCAGAGCATGATAAAATCGCCCCGCGCCATCTCCACCGCCGCGTTGGTGTTGCCGGAGATCCCCATGTTCTCGTTCAGTTTCTTGTACCGGATGCGGGGTTCTTTTCCGTAGTTTTTGCGGATGAACGCCCCCACGGCCGGATCCGTGCTGCCGTCGGCCAGGCACAGCTCCCACTCCCTGTAGGTCTGCCTGACGATGGAGTCCACCACCGCTTTCAGATATTTCAGCGGCGTGTTATATAAGGGGATCACGATGCTGATCATCGGGCTGTAGTCGAACACATGCTGCCGCTGCTCCTTTAGTTCCCGGCGGGTGGCGCTGTGCTTCTTGAGCCATCCGTGCTGGCCGCTGGTCTCCGGGTCGATCTCCCGGCCGATCTGCCGGATGAAATTCGCCATCCCGTATCTGCGGATGTAGGCCCTGTTCTTTTCCGCCCGCTCCTTGCGCAGGGCGCGGGCCAGCCGTCCTCGTTTGGACGCCCTGTAATACATCTCTTTGACGTTGATCCGGCAGTTTTTTCGCGTCAGGCGGTTCTCGAACACCAGCACGATCCAATTTCCCGGGACATCGGAGGCCACCAGGGAGATCTCAAACCCGTGAGCGCTGTCGCCGTCAAGGTCCCGTGCCTTATTCAGATCCATACGGACCACCCGCTCCATCTCAAAGGGGATCGGCTGCTTCTTCTCATCCACCACGGAGATCTTTTCGTCCGCAAAGGCGTCCAGCACCCACCCCTGCAGGAGGATCTGCCCCTCCCGGGGACGGGCCACGTCCAGTTTGTATTCCAGCGTCTGTTTATTGTAGTTCTTTTCGATCTCTTTAGCGGACCTCTCCCACAGGAGCAGGCGCTCCTCTCCCCGGACGGCCCAGACCTGGATCGTCCCATAGCGGCTCCACGCCTGGTCCACGGACGGGATCGTCAGGGCAAAACCTACCTGGGGGGAGAGGCCGGCAAGCTCCGGGATGTTCTCGATCACATCCTCACGGGGTTTGCGTATCTCGTGAAAAGGCAGCGGTTCCTCGTCCCCCAGGACTTCCACATCGATCGGCGTGGGGTCTGTCGACGCCCGCCAGCCCTCCAGGACCAGATCGAT
>CAJTYN010000007.1:34594-40404 GCA_910584115.1 uncultured Lachnospiraceae bacterium
TGCCCTCTCCCTCTTGATATTCCTCCAGATCCACGATCGCATATATCTTATCCATCACTTCCATCACTGTTTTTTCCTTTCGACCAGCCTGCGGTATGCACGGTATGCCTTCCAGGCCTTGGTATTTTCCATCTCGCGGATCTGCCTGCGGTATCGCTCACGCATCGCCGCCTGCTGCCGCGTTTTCTCTAACAGTCTTTCCATCACATAGGGATCCGCCTGGTAGATCCGCAGGGAGATCAAAAGCCGCGTGGCCCCGTGCTCGATCTCCTGGATGATGAGCTGGGGATCGTCTTTGGGAAAATAGACCGTATCCCCCTCCATGCGGTGGCCGTTGGCCGTAAACTTCGCCGGCAGCTCCCGTCCGCCCCCGCAGATGAAATGCAGCTTCTCCAGGACGCAGATCCCCGGTTCCATCCCCGGATCCAGACGGATCCCCTGCACGTCCTCCGGGATCTGGATCTCGGCCTGGACCGCCCCCTTTTCCATGCTGATCCGGTAAGAGTCCGCCGCCGCGTACCCCGCCCCTCTGTCGTAGAAGACCTGCAGGGTCTCGTTGCTGATATGATAGCGCTCCCGCTCGATCATCTCATTCAGGCGCAGCTTCCCGGCGGCAAATTCCCCGAACACCTCATGGAGGGGCACATGGCCCCGGTTGATGTACTGCTGGAAAGACTGCTCCATCCGCTCGTAGACAGCGATCTCCTCCGCCGTGATCCCCGCCCATGAAAACAGATCCGCCTCTTCCAAGATGGCTCGGCTCCCTTTCGTGTGGATGTGATAATGGAGGATCCTGTACACCAGATAGTTGACCGGGATCGGAAAGTCGAAGCACCATTCATAGTCGATCACGGTCATGGGGTCGCCTATGATCACATTGCTGCAGATCAGGTCGATGTCCGTGATCCGAGTGCTTCTCATACTCTCCGTGCCCTCCGGAAGCTCCACGTCCCCGAACACCTCCCGGAACTTATCCGTCATGACGAAATCCATCCCCACGTCCGGATCCGCCGCCGGCCGGCGCACGATCTCGATGAAATTTTTCAGCTCCCGGACGACGCCTTCCGTCTGCCCGGCTTCCAAGAGCCTGTCCAGCTTTTCCTCCAGCGTCTCCCCCTGGACGTATGCGAGCTCCACGCTCCCGTCATCCAGCCTTTTGCCCGCGTTCATGGCGTACCCATATTCCCCGTAGATCTGATCTAAGCCCGCCTCCCAGCGGCTCAAGTCCTCCAGATGCTGCCGGGCCGCCGGGTGCATGGGGATCTTCATCACTGTCCGGTTTCCCGCCTCGTCCTGCAGGATATCCGTCCGTATGGAAAAACAGTCCGCCCGGTCGTTGGAGTATTTGGTAAATACGATCTTCTTCATGACTGTCCCTCCTTTTTCAAGATGACTAGAAACGAGTTGGCAAATTGCGTGAACAGGCCGTCCTGGATCAGCGTATCCAGCGTGCGCCCCTCTGAGAATGCCAGGATGCGCTCCCTGTCATAATTGGGGAAATTCTCCCCGATCTCCCCGGGCTTTGGCAGATAGTCGTCCGAATAGATCACCATCGGCAGCTTGTAGTCGGGGAAGGGATAGTAAAAGTCCGCCGTAAGGCCCCCCGCCTGCTCGATGATCGCACACAGCGCCGGCCGTGAAAATGTGCGCACATGTTGGGCAGCCGGGTAGCCTTCCAGCCCTTCGTAATAGGTCCCCACATGGTCCTCCGAAGATCCCGACCAGTATTTCAGCCCGATCCTGTTCTCGATCGCCAGAGCGATCTGCCCGCCGGGTCTTAAGTGGCTGGCCGCCTGCCGGAGCATGTCCACATAGGGATCGTTCCCGCCGATGTATCCCTTTGCATACTCGAACACTCCGATCAGCGTGATCAGGTCGAACAGCCCCAGCTCTTTTTCGATGTCCTGGTAATTGCCCACCTGGATCTCAACGTTCTCCATCTCCCGATTTCTGTAGGCGTTGATCAGGCTGCGCTTCCTGGAGAGCTCCACGCAGGTCACGCTCTTGGCCCGCTCGGCCAGGGCGCCCGTGAGCGCGCCGCAGCCCGCCCCGATCTCCAGGACTGTATCCTCCCGGGTGAGCGGCAGCCAGCTGATGATATTCTGGCGGATCCGCGAGAAATGATACAGCACCGGCCAGCTCTTTTTCTGGGCGATCACCTGGTCGTAGTCTTCTTTTCCATAGTCTTTCGCGATCTGGAGCAGTTCATCCTCCACATCTCCGTCGCTGTACAGGTCCTCCCCCGGATACCAGGTGTAGTGGAGGGTCACGCCCCCGATCTTCTCCTTTTCTGTCGATCCTCTTGACTCCATCTTTTATCTACTCCATTTTTTTCAGATTTAGATTATGTCTATCTTTATCATTATACACAAGAAATATCCAAAATTCCATCAAAACCTTGGAGGTGTACTTTTCTGCGAGAAAAGTACCAAAAGCGCCGGGTGATCACGATCTCCCCCGGACCCCTTTAAAACGCTCTGCGGGTTGGTCAGGGCGTGGATGGGTCTTCAGAGACGCTCCAGTGTAGGTTATACTAGATTTTAACATATTATCTATTTTCAGACAATAGAGGATGGCTATCCTTTCCCCTAACCCCTCTCCTTCTGACGGGGAAGCGGACGCACAGACAGCTTTTACGACTATGACATTCTCATAGCCGGAAGGCGGAGTATGACCATAAGCATTGGAAGACATGGAGAGCAGAAAAGGCAGTGAAGATAAAACTCGCTTAATTGATACAAAGGGCAAAAACAGAATGACCGCAAGACCACTGAAATAGATGCCTTTTTCTTTTTGCGTATCATTCCATGTTCATTGAAATGTATGGATATGAGTGGACCCACCTCATAGGATCTCTTTTTGTGTTTCTTTCAGTTGTGCCATGAATTTTTCAGACGCTTTAGAAAACACCTGGTATTTTTTCCATATAATGCACATCCCATCTTCTCTTCGTGGGTTGAGGGGGCGGAAACAGAGATCACTGTTTCCGGAAGTATTGATGATCTTATCAAATCCGATCGCGTAGCCCAGACCCTCATCTACCATCAGGGAAGCATTAAAAAGCAGGTTATAAGTCGCGACGACCTCCAACTCTGATATTTCACGCTGTATCCAGGACGTCAATGCACCGGATGGATATTCCTGCCTTGACAGGATCAGCGGCTTATCCCATAGATCTTCCGGCGAGATATCCTGTTTTGCAGCAAGGGGAGAATCTTTCCTCATCAGCACGCCCCAGACATCGGTAAGAGGTATCTTGATATGGTTATATTTTGCCTGGTCTACGGCACCAAATACAAGGCCGAAATCGATCAGCCCTTTTTCAAGCTGCTCCATGACAAACGCTGCATTGCCGCTTGCGATGTGGTAGTGGATCCCCGGATATGTCCGGTATAGCTCCCTCGCGGCTTTTGCTATCAGACGGACAGCGTCCGTTTCGCCGGTCCCGATATAGACATCCCCAACGACGATCTCGTCCGAAAGCGCGATCTCGCGTTCTGTTTTATGGACGAGGTTTAAGATCTCTTCCGCGCGCTTTCTGAGGATCATGCCTTCTTCTGTCAATGTGACTTTTCTGGAACCCTTGGTGCCGCGGATCAAAAGCTGCTTGCCCAGTTCTTTCTCCATTGCCTTTATCTGAGTGGAAAGGGTCGGCTGGGAAAGATGGAGGGATTGCGCTGCACGGACAATGCTCTGTTCTCTTGCCACTGCAAGAAAATATTGGAGTACACGTAATTCCATGTGATATTCTCCTTCTTGGTTTTCTACATCATAGCACAGAACTGAATAGGTTTAAACTATTTAAAACGATAAAATATAAATATTTACTATTGATCGGATCGGTCGTTATGATCTAGTCAAAAGAAAAACAAGGAGGTTTATCCATGTGGAAAAACAGATCAGTTTCTGGACTGTTGCTATTAACGTCTGTCTTGTGTTTAGCGGGATGCAGAAATGCGGAGACAGATCAGATGACAGTGGGCGGCCAGGATAAAGAAACTTTAGTTTCTGAGGAAAATATGGAAACGGAAAACTTAGAAAATGTGCTGTTGACCAATGAGATCATGGAATTTTGGCTCTTTTGTTTACGGACCCGCTTGTAGCGGCGCTTCTCAGGCGATTTGGGATCAGCGATTTTTCAGGAAAGCCGTCTGCCCTGGATATCATGCTCCCGATCGTGGCGGTAACGGGGCTGTTTATGTTTTTTGCATGGCTTAGCGCGGAGAAAATAAGGAAAATGCGGCTTACGGTATTGGTCGCCCAGCAGTGATCTCCATAGGTTTTTACTATTGAGGTCAATCAAATATAAGTATTTGCTATTTTTCTAAAAAAGGATACAATGAAAGCAAAGAAGAGTGGAGGACACATGATGAGAAAAGATGTTTTGGCGATACTTGGCGTGGTCCTTGCAGCGGGGATGTTATTGGCCGGATGCGGCGTCGCAGTTGAGGAAAAAGATCCTCACGCGGAAGAAACCCAGGCGTCTGTTCTGCAGACAGAAAATGATGGACCGGAAGCGGACGCGTCCCGGGCAGCGGCAGATCTGCTCGTCCGGTTCGGGGACAGCGGGGAAGCCTTTTCCCTGCATCCTTATGATAATGATACCGCGGCGGCGATCGCGAAACATGTGGGGACCAGTGACTGGCGGCTGCCGATCTACCATTATGATGACTATGATCATTGGGAGGTCATGCAGTATTATGATATTCCGAGCCGCTATGAGATCCCCTCTGCCCCGGAGAGTATCACGGAGGAAAGCGCCGGGATGGTCTATTATTCTGAACCGAACCGTATCATCCTTTTTTATCAGGATGCAGAGGTTGCTGCTGAATATACGCCGGTGGGATATTTTGACTATTCGGAGGGATTTTTGGAAGCTGTCCAGAACAACCCCGTACTGGAAGGGTGGGGAAATAAGATCGTTGTGATCAGTGATGGTGAATGAGCAGGATAAAAGGGATGAGGGAAATGGGACCAGAACAGACAATAGGGTATGATCCGAAAGAGGCAGTGATCCAGAATTTAAGGGATGCGGGATGCAGCCTGGATACGATCCGGTGCTTCATGGGACATTTTGACAGGGGCGACTGGAAGGATCAGCTAAGTTTGCTGGAGGAACACAGAGAGAGTATCCTCAGCAGGGTACATGAGGAAGAAAAACGGATCGACTGTCTGGACTATCTGGTATACCAGATCAAAAACAGAAAGAAACAGGCACGATGAAATATAAAAAAATTTAGGAGGAGATACCCAAAGGGTATACCTGTATGCCAAAGATCAGGCAAAAAGGAGGAGATCAGTAATGAAGATCATTGAAGATCAGACTTTTGATATGGAAAGGGCTCTCTATGGGAGCGAGGGCGTATTGGTGAAAAACTGTTCTTTTGATGGCCCGGCAGATGGGGAGAGCGCCTTTAAGGAGTGCTCCGATATTGCGGCCGAAAACTGCTTTTTTAATCTCCGCTATCCGTTCTGGCATGACCATGGGCTTAAGATCTCAGGTTCTGAGATGACGGAACTCTGCCGTGCATCCCTTTGGTATTCCGATCATATTGAGATCGCGGATACGAAGATGCATGGGATCAAGGCCCTCCGGGAATGCAATGATGTGGTCATCCGGGACTGTGATATCATTTCGCCGGAGTTTGGCTGGTCGGTGCGGGGCATCCGTATGGAGGACAGCACAGCGGTCAGCGAATACTTTATGATGCGTTCGGAAAATCTCACATTCCGGGGAGTCACTTTCAAGGGCAAATATTCCTTCCAGTATATCAAAAATGCGGTTTTTGAAAACTGCACCTTTGATACCA
>CAJTYN010000008.1 GCA_910584115.1 uncultured Lachnospiraceae bacterium
ACAAGAAGGTAAAGAAGGGCAAGACCTACAGCTACCGTATACGTGCTTATAAAAAAGGAACAGGCAAAAATAAAAATGTCATCGCAAACGGAGTATACTCCGCTATCAAGAAAGTAAAGATAAGATAAAGGGATGGCGTTAAATGTCCGCAGCATCCCAGAAAATGATATAAAACGTAATGATAAGAAATGTGTTGCAAAATTTAAAAAGATAAAAGAAGCAGAGGGTGGCAGCAATGCCGCTCTTTTGCTTTACAAAGAAATGATCGGATCTATTTTAATTCTTATGTTTTTAATCCTTCGATCAACTGTTCGCGCAAACATCTGCATAACGCCTGTGATCTTTATGACAAAATGATCCTTTGTCAGCATATCAAAGATCAGATCTTCGTCTTCCGTCTGATCTATTTCGCTCTGTATCTTCCGGCTCTTTTCTTATACGCTGCCTACACCATCTCTACACCAGATCCATATCGGTATATGTTGACTATCGTGGATATACGGGGTATTTGAAAAAACCATCGCGATCCCCCCGGATCCCTTAAAGCGCTGTTTCTGATGTGCTTTTCTATCATCTGCAGATCCTGCAGGGAAGCCGGGACGGAAGGGGACGGTCGCTGGACAGACAGATCACAGTCAACGCTCCTCTTTACAATGCGTCGCCTGGCCGCGGACGGCTTGGATGGTCTGTATGGTGATCCCGGCCACGGCCAGGACCGCTCCGAAGATCCAGATCTTCACATCCATCTCTTTTTCTAAAAGGACCGCGGCGGAGGATGCGGCAGTCAGTCCGCCTCCAAGCGCCGTATTGAAGATCACGACCGGTTTTATGAAAGCCATGCCCAAAAGCCCCACGAGGATCCCGATGCCCAGACAGAGCATGAACCGGAGGATATCCTGGGGCTGCAAGATCCAGCTGACCGCCGCCGACGCGATATCCGTACACAGCAGGAACACCCCCAGCCGATGGATCTGCACCGACGCGATCCCCAGCAGCAGACCGCCCGCCAGGACAGCGCCCATCTGGATCAGCGGATCTTTGGTATAAAGGGTCACCAGCGCATAAGAGAGCAGCACCCCCAGATAGAACCCCGCCAGGCTGATCCAGGCCCTCATAAGCTGATACCCCAGAAAACAATTTAAAACACCGATGACCAGGACCACGCCCGCCGTATGCGGGCCGGACTGCAGACTGCCGAGCCCCTGCGCGACCCTGGATAGGATCTCCATCACTTTCTCCATACACCACCGCCTGTCACATCATTATATACAAAGTCAACAGATCATCCATATTGCTGTAATGGTATTCCACCTGGGGGATCCCCTGGATATCCATATAATACCGGGCCACCTCCTCGATCCGGCCGTTGGTCACCAGCTCCGTATACGCCGCCTGGTAACTGTCCGGATCTGTGTATTTTACACGCATCAGATGGGCGCCCTGGCTGATCTGGCCGGTCAGGTAGCCATATAGGGTGTCCCAATCATAGCTGGAAAAACAGTTGCCGTTCAAGACATAATAATTGTAGTCCACAGCCGTACACTCCGGGAGGGAAAACTCCTCGTCCGGCCAGCAGATCTGGCTGTACTCCCCGGGAAAGGGCGCCAGATAGTCATAGAGAGGCACCGTGCCCCCCAGTCCCAGCAGATTCGGCTGATCCCCGTTGGTGGCGTCCACATAGTAATGCGCTCCATCTATATCTACTATATTCCATGCATGTCCGCCGGATGACATCTTTGTCTCCCCCGACACATAGATGCTCTCCACTCCGAGCCGCTCCAGCAGATACTGGACCGCGCCCGCATATCCGGCACAGACCGCCTGCCTCCGCGCGAACACACCGGCGATATTCTGGTCGTCCTCATTGACCACATACTCCGTATTCCCGATCACATAGTCATAGACCACCCGCACCTTGTCATAAGTGGCTGTGCCCTCCGGCAGCTGAGCCGCCACCTGCTGGTACGCCTGCTCCATGCTCCCCTGCACCGGCGCGGCCTCCTCCTGGGTATAGCCGTAGGAAGGCATGAAGACCGTATCCGCACTGTTGATGGTCTTATAATATGTCTCCCCGTTATGGACCCAGAAGAGTTCCTGATGGTCTTTTAAGAGCGCCCGGTAGGCTTTATCGATGGCATCGTTATCCGTATCCGTCAGCCGGATCTCTTTTTCAAAAGCCAGGATACCCGCCAGGAGCTGACGGTAGGACCTTTTCTCATCCTGCGTCAACTGTTTGAAATAATACTCCTGGTGGACCCCGTCTGTCTCGGCCACCGGCTCCTCTGTCGGCGCAGGCGTCTGCGTCTCCCGCACAGCGGCGATCCGCTCCCGCACCACAGCGCATCCCCCCGTGCCCGCCAGCATGCCGGCCAGGAGGATCCACAGCATCCCCTTATAAGATCTCTTCATAAATGTTTCCCCTGATCTTTATCCTCTCCTCGAAAAAATACAGCCGCAATGATCCTGCCTGTACAGATGATACTGGGCGGACAGTTCCACCGAACGGCTGTAGCCGCCGCGTTTCTTAAAATCAGACGGCAGATAGGCGACTCCCCATTCCTGCCCTGCCTGCTCTCCGATCTCTCCCAGTTTCTGCGCGTCTTTTAACGGGCTGATGCTCAGTGTCGTGGTAAAATAGTCATACGCCCCCTCTTTCGCCACCGCAGCAGCCTCATTGAGACGCAGACGGTAACAGACATGGCACCGCTCCCGCCCTTCCGGCAGGTCCTCCAGTCCCCTGACCGCCTCGTAAAACCGCTCCGGCTCGTACTTCCCTTCCTGAAAAGTCACCGGATGCTCAAAGGGCATCTCCCGGATCAGTCGCCGCTGCTCCTCCAGCCGCTGACGGTACTCCTCCTCCGGCGCGATGTTCGGATCATAGTAAAACACCGTGATCTGAAAATATCTTGACAGGTATTCCAATACGTAGCTGCTGCAGGGCGCACAGCAGCTGTGCAGCAAGAGCCTGGGCACTTCCCGGGTCTTTTCCAGTTCCTTTAAGATCTTATCCAGCCGGATCTGATAGTTTATCTTATTCATATCGTATCTCTTTTTTCCCTCCGATAAAAAGCAGCCCATTATCATCGCAATAATGGACTGGCCGTAAACAATGCTGTACTATGATATCCGCACGGGAAAACCGACTTTCTTCTGCACCTTCCGGAGTGTCTTCATCGCGTGATAGCTGGCTCTCTGTGCATTTTCCTTGATCGCCAGGTCCACATAAGCCTTGTCTTTCTCCAGACGGGCCACTTCCTCCTGCAGGGGCTTTAAGACAGAGACGACTGCCTCCCCCACTGCCATTTTAAAGTCGCCGTATCCCCTGCCGTCAAACTCCCGCACCACATCTTCCGGTGTCTTCCCCGTGCAGGCGCTGTAGATATCGATCAGGTTCTTGATCCCGGGCTGCTCATCCCTGTACAGGATCGTGCCTTCCGAATCCGTGACCGCGCGTTTGCATTTGCGCAGGATCGTATCCGGGTCGTCTAAGAGATAGATGCTCCCGTTGGGATTTTCATCCGACTTCGACATCTTCTTCGCGGGATCTTGCAGGCTCATGATCTTCGCTCCCACTTTCCCGATGTAAGGCTCCGGGATCGTGAAGACGTCCCCGTAGAGATTATTGAAGCGCTCGGCGATATCCCGGGTCAGCTCCAGATGCTGCTTCTGGTCCACCCCTACCGGGACCACGTCCGCCTGGTAGAGCAGGATATCCGCCGCCATCAGCACCGGGTAGGTAAAGAGCCCGGCGTTGATGTTATCCCCATGTTTGGCCGCTTTGTCCTTAAATTGTGTCATCCTGTTCAGTTCGCCCATATACGTAAAACAGCTCAAGATCCAGGCAAGCTCCGCATGGCCGGATACATGGGACTGATAATACAGGCAGTTCGCCTTCGGATCCAGCCCCGCGGCGATGTAGATGGTCAGGAGTTTCCTCGCCCTCTGACGCAGCGTCGATGGATCCTGGCGTATGGTGATGGAGTGCATATCCACCACGCTGTAGAAACATTCATATTCATCACTCAACGTCACCCAGTTCTTCAGAGCGCCCAGGTAGTTCCCCAATGTGAGGTTCCCGGTGGCCTGCATACCGCTGAATAACACTTTTTTTCCATTGATCATAGATCCGATATCCTCCTATCTGGTGTTCCCTATTATACACCAGAAAAAGGATATTGAAAAGTGATTTATTCATATCTCACGATCTCTTTTTTCAGCCGCTTGATGATCCGTTTCTCCAGCCTGGATATGTACGATTGGGAGATCCCCAGAAGGTCGGCCACTTCTTTTTGCGTCTTCTCTTTCATATCCGGCGCGTAGAGGCCGAACCGCAGCTTGATGATCGTCTGCTCCCGGTCGTTGAGCCGGGCGATGGCTTTCCCTAAGAGGGTCTTTTCCACCTCCTGCTCGATGTCCCGGTAGATCACGTCCTCGTCGGTGCCCAGTATATCGGAGAGGAGGAGCTCATTGCCGTCCCAGTCCACGTTCAGCGGTTCGTCGATGGAGACTTCCATCTTCGTCTTATTGTTCCGGCGCAGGTACATGAGGATCTCGTTCTCGATGCAGCGGGAGGCGTAGGTGGCCAGTTTGATCTTTTTGACCGGATCGAAGGTGTTGATCGCCTTGATCAGCCCGATCGTCCCGATGGAGATCAGGTCCTCCACGCCCACGCCCGTGTTGTCGAATTTCTTGGCGATGTAGACCACCAGCCGCAGATTATGTTCGATCAGTGTGGATCTTGCTTCTTTTTCCTGTTCCGTCCCCAGTTCATTGATGAAAGCCGCTTCCTTCTCCGGATCCAGCGGTGCGGGAAGGACGTCGCTGCCCCCGATGTAATAGACTTCCCGAGGCTTGTGAAAGACCATATTTGAAAATCTGGGGATCACTGATACTGGATAAGTCTTGGCTGCTGCTCTTACATTCATATTTATGCTCCTCCTGTCAAACTCTGACTTCTTAGATGATGTCACACGATCTTCCCGTTCAGGATGATCTGGTATCTTCCCCTTGGATGAAAAGGCGTTTTCGAGACGGCCAGCACCGGATGATACACATAGATGAGCTGTTCTCCCCTGTAAATACACATCTCATCGATCATCACCGCCGGGAGCGTCCCTTTCTGGCCGCCTACACTGCTAAAGACGATCACATGGGGCCGCAGGCTCTCCCACAGCGCTCCGCAAGGCGCCGCCCCCGTCTCATCCATCTCCCACAGTCCCGCCAAGAGCTCGGCGGGCAGCAGCGTTTCCAGCACTCGTTCTTCCACGATGGATACCGGCTTGTTGGTGAGCGGGTCCGTCAGGAGATTTCCCGTATCGTAAAATCCCGCCGCGTCCGCGCTCTTCCCCTGCACACACATGCGCACCCGGCAGATCGTCTCCCCCCTGCTGCTCCATTTCCTGTATCCCTGGACGCTGAGAGAGAGGAGGACGTACGTGATCCCCGTAAAGAGTAAAAAGGATCCAAAGCGCCTATCCTCAGCCCCGGGGAGCACATCCCAGAGGCCGCCGCATAAAAAAGCCAGTATGTAGAGTGCGGCCGTCGTCCGCGCCAGCATGCTCTTTTTCTGGCCGCAGCCGACTCTCGCCATGGCCGCGGCCGTCAGCACGTGCAGCGCGATGACGGCCGGATGTCCGTTCTCTATTGGTATGATCACGGATAGGGTCAGGATCAGACAGGAGGACAAGGCGCCGATGAGGGCGCCCAAGAGACTTTTGTGCCAGACGGCACGGATGCCTAAGAGCATCCCCGTCAGGCGGAGCAAGACGAGATCCATCAAGAAATTTGTCACAAAAACCATATCTATGTAAATTTCCCGGTACAAAAAAAGCCCTCCATGACCCTGTGCGTTACCCGACTTTTGTTTGTCTTTGTTCGTGTAACACATTATAGGTCATAAGGGCTTGGAAATTTGTCAAAATAAGGACGTACCTTTTCAGAACTTTTCGAGCGTCTTCGCGTGTTTTTTACATTTTCAGCAGTTTTGCCTTGATACTTCCAGCCATTTCTTGACATCTCCTATGAAGATAATTTATGATGGTAAGATAAAGATGAACATCGGAGGATAGATGAATTATGAATATACCGATCACCGGCCGCACCCGGCTCGTAGGGCTTCTGGGAAGTCCTGTCGCACACAGCATCTCCCCGCGGATGCACAATGAGAGTTTCCGTTACTGGGGTCTGGACTATGTATATCTGTGTTTTGACGTAAAAGAAGAAGCCCTGCCCAGCGCCGTCGAGGGCCTAAAGACTTTAAAGATACGCGGCTTCAACCTGACCATGCCCTGCAAGAATGCGATGGTGGGCTTATGCGACGCGCTCTCACCCGCCGCCCGCCTGATGAACGCCGTCAATACGGTGGTCAATGAGGACGGATATCTGACCGGGCATAATACGGACGGCATCGGATTCGTCCGCGCTCTGGAGGATGCCGGGCATACGCTCCGCGGCAAGACCATGACGCTCTTAGGCGCCGGAGGAGCCTCCACGGCCATCTGTGTCCAATCCGCCCTGGACGGAGCCGAGGCCATCCACGTCTTCGCCCGCTCCACCAGCCGTTTCTGGCCCCGGATGGAGGAACTGACGAGAGAACTCGCCCGCTCCTGCCCCTGCCGGGTGACCCTGACCGACCAGGCCGACCAGGATGCGCTCAGGAAAGCCCTGGACGAGAGCCAGATCCTCGTAAACGGCACATCCGTGGGCATGGCGCCGGATACGGACGCGTCACTGATCACCGATCCAGCATTTCTCCATCCGGATCTGGTGGTCTTCGACGCGATCTATGACCCCCGCCAGACCCGGCTCTTAAGGCTGGCGACAGAGGCCGGCTGCCCCACCTGCAACGGGCTTTATATGCTGCTGTACCAGGGCGCGGAGGCTTTCTCTTTATGGACCGGGCATGAGATGCCGGTCGAGCACATCAAAGCCTGCTGTTTTGATACCCTTTAAAAGACATTCTAAGCCTCCTGCTCTGTCTGGTTCTTCCGGATCTCTTTGGTGCGGATCTCCTCCGTGATCTCGGAGAGGAACGCATCCAGACTTCTTTGCCCTTCGTCGCCCAGGTAGCGGCTCCTGACGGATACCAGGCCCTCTTCCTGCTCTTTCGCGCCGACCACCAGCATGTAGGGTACTTTTTCCAATCTGGCTTCCCGGATCTTGTAGCCCATCTTCTCGGAACGCTGATCCACGGAGCAGCGGATGGAGGCTTCCTTTAACCGGGCTTCTACTTTTGCCGCGTAGTCGTGGAATTTCTCCGAGATCGGGATCACGCGCACCTGTTCCGGGCACAGCCAGGTGGGGAACAGCCCCGCGTATTTCTCGATCAGCCAGGCCAGTGTCCGCTCGTAGCAGCCCATGGAGGTCCGGTGGATGATGTACGGGCGTTCCTTTTCCCCGTCCGCATTGATGAAGGTCATGTCAAAACGCTCCGCCAGGAACATATCCAGCTGGATCGTGATCATGGTGTCTTCTTTTCCATACACATTCTTGGCCTGGATATCCAGCTTCGGCCCGTAGAAGGCCGCTTCCCCCTCTTCCTCTGTGTACTCGATCCCGATGTGGTCCAAAATCACGCGCATCATATCCTGCACTTTGTTCCATGTGGCCTCGTCGCCCAGATATTTATCCTGGTCCTTCGGATCCCACAGGGACAGACGGTAGGTCACATCCTCCTCCACGCCCAGCGTGGTCAGACAATATTTTGCCAAGTCCACACAGCCTCTGAACTCCTCCTCGATCTGGTCCGGGCGGACGATCAGATGGCCCTCGCTGATCGTAAACTGGCGGACCCGGGTCAGGCCGTGCATCTCGCCGGAATCCTCGTTCCGAAAGAGGGTGGACGTCTCGCCTAAGCGCACCGGCAGATCCCGATAGCTGTGCTGTTCCGCTTTATAGACGTAATACTGGAAGGGGCAGGTCATGGGACGCAGGGCGTAGATCTCCTTATCCTTCTCCTCGTCTCCCAGGATGAACATGCCTTCTTTGTAATGGCCCCAGTGGTCGGAGATCACGTACAGGTCGCTCTTGGCCATCAGCGGGGTCTTCGTCCGCACGTACCCGCGCCTGGCCTCCTCATCCTCGATCCAGCGCTGCAGCTCCTGGATGATCGTCACGCCCTTTGGCATCAGGAGCGGCAGGCCCTGCCCGATCACGTCCACGGTGGTAAAGAGCTTCATCTCCCGCCCCAGTTTGTTGTGATCCCGCTTCTTGGCCTCCTCCAACTGGTGCAGATGCTCTTTCAGCTCATCTTTCGTCCCGTAGGCCGTGCCGTAGACACGGGTCAGCATCTGGTTCTTCTCGCTGCCCCGCCAGTAAGCGCCGGAGGAGGACAGCAGCTTGAAGGCTTTCACCCCTTTCGTGCTCATCAGGTGCGGCCCGGCGCACAGGTCCACCCAGTCCCCCTGGGAATAGAAGGAGATCTCGGCATCTTCCGGCAGGTCTTCGATCAGTTCCACTTTGTAAGGCTCCCCTTTTTCTTTGAAAAAGGCGATCGCCTCCTCCCTGGACTTGGTAAAACGCTCAATCCGCGCGCCCTTCTTGATGATCTTCTTCATCTCCTTCTCGATCGCATCCAGATCCTCCTGGGAGAACGGCGCGCACTCGAAATCATAATAAAAACCCGTATCGATCGAAGGCCCGATCGCCACCTTTGCCTGGGGATAGAGCGTCTGCACCGCCTCGGCCAGCACATGGGAGGCCGTGTGGCGCAGAGCCGCCAACCCCTTCTCGTCCCGGGCTGTGAGGATGTTCAGCTGGCAGTCTCTGTCCACGACTGTGCGCAGATCCACCACCTGCCCGTCCACCTCCCCGGCACAGGCCGCACGGGCCAGACCCTCGCTGATATCAGCGGCTATGTCGATCACAGACATAGACTGTGCATATTCTTTCTTTGAACCGTCTTTCAATGTAATGATCATCGTATCTTCTCCTTTTCTCTAAAAATCCGCCGCCGGATAGGCGGCATGTCTTCAGGTTATGCCAAATGCGCCCGCCAGACTTTTCATGTACGTCAAAATGCCCGCTGCCGGGCGCATGCTGGTCTTCTCTTAAAAATAAAATACAAAAAGCCCGCCCCCCGCAATGGTCTCCTCCATCGCAAGGGGCGAGCCAGATATCCTGGACCGCGGTCCCACCCTTTTTTGGTCTTTCTCTTCTGATGATAACGGGATCACCCCGGGCTGTATTAGAGCCGCTCAGAGTTGGTCTTCAGATGCTTTCACGATGAAATGCTCCCAGCACCGTTTTTCTCAGATATATCCAGCTATATCCAAAAACGGGCATTTCTCTCTGGAAAGTCCGGCATCTTACTCTTCTCTTCATCGTTTTTCCGATTTTCTGTGAACATTATAACACAAAAACTGCCGTTGTCAATGATAAAATATGGTCTTAGAGTGTATTTGAAAACCCTCTACATTTAGTACGATCCACAGCCACTTAGATCTTTGGCGATCGAGGGAGCTTAGGTTTACAAACACTGTCCTGCATATATCGACTGCCGCTTGAATCTGCAGCCGGATGATGATATGATAGAGTCATACATACGAAAGAGGTAATGGATGAGCAATATCTATGACGTGGCTTTCCGGACGATCTTGAATGACTGCCAGAGACTGATCCTCCCGATGATCAACGAGAGCTTCGGCGAGAGCTATACGGGGGATGAGGAGATCCGGTTCTCCCTCAATGAACATTTTATCGCCCAACACGACGGGGCCAATAAGGAACGCATAACAGATACGAATTTTACAGTCTTTGGCAGGATACAGAAAAAATACCATATCGAGTGTGAGAGCAGTCTGCCGGACGGCAAGATCATGATCCGGCTCTTCGAGTATGACGCCCAGATCGCTCTTGACGAGGGGACGGTCACGGAAGAGACTCTGACAGTGACATTTCCCAACACAGCGGTGCTCTATCTCCGGTCTTACAAAAAGACACCGGATAAGATGCGCTACATACTCAACACGCCGGGAGGGACGGTCGAGTACGATGTGCCGATCATGAAGATCGATGCCTATCCGCTCGACGCCCTTTTTGAGAAAGGTCTGCTCATGTTGATCCCGTTTTATATTTTTTCACATGAATCAGAGTTCCCGGTGTATGATAAAGATGAGCGAAAGCTGCTGGGACTCGTGGCAGAATATCAGGAGATCCTGGACCGACTCGATCTGGCAGAGCGGCAGGGAACGCTCCGGGCGTTTGACAAACGGACGATCATCGAACTCTCACAAAATGTGATCAGGGAGATCGCGCGAAAATATGAAAATGTACAGAAAGGTATAGGTGATATCATGCGTGGAGCAGTGATCGAGACAGAGGCAAGGAGGATCTTAGACCAAGGCATCAGTCAGGGCATGAGTCAGGGGATTGAAGAGACAAGAAAGAAGACCGCACTCAGGATGCTGAGAGTAGGAAAGCTGACGATCGAGGAGATCGCGGAATGTTCTGAGCTCAGTGTTTCTGAAGTGGAACAGCTCGCAGGACTCCAGACCTTCTAGAAGACCGGGCGGCCGTGCAGTATATCCCTGCACAGCCGCCCCGGTCTTTACTACAGGCATCCTTCAGATATTCCCCACCAGTTTTTCCTTCACCAGCGCAAATGCCTCCCGCACCATAAAATGCGGCTGGTACATCCACTCCGACGGCGCCGCGATCCCGTACACCTGCTCGTATCCCTGGTGCCTGGCCAGTCTCAGGCTCCGATACACATGAAAATCCTGGGTGATGAGTCCCGTCTCTTTTTCCTTCACCGGAGCGAGCCTGGCGCTGAAGTCCAGGTTTTCCCAGGTGCTGGTGGACTGCTCCTCCAGGATCATCCGCTCCTTTTTGATCCCCATCTTCAGGAGTTCTTCCTGGATGCAGGCCGCTTCTGTCATATCCTCGCCGGGTCCCTGGCCTCCTGAGAGGATCGCGGTCGTCCTGGGATTTTCTTCCAGGTACTCTGCCGCTCTTATGATCCGTCTCCGCAGCGCCCTGCTGGGATGGTCCCCCCGGACCTGCGCCCCCAGCACGATGATGTAAGCCAGATCTTGCCGCGCCTGAGCGCCCATGCCGCTGATGATCAGACCCTCGATGCACCCAAAGGACAGAAGGCCCGCCAGGCATACGATGCTAAAGCCGATCCTCACGCCCCTTGGCAGCACATGCGTCCACAGCACCGTCCAGCCGATGGAATACCCCAGCAGGATGAGCACGATCCCTGCCAGCAGCCAGATCACAGCAAAATCCATGCCGAAAAAAGCCAGTGAAATATAATATCCCAGGCATAAAATGCCCAGGATCGATAACGCTGCCGCCATCAGGCGTTTCTTCCGCAGCATTTCTTATATTTCTTTCCCGATCCACAGGGACATGGATCGTTGCGCCCGACCTTCGGCCCTTTCACGATCGTACCGGACTTCTTCTGCTCCAGGTACAGCCGTTTCTTCGTCTCTTCGTCGAATATCGCATCCCACTGGGGCAGCTCATACAGCCAATCCGCCCGGGCGTCCACCATATTCTTGTAGAGCTTCTCTTTATCAAAGCCCAGATTGACCACTGTATCCTCGGTCATCTCTTCAATGGGATTTTCCTCTTTCAGACTGTCGTTGATCCCATCCAGGAATCCGGTCATCGTAAATACATCCTGTCCATATCTCTCTGCCAGCTCTTTTACAGTGCCTGTCACCACCTCGTCAGGATCTTGCAGCAGCTGCTCGTAGATGCCTTTTTCAATATTGAAATAAGATGCCCAGAATTTCTGCAGCTTCCCCTTGTCCGCGGACTCATCGTACGCAACTGCCCTCCACTGTTCTAAGATCGTTTTTTCACTCATGGTATCTATTTCCTCTTTTCCAAAGTTTTCTGCTCTGAACCTGCAACATTTTTGATTATAGCACGTCTCATTTAAAAAGACAATGGACTTTTACAAATGATCACAAAACGTACACAAAACACAAAAAAGGGAAGAAAACTACTGAAATGATGACGGAACACCTGTGATATAAAGAAAAGAGATCGGGGCAACAGGATTTGAACCTGCGACCTCACGGCCCCCAGCCGTGCGCGCTACCAAGCTACGCCATACCCCGATGGACAGTATTCTACCAGAACACGCGAAAAAAATCAACTGTTTTTTTCAGATCATCTGCATTGTTTTTTCAGATCGTCACATTTGCCACTTTTCCCGTAAAAAAATATTGATTTTATAACGGATTGCATATATACTTTAAGTATCGTGTGTGTTACAGATACAAGCCTATCACACTGTAGATCGTATAGGGGAGTGTGCCATGAACAATAAGAAGAACAAGATCTTGATCATCGATGACAGCCAGATACAGGCTAAGGCTCTGAAAGATATCCTGGAAGACGAATACGACATCACCATCAGCCAGACTGCCCAGGACGGGCTCAACAACGCAAAGACCGGCGTCTTTTCCCTCATCCTCCTGGATGTGATCATGCCAGATCTGGACGGTTTCAACGTGTTGTGCAGACTGCAGGAGACAGTCCTGACCAAATATATCCCTATCATCATGATCACCAGCCTTTCCGATGCCCACCACGAAGAGAAAGGGCTGACGATGGGGGCCGTTGACTACATAGCCAAACCTTTCAACCCCCTGATCGTAAAAGCCAGGGTGCGGACCCACGTCAAGCTGTACCAATACCAGATGAATTTCCGGCGGCAGGCCATGGTCGACGAACTGACCGGGATCGCCAACCGGAGGAGCTATAATAAGAACAGCCGCATAAAATGGCGGGAGGCGATCCGCCTGGAGCTTCCCTTCAGCATCTGCATGATCGATGTGGATAATTTTAAATTGTACAATGATACCTACGGCCATGCCGCCGGCGACAAGGTGCTCGCCAGCGTGGCACAGACCATCTCATCCCAGCTCCACCGGGCCACAGATTTCGTCGCCCGTTACGGCGGCGAGGAGTTCGTCGTGCTCCTCATGGAAAACAATGCGCGGGCTTCCTTTGATTTCTTAAAGAGGATCCGCCAGTCCGTGGAAGACCTCCACATCCCCCAGAACCCGCTGGTCGCCCGATGGGTCACGATCAGCATCGGCGGGATCACGCTGACGCCCCAGATCGAGAACACCTACGACTCCTACGCCCAGATCGCCGACACGATGCTCTACGACGCCAAACGGTACGGCCGGAACATGGTGGTCTGGTCCAATGAAAATAAAGAACAATGGCGGGAAAAGGAGGCCGTCCTCCCTCAGCACCACCCGTAAGATCAGGATCTGCTGTACGGCAGATCCTTTGATCTTTATCCTCATCCATCTGTCGGTGCCGGCGCCGCATAGCCGCTCTGCACGGCTGCGGGAAGATCCTCATATGGTATCTCGCTCCATTCAAGGACACCGCGGACCGGCATCACCTTCAGACGGATAAAAGCTCCTTCCCTCAATTCCCTCGATGTTCCAAATGTGATCTCTTTTTCATCACCATCTTCATCATAAGCAGGCAGCGTATAGGAATAGCGCATCCCTCCCTGCGGGTCGATGACACCCCCGCGCGAATGGATCTGCTCGATCTTGCTGTCATCGATCTGGGTATAGTAATACGTGCTCCCGGCACCCGAAAGAAACCATATGCAAGAGCAGATAAAGCCTATCACGATCACTGCGGCCGCCGCGGCCGCGCTGAGTATCTTCTTCTTCATTTTTCTGTATCCTCCATTTACCAGCCCTTTTTTGTCTTCGTCTTCCCGCCCTTTTGGGCTGTCCGGACGGGCGCGTTTCCTTTTGCGGCACATATAGAGACAGCGGCGACCATCCATGCAGCGATCATACTGAACAGACAGATCCAGACATTCCAATGCACAGCCGGATCATAGCTCCGGTAACGGATCAGGCCCAGACTCGCCGTGACCGGATAGATCGACGCCAACGTCGGATCCCCGGCTGCGAACATGCCTCCATAACCGTAGACAAAAGCAACGATCGTACCGATCATAGGACCGTTCGATGCGCGGGCAGCGGTCGCGATGACCGGCATCACGGCAATGTACAGGAACAGGCAATTTAAGATGATCTGCGCCGCCGCCTGGAGGACCGACATCATGGAAAGCCCCGGAAAGCCCATGATCAGATCGGCCACCACCGTAAACCCGGCGCTCACCAGCCCAAAAAACAATGAGAGCAGCGCGCAGACAAGGAATTTTCCCCATAAGAGGACACTGTAGGCGACCGGGATCGTCCGGATGCTCTTGAGCGTATCATCTTTTTCTTCCCTTGCGATGATATAGCCTGTGATCAGGGCGATGCACATGGGAAAGATCATGGTCGCATTGTTCTTGATCACCTGCTCCGTAAAATGCGAAAACGTCCAGACGGTACCGTCCAGCGCCGTCGTGGAGAACATCGTCAGCAGGACAGACAGCAGCATCAGGAAGACTCCTGCCCATATCATATGATACCTCTTTAATTTCCAGATCTCGGTCTTGACCATGCGGAACATACTACTCCCCCCTCCTTTTATACAGATGATCGATCACCGCCACAGAGATGAGCGCCTCTACGCCCAAGATCGCGATGGTCTGAAAGCTCGTGGGCTGCAGATACTCCAGCACCCCCACGGAGTCGATCACCCCATGCCGCGCCATATCGCCCGCGCTCCAGAGCGTCGTGAGAGGGATCGGCATGAGCCAGCATATCGTTTTTGGCAATACGCCAAAAGATGATTCCGCGGTCAGGCTCAGGACACTGTAAAAAATACACAGCAGGACAGAAAAAATATAGGTCTTGCTGAAGAAAACGACCAGCACGATCAGAGGCAGCGTCCCGGCAGTGATGAAGATCCCCATCTCCAGGGCGACGGATATCTTATAGGCGACCCCGTTCACCTCCGAGATCAGACCCCCGCACAGGATCGCGGCAAGGGCCGAAGACAGGCTGAAGACCGCTCCCATGACAAATAACACGCATATCTTCGCCAGGATCATCTGCGTGCTGGTCACCGGGATCGTGCGCAGATTCTTGAAGGTGTCGTTATCCCGTTCCATAAAGAAGAGCATGGCTGCGATCACCCCGATCACACAGGGCAGGAGCAGCTCCACCCCGTATCCCATGATAAATTGAAAACAGGCATTGAAAAGCTCTGCATCATCCTCATATCGTCCCGCCATCTGGGGCGTCGTCATCATGAGCGTCAGCGGTACGGGAAACAAGAACGCGGAGAGTATGACCAGCGGGATGAATTTTTTTCGCTTCAATTTTGCGAACTCACACATAATGAGCCTAAGCAATCCCCTCACCCCCTGTGACGCGCTTGAAATGGTCTTCAAGGCTTTCTTCGCAGATATAGGCCTGTGATACTTCCAGGCCGTTCTCCACAAAAGCGGTGACGACCTTCCCCACCGGGAGATCCAGATCATACAGCCGCATCTCATGGTCGTCCTGGATGACAAACTGGTCTTCGCAGAAGCTGCGCTCCAGGATCCTCGCCGCCTGGGCCGTGTCCGAAACAGTGAACCGGATATGCCTGCCGCTCTTTGCTTCCAGTTCCGCCAGGCTTTCTTCTTCCAGCAATACGCCGTGGTCGATGATCCCGATGTCATCCGCCAGCAATGCGATCTCGGAGAGGATGTGGCTGGAGATCAGGATCGTCTTTCCGCGCTCGTCACAGAGGGCACGGATAAAAGACCGTACCTCCGCGATCCCGATCGGATCTAAGCCATTGATCGGTTCGTCCAGGATCAAGAGCTCCGGGTCATGCATGACGGCCAGGGCGATCGCCAGCCGCTGCTTCATGCCCAGGGAATACTGGGAAAACAGCTTCTTATCCCTGTAAGGCAGACCTACCAGGTCCAGCGCGTCCCTGATCGCGCCGCGGCCCGGCACTCCGCGCAGGGTGGCAAAGATGCGCAGGTTTTCCGTGGCGGTCAGGTTCGGATAGAAGCCGGGGGATTCGATCAGGCTGCCGATTCGGGGCAGGAGCTTCTTTTCATTCGCCGCCAAAGGCTTCCCCCATATGGTCACTTCCCCGGAAGTGGGCTGTGTCAGCCCCAGCAGCATCTTCATCGTCGTCGTCTTTCCGGCCCCGTTCCTGCCCAGCAGACCGTAGATGCGCCCTCTCTGGACATGGATGTTCAGAGAGGCGACGCTTTTTTGTGTTCCGTATTGCTTTGTGAGATCTTTTGTCTCGATCACATATCTTCTCATAGCGAGACCTCCTTTATATGTCTGCTATCTTATCACACGGACCTTACATGAACCTTGCGCCAGCCTTGCATAAACCTTGCAAAATGATCACTCCTCCAGAGGGAAGAGCAGGGTAAAAACGGTCCCGTTCCCCTCTGCGCTGTCTGCCGTTATCGATCCGTTCAGTCTCTCCACCAGCTGGCGGACGATGGCCAGACCGAGACCGCTGCCTTTTTGGGACCGCCCTTTATCACATTTATAAAGCCTCTCAAAAATATGCTTCAGATCCTCTTTCGCGATCCCCACGCCATTGTCAGATACGCGGATCATGACCTTCCCGCCCTGCTTTGACAGAGCGATCCCCAGCTCGTCCGCATGGCTGTGGGCGACCACATTTTGCAAAAGATTGTTCAAGATCCGCGCATAGCCGTCCGGGTCGGTCCGTATCTTAAAAGGCCGCTCCGGGATATCGATCATGAAATCCACCTGCGCCTCCTCAAATATGGGGATCCAGTCGATCAGTATATTCCGTGTCAGCTCCGTCAGGTCCGTCGGGGATACGTTCATGGAAAATTCACCCGAACCCAGCTTGAACCAGTCGAAGAGCACATCGATATACTCTTTCAGATCGTGGGCTTTTTTGCGTGCGATCCTGATGTGATCGTCGCGTTCCCTCCCGGCGACGATCCCTTTATGCGCGGCGTCCAGATACCCGATCAGCGTGGTCAGCGGCGTGCGCACATCATGGGAGAGGCTCGTCATGAGCTGCCGGTTCGTCTCTTCTGTCCGGTGATAGGCCGAGAGCCTGTTTTCGTAAGACAGGACGATCTCATTGATCTTGTAGGCGAGAGGGGCTGCAAGCTCATGCGTCTTCGATAAGAGCCGCCGGTTCCCATTTCCGTTCTTTATATCTTCCAGGGCGTCCGACATCTCCCCTATCTGTCTCTTGACACGCCGGACTGTATGAACGGCTCCTCCCACAGAAGCGGCCGCGATGATCAGCGCGATGACTGTGACTGTATCTGCATCCATCCCTCACACCTCCTTGTTGAAACGGTAGCCGACCCCCTTGACTGTCTGTATATATCTAGGGCTGCCCGGATCTTTTTCCATCTTTTTCCGCAGACGGCTGATGACCGCCATGATGTTGCTGTCATCATACACATACTCTTCTCCCCACACATTTTCATAGATCTGCTGTTTCGTCCGGATCTTTCCCTGATTCTCCGCGAGAAACAAAAGCAGGTCAAATTCTTTCGGCGGCAGAACGTGCTCGCCATCCGCCACACGGATGGAATGGCTGTCGAAGTCGATCGTCAGTCCCTCGAAATCAAGTGTCTGCGGCTGCCCGCCTTTTCGGTCAAATCGGGTGTAACGTCTGATCAGCGCCCCGATACGGGCGATCAGCTCGTCCATGTCAAAGGGTTTGGTCAGGTAGTCGTCCGCTCCCGCCCGCAGTCCGCGCACTTTCGAGGCACTGTCATTTTTTGCTGTGAGCATCAGGATCGGCAGGCTGCTCTCTCTTCTGATCTGTCCCAATGTCTCAAAACCGTCAGAGCCGGGCATCATCACGTCCAATATGACGAGCTGGTACTCGTTTTCTTTCAGCTTCTGCAGACCGGACCGCCCATGATAACAGCAGTCCACTCTTATCCCTTCCTCTAAAACGCTCTGTTCGATCAGCGCGCACAGCTCCTTATCATCATCTATGATCAAGATCTGGTCCATCATCAACGCTCCTTTCGTCCATAAAAGAAGAGTCCGGCAGGCACACCAGACTCTTTCTCGTCGTTTCTCTATCGTTCTTTTTTACTGCTTATGGATGGATCTTTCCAGATGCCGGGCGATCTCCCGCACATCGATCGGTTTTGCCACATGGGCGTCCATCCCATGATCCAGACACCTCTGGATATCCTCTGAAAAGGCGTCCGCAGTCATGGCGATGATCGGGATGTCCGAATCGGGCCGGTCAAGGGCGCGGATCGCCACTGTAGCCTCCAGGCCCGTCATCACCGGCATCCGCAGATCCATCAGGATCGCATCATAGAAACCCACCGGGGACTGCTGGAATCTCTCCACGCAGATCTGGCCATTCTCTGCCCATTCCAGCTCCAGCCCCAGCTCATCGGTGAGCAGCTCTTCGGCCACTTCCCAGTTCAGCTCATTATCCTCCGCCAGCAGCACTTTACATCCCTTGAGAGGTGACTGTTCTCCTGACGCGCCCCTCTCCTCGTCCTCCACAGCGCCGATGAACTGTTTCAGCCCGTAGAACAGTGTGGATTTGAAGAGCGGTTTGGGGATGAAGCCGTTGACGCCCGCCGCCCGCGCCTCCTTCTCCACCTCACTCCAGTCATAGGCGGAGATCAGAAGGATCGAGACGTCGGCGATCTCCTGCCGGATCCTCTTGGCCGTTTCGACCCCGTCTATGCCCGGCAGCTTCCAGTCCAGGAGGATGATCTGGTAGTCGTCGTGCAGGCTGTGGCGTTTTTTGACCATCTCCACCGCCGACTCGCCGTCCAGCGTCCACTCCGCATCGATCCCGATCTCTTTCAGCGAACTGATCGTGGTCTGGCACATCATCTCATCGTCATCCACCACCAGCATCTTCCACTGGGGCAGCACCATGTCCGCTTCCTGGACCGTGGCGACCTCCAGATCCACCACGATGTGGAATCGGGTCCCTCTGCCCAGTTCGCTCTGGACATCGATCGTACCGCCCATGGCATCGATGATGTACTTGGTGATCGCCATGCCAAGGCCGCTGCCCTCCGTGCGCTGTACCCGCTTATCATCTTCCCTGGCAAAGGACTCGAAGATCTTGTCGATGAATTCCGGCGCGATCCCGATCCCGTTGTCTTTTACCTCCAGATGAAGGCGCACGTAGTCCGCACCCTTCGGCGAAGGCTCCTGGTACATGGAGAAGTCGATGGTCCCTCCCTCCGGGGTGAATTTTACGGCATTTGACAGGAGATTCAGCATCACCTGATTCAGCCGCACACTGTCGCAGCAGACATTTTCTGTGGAGATATCGTGGACCAGCACATTGAACTCCTGTTTCTTCGCCTTGATCTGCGGCTGCACGATGCACACGATGCTGTCCATGACCTCGCTCAGTGAGACCATATCCGTATTCAGGATCATCTTTCCGCTCTCGATCTTGGACATATCCAGCACGTCGTTGATCAGGCCCAAAAGATGTTTGCTGGACAGCGTGATCTTCCGCAGGCAGTTCTTCACCTGCTGGGTATTGTCGATGTTGGCCGACGCGATGGCCGTCATGCCCACGATGGCGTTCATCGGCGTCCGTATATCATGGCTCATATTGGAGAAGAACTCACTCTTCGCCTTATTCGCCTGGATAGCCTCATGGCGCGCGGCATCCAGTGCCCGGATCTGCCTGCGCGTCAGCTCATAATATTTGCCAAAGAGCAGGATCAGTCCCAGCAGGATGACCCCGCAGCAGCCCAGCGTGACCGTGATCCACTGACGGCTCAGCGCGCTGACCTCCTGATCCAGCATGCCGTAGGGCATGACCGTGACCAGATACCATTCCGTGTACGGCAGGCTGGAGCAGAAGAGATGCTGCCGCCCTCCGTCGTCCGTATCCAGGACGCTGGAAAAATCTTCCCCGGCCTTCATGGATGAGGCCAGTTCCTGGACGCTGTTTTCCGCCTCCTGGGCGTCCACCTCGTCCCATCGGGAACGGATCTGCTCAAAATAATTGTCACTGACTGTATCAACACTGCGGATCACAAAGCTGCCGTCCTTGCGGATGATATGGGAATACACGATGGCCCCCTCCTCATCCAGCGAGAGCGTGTCCGCGATATAGCTGACGGGCAACCCGCCCACCAGGGCGATGCACTGTTCTCCGTTCTGCATCCTGTAATCCGCGGAAACGCCCAAAAGGACGATCTTATTTCCCTCCTCGTCTGTGCCGACGGCCACCTTATCCTCCCCTTCCCTCATCGAACGGAGGAATGGCTGCGCATCCGTCACTTCCACCTGGCTGCCGTCGATCCTCTCAAACTCCCCGTCATAGGAATACAGGGACAGATATTCAAAGCCGCGGGCCTTCGCGTTGTAGGCCAGCGTCTCGAACATCTCCCTTTCATCTTCGTATCCTTGGGCTGAGGTAGTCTGTACAAGGGCCTTCATCTGGGACAGGCGCAGCTGTATCGTGGTCTGGAAATGCATGGAGATCTGCTCACTCATACTGGACATATAGACTGTACCGATGTCACTGATCGTCTCTTCGCTCTTCTTGTTCATGAACAGCGCAAGGAAAGAAAAGATAAACACGCACAATACAAATATAAGAACAATGCCGGCCAACAAAAAATATATGATCCCCTTTTTGTCCTCTTTCATCATGCTCACCCCTCTTTCCCGCTGCCCGGATCCCCCGCCTTTAGCAGGATGCCGTCCTCCAGCTGCCGGATCGCTCCCACGGCTCTCCGGTAATCGGCGTCCACCTGACTGACATAAGTATCTACCTCCGGCTTCCAGGCCCCTGTACGGAACATATCGCACAGGCAGCTGCTGGACTCATATAACTGGGTAAAATGAAGACTCTGGCAGATCCCTTTGAGCGTATGCGCCGCCCGGAAAGCATCTTTATAATTCTCTGCCTCCAGCGACTGGCACAACAGACTATAACTCTCATCTTCCAGAAATTTCCGGACAAATCTCCTGACCAGCCACTCTCCGCCTAAACGGGTGACCACGCCTTCATAGTCACCGCCAAGGGCTGTATAACACTCTCTCAAGTCCATTGTCCTGTCCTCCTCTTTTTGCATCCCATCCGCAGTATCCCAGAGTCTTATCTCATATTATAAATATTATATTTTTACCCACATATAAAGTCAAGTTCTTTTTGGCAGACTGAAGCGCCATTCGCAAAGCCCCGCCCACGGACATACAATATACTAAAAATGATCCGGAGGGATCGATCCATGTATCTATGCATCATCACACTGCTCATCGTATGTATGATCTTTTCATATTTTCAGATATACAGGAAACCTTACGCCTCACAGAAAGTCCGCTCCATGAAGACCCGGGATAAATGCCGGCGGCTCTCGGATCTGGCCGGCCCTGCCGGGTTCGCCTACGACCACTGGCAGGATATCTTCGTCTCACGGGTGGACGCCTGGCAGCGCGGTCATGGTTACTGCGCCATATTTGACCGCTCGGCGCCTTTCTTTGAGATGGTCTTTGACTACGAACCCGTTTATTTCGACTACCAAGACCGGACCTGGCTGATCGAGTTCTGGAAAGGCCAGTACGGGATCAATATCGGCTGCGAAGCGGGCATCTACCACGCGGACCGGCTCCTCTCCTCTGCGGAAAGGAAGGAAGCCTGTTATCTGACCGCCTCGGACGCGGAGATGCTCCCCATGCAGATCTCCCTTTACCACAGAGAACGCCTGCTCTTTACACTGGCGAAACGCCACTGGTGGCTGGCCGGATTTTACATGGGTGCCTTCGCCCGGCCGGACGCGCTGTATATGACCGCCGCCCTCACCTTCCCCGATCATGAGATGCTGCACGCTTTTGTCTGCGCCTTGATAGAAAAAGGCTACAGAAAGGACGCGATCCGCATAAACGGTACGACGGTCACCTTCCATTTCCGCAGGCCCGCCCAGTCGGTCCCCGATACATTTTGGAGCCGCCGCCTTCATACTCTCACATTATGGAAAGACCGCTCCTCCTGCAAGCTCTACCGCTGGGTGACACGCCCTTTCTGCAAAAACGCCGACCGGCTCCTCTACCTGTACTATCTCCTGCCGACCGCCTTTTTCAGGGTACCATCGACGCTAAAAAGGAGGTGCGGGCATGGACGACGATAAACGGCTGCAAAGAGCGTTCGAGGACGCGCCCACCCTCCCCCTCTCTGCCCGGTCCAGATACGTGCTGTTCAGCGACTGCCATCGGGGACGCGGCACGGCCAACGACAATTTCCTGAAGAACCGGCATCTCTATTCCGCGGCGCTGCAGCATTATCACCGGCAGGGTTATACGTACATCGAACTGGGCGACGGGGACGAACTCTGGGAAAACCGCTCCATGGGACAGATCATGGAGATCCATGACCATATATTTTCCCTGTTGGCAAAGTTTTATCGGGAAGGGAGGCTCTATCTCCTGTACGGGAACCACGACATCGTAAAAAGGACAGCCAAAAAAGCAGGGCGATGGTCTGCCCCGCTGTTCCCCGGCCTCGTGTTCCACTCCGGCCTGATCTTAAAGGACCAGGAACACATCAGGGATATCTACCTCACCCACGGCCACCAGATGGATCCTCTCAACAGCACCCTGTGGCCCCTCAGCCGTTTCCTCGTGCGCTATCTCTGGAGACCGGCAGAACGGATAGGCTTCTTAGATCCCACCAGCGCCGCAAAGAACAACAAAAAGAAACACCGGGTCGAGAAGAAGCTCACCCACTGGGCCCGGGAAAATGACCTGCTCCTGATCACCGGCCATACCCACCGCCCCATGATCGGAACGGCCGACGCGCCCTACTGCAACACGGGGAGCTGCGTCCACCCCTACGGGATCACCTGTATCGAGATCCGGGACCGGTGCCTGACCCTGGTCAGATGGGCCATCGACACGAGGACCGACCAGGGACTCTACGTCACCCGGGAAGCGCTGGCGGATCGGATCTGCATCGACGCGTACAGGACGCGGCCCCCTTATTTGTGATATGGCTCCCCGCCGGCGATCCGATATCCCCGGTAGATCTGCTCCAGCAGGATGACCCGCATGAGCTGGTGGGGATAGGTCATCTGGGAAAAACTCAGCGCCAGGTCGGATCTTCCCGTTATATTTTTCCCCAGTCCCAGGGAGCCGCCGATGATGAAGACGATATGACTCACGCCCTGGACGGCCAGGCTGCTCATCATTTGGGAAAATCCCTCAGAGGTGTACTGCCTGCCCTCGATCTGTAAAGTGATGACGTAGGCGTCTTTGGGAAGATGCCGCAGCAGCCGTTCGCCTTCTTTTTCCAGGATCAGGCTCTTTGCCGCCGCCCCCAGCGGGTCGGGCGTCTTCTCATCAGCGACTTCTGTGATCGCGAGTTTACAGTAACGCCCCAGGCGCTTGGCGTATTCCCCTATCGCCTCCCTCAGATAGCTCTCTTTGATCTTCCCCACCGCGAGCACCGTCACGCGCATCTCATCCTCTCCTTTTCTCTCACTCATACAGGCAATAGTACCGGCTGGCCACCTCGCTCACCCTGTCATTGACTCCGATCAGGACTGCGTAAAAAGTATGTTCCCCTACGGGCATCTTCACCGGTGCTTTATACTCCGTGCTGCTCTCGGTGGGGATCTCGTCAAATGCATAGTACGCCTTAAAACCGTCCGGGACTTTTACCGTGATCTGCGTATCCCCGTCATACGTGCCGGAAACGGGCCAGATCTTCGGCGCCTCCGGTTCTTTCGGGATCACCGTGTATTTCCGGTAGATCACATCGCTGGTGAGGCCATAGGCATTGACTCCCAGCACATACACCTCCGTAGTGCCCTCGCCGATGGGAAACGGCCCCTGATAGAGGGGACTCTCCCGGGTGGGCGTGCTCCCATCCAATGTATAATGATACTGGACACCCTCCTGCTCCGCGATGGAGACTTTTATCTGATCGTCGTAGACCCCGGTCTGCGGCCGGATATCCGGATCGTCGCACAGATAATGGGCAAACGACTCCCGCACAGCCTGGGAAGCCGGATCTCGGATCAGCCGCTTGATCTTCTCCGGCTGATCCGTCTTCTCGTATAGGCTGATCAGCCGTTCATGATAGGCCGGGCTGTCCAGATGCTCCTGCAGACCCCCCTCCATCACCTTTACGGCGCCTTCAAGGTCCCCCTGCTCTTCCAGCACTTGGGAGAGCAGGATCGCCGCTTTCCCTTTCTCCGGGCTGATCGTCAGGGCTTTGTCCGCATACTCCAGCGCACGTTCATGATCCTTTTCTTTATAGGCATGCCGGGCAAGGCTGTACTGGACGAGGTACGAGTGGTCCATACACCAGAGGATGCAGACGCATACACCCAGGATGCCTAAGAGGATCAGCATCCGGATCTTTTTCTTCTGTTTTTTTTCCAGGCGCTCTTTTTTTCGGATGAGCATCTGGCTCCTGCTGGCTTTCTGCATCAGTGTCTCGACGGTATTGTATTCGGACACCCAGTGGATCTCCTGCAGGCATTTTGGACAATACAGACTGCCCTTTTCCACCTCTGCATGACATTTTGGACATTTCATATCCATATCCTCATACTAGTCCTTGATCAGCTCCTCGAATTCCTCCGCCGTCATGAGGACCTTGCGCGGCTTCGTCCCTTCCTCCGGGCCGACCACATTTGCCTGAAAAAGCTGGTCCATGACCCTGGCCGCCCGGTTGAACCCGATCTTGAAGGCCCTCTGGAGCATCCCGATCGACGCTTTATCCTTGTCGATGATCAGCCTCCCCGCGTCCGCGAAGTAGGCGTCCCGCTCCTCGCCCTGAGACGAGGCGGCGGTCCCTTTGGCCGTGGCCGTGACGATCTTCTCCTGCATCTGCTCATCACAGACAGCCTGCGGATTCTCTTTCGCTAAAAATCCCACCACGTTGCTCACCTCTTCATCAGATACGAACGCCCCCTGCAGACGGGCCGGTTTCTGGTATCCCTGGGGATAGAAGAGCATGTCGCCTTTTCCCAGGAGTTTTTCCGCCCCGTTCATATCCAAGATCGTACGGGAATCCACACCGGAGGAAACTGCAAACGCGATCCTGGAAGGCATGTTCGCCTTGATCAGGCCGGTGATGACGTTTACCGAAGGACGCTGGGTGGCGATGATCAGATGGATCCCCGCCGCCCGGGCGAGCTGAGCCAGGCGGCAGATCGCATCTTCCACTTCCCCCGGCGCCACCATCATCAGATCCGCCAGCTCGTCCACGATGATCACGATCTGGGGCATAGGCTTGGGCGGCTCTTCTTCCTCGGGGAATGTCATCCCCTGGATCTTCTGGTTGTAATCCGACAGGTTGCGGACATTATACTCCGCAAAAGTATTGTAGCGCTGCGTCATCTCCGCGACGGCCCAGTTCAACGCCCCGGCGGCTTTCTTCGGATCCGTCACCACCGGGATCAACAGATGCGGGATCCCGTTATAGACACTCAGCTCCACCACTTTCGGATCCACCATGATCAGCTTCACCTGATCCGGCCTTGCTTTATATAAGATGCTCATGATCAGCGTGTTGATGCAGACGGATTTACCGGATCCCGTCGCCCCCGCGATGAGCAGATGGGGCATCTTGGCGATATCGGTGATCACCGCCTTGCCCGCGATGTCCTTGCCCGCCGCGAAGGACAGGCTGGACTCCGCCTCCTGAAATTCCTGTGACTGCAGAAGGTCCCTGAGCATCACCGCACTGTTTTCCTTATTCGGTACTTCGATGCCCACCGCCGCTTTTCCCGGTATGGGTGCTTCGATGCGGATGTCCGCCGTGGCCAGGTTCAGTTTGATATCGTCGGCGAGCCCTACGATCTTGCTGACTTTCACGCCCTGTTCCGGCTGCAGCTCGTAACGGGTGACCGTGGGCCCGCAGCTCACATTGACCACCGTCACATTGACCCCAAAATCATGCAGCGTCCCCTGCAGCTTCGCGGCTGTCTCCCGCAGATACTGTTCCGTGTCCCCGCCTTTGATGCGTTTGCCCTTTTTCAGCAGGGAAAAGGGCGGCAGTCTGTAGGCCGGACTCTCCGCCGCGCCCTCTGGCCAGACCACAGGCTGCACCGGCTCCTCTTTCTCATCCTGCCCGTCACTCGCCTGCGCCTCTCCGCCGTGCCGGGCCTCAAAGGAGAGCTGGACAGTCTCCTCCATGGACTTCCCATCCGGCTTTTTGTCTTTTTTTTGTTTTTCCCGGACGACTTCTCTCACCGGCTCCGGCTCCTCGGATGGCTCCTCTTGTGCATCGTCCGTGTCGGGCACGGTCAGCTCCACATTGACCGGGAGCAGCTCCGAGGCGTCCCGCCTGCGTCCCCTCCGGGTGGACTTCTCCGGTCTTTCCACAGACGCGGACGAGGCTCTCGGCGCTCTCTTTTTCACCGGACGGGAGAGTTCTTTCGGCCCAAAGAGGATCTTCCGGCAAAAACCAAAAAAAGACCTCTGGGTGATCAAGATCAAAAAGATGATCTCCCCGATGATCAGCAGGATGTAGGCCCCGAGCACGCCGAACGCCAGACAGAAGCCCTTGCTGAGCACCCCGCCGATCACACCGCCGCCTGCCTGCGTATCCGCCGAAAAGAGATAATACCGCCCCAGCTCCCAGGACGAGGTGTCCCCCTGGGTGAGGAGCTGAAAGAGCGCGCACAGAAAGCACAGGAATAAGACCCCGGCCGTGAGCTTCTTGTACACCAGCGGATCGTCTCTGTTGACGACCAGGGCGGATACGCCCACGAACAAGAAGAACGGGAACACATACGAGACCATCCCAAAGACCCCGAAGAGACAGTCACTGAGCGCGTTTCCCAGAAAGCCCCCCAGCCCCAGATCACTGATCAGGAGGATGATCGAGACGGCCAGCGCGGCCAGTATCGTGATCTCCCCCGCGTACGTGGCCCGGGCATTCTTCTTTTTCTTTTTTCTCCTTCTCGTCTTCGTCCTCGTCGCTGCCATATCTCCCCTCCTACTTCACAAACTCACACACGATCGCCACGATCCCCAGCAGAAAGCTGTAAAGAGCAGATCCCCTGAACCGTGCCCTCTGCAGATACCGGACCACAGGCCGGATCAGGAGAAAGCCCGTGATCCCGGCCGCCAATGCCCCGCAGAGATAAGTACCGGCCAGCCGCCCCGTCATCGACGATTCCCCCAGATGCATGAGCTCCAGGATCAGTGCCCCGCCGATCGCCGGTATGGCCGTCAGAAACGTAAATTTCACAGCCACCTTCCTGTTCAGGCCGCACAGCAGCCCCACGGCCATCGACACACCCACCCTTGAGATCCCCGGAAAAGCCGCCATGCCCTGGCAGATGCCCATCCATATAGCGCAGTCGCAGGTCATATCCTTGGGGATCTTCTCCCCTTTTGCGATATGATCGATCACCAGCAGCAAGATCGCGGAGATCATCGACCCGATCCCGATCGCCAGCAGATTGCCGAACGCGATCTGCACCAGCCGTCTGGACAGCATCCCTAAGATGGCCATGGGGATGGCCGCCGTCAGGAGCATCAGGGTCAGCTTCCGGTAATTATTCCCACTGATCTTCTGATAACGCTTGTCCGCCCCTGTCTTCTTATTTTCTATAAAGATCCTCATATTTGTGATCAGATCCATGCAGATGAGGATCATCTCCGCCGCCACCTTCGTCACGTCCCTCCAAAAATAGACTATGACCGCGAGCAGCGTCGCCGCATGCAGGAGCACCTCAAAAAAGATCTCTTCCGTGCCGGAATGCACCCACATGTTCTCGAGCAGCCCGGTATGGCCAGAACTGCTCAACGGCAAAAACTCTGTGATCCCATGCACGATCCCGATCAGCATCGTCCGAATAAAATCCATCGTCCCCTCCGTTTTTCATATGTAACATATCCAATCATTATAGCATAAGACGTACAAAAAAACAAACCGCAGAATTTATCCGATCCCACAGTCTGTTCTCCTTGCTCCCTATTCTTGCTGTTTTTCTCTGTGCTCTTTCTCCTCGATCAGGGCGTAGAGTTTTTTCAGCGCCTGGCTGATGCCGCCCACCTCGTCGATCAGTCCCTCCCGGACCGCCTCCTCTCCTTCCAGCATCGTCCCCACGTCTTTGACCAGCTGGGACGTATCCAGCATCAGTTCCTCCAGCCGTTCCTTCGTGATGTTGGAATGTTCCGAGACAAAGCCGGTGATGCGGTCCTGGGTCTTCTCCATGTTCCGGTAGCTCTGCGCCACGCCGATGAACATGCCGTTGCTGCGCACCGGATGCACCACCATCGTAGCGCTGGGAACGATGAACGTATGATCCGCGGACACCGCCAGCGGCACGCCAATGGAATGCCCGCCGCCCAAGACCAGTGAGACTGTGGGCTTGCTCAGCGACGCGATCATCTCCGCGATGGCCAGTCCCGCTTCCACATCCCCGCCCACTGTATTTAAGAGCACCAGAAGGCCGTCGATCTTCTCATCATCCTCGATCATGGCCAGCTTTGGCAGCACATGTTCATATTTGGTCGTCTTGCTCTGGCTGGCGGCGGACTCGTGGCCCTCTACCTCGCCGATGATCGTCAGCAGGTGGATGTGCTGCCTCTCCTCATTGGCGTCCAGCGTCACCTGCCCCGTGTCCTCGATCTGTTTATCCTGGCTCTCCTCTTTTTCCAGATTTTCCAAAGGATCCAATTTCTGTTTTTCCTCTGCCATACAAACACCTCCTGGATCATGATGCCCAGGAGAAGGCTTTTTTATGTACGCATCCGTCCCTTTTTTGAAACGAGGATCCTCCGCCCGTCCTCTATTTTTAATAAAAAATTATCATAAATAAAAATAATTATTAAAAGCCTATTGCAGATCCGGTAAACTGATGATAGAATAGAATTGAAACAACTCCTCTGATACGGTAAAATAGGTGTATCGCCAGATCCGCGCCTGCCGATCCTGATGAGCAGACACCGATCTGGCATGTTTCTTGCTATGTTCTATCGTGTAAAACAGGAAGTAAAGGAGGTCTTAGAGACAAGACATGTACAAGATCATAAAGGCAGAGTGCCTGGCAGAAAAGATCTATCTGATGGAAGTGGAAGCGCCCCGGACGTCCGCTGCCTGCCTGCCGGGCCAGTTTGTCATCGTAAAGATGGACGAGGTGGGCGAGCGGATCCCGCTGACGATCTGCGACTACGACCGCGCCAAAGGAACGGTCACGATCGTATTCCAGTCCGTCGGCGCATCCACCACACGGATGGCCGCATTAAGGGAAGGGGACGCTTTCCAGGACTTCGCCGGACCACTGGGAAACCCTTCAGAATTCATCGGGGAGGATCTGATGAGCCTCCGTCAAAAAAAGATCCTCTTCGTAGCCGGAGGCGTGGGCGCCGCTCCCGTCTATCCCCAGGTAAAATGGCTGCACGCACAGGGGATCGGCGCGGATGTGATCATCGGCGCAAAGACGAAGGACGCCCTAATCCTGGAAAAACAGATGCGGGACGTGGCCGGTGACTTATACATAGCCACAGACGACGGCTCCTACGGGACCCATGGCATGGTGACCAGCGTGCTGGAGGATCTGGTCACGAAACAACAGAAACACTACGACATCTGCGTGGCGATCGGCCCCCTGGTGATGATGAAATTTACCGCCCTCCTGACGAAAAAACTGGGCATCCCCACGATCGTCAGCATGAATCCGATCATGGTGGACGGGACGGGCATGTGCGGCGCCTGCCGCCTCCATGTGGGCGATACGATCAAGTTCGCCTGTGTGGACGGCCCGGAATTTGACGGCCATCTGGTGGATTTTGACGAGGCGATCATGCGCCAGCGCATCTACCAGACAGAAGAAGGGCGGGCCATGTTAAGACTTACCGAAGGCGCGACGCATCACGGCGGCTGCGGACAATGTGGAGGTGAAGGATGATGGGACAGGATATGCTGCACAAGATCCCCGTCAGGGAACAGGACCCGAAAGTGCGGGCGACGAATTTTGAGGAAGTCTGCTTAGGCTACAACGAGGAAGAAGCCGTAGAGGAAGCCGCGCGCTGCTTAGGCTGCAAACGGGCGAAATGCATCGAGGGATGCCCGGTGTCCATCGACATCCCGTCATTTATCGCCCAGGTCAAAGAAAGAGACTTCGCGAAAGCCGCCGAGGTGATCGCCCAGTCCTCCGCGCTCCCGGCCGTCTGCGGACGGGTCTGTCCACAGGAATCCCAATGCGAGGGCGTCTGCGTCCGCGGGAAAAAGGGCGAACCCGTCTCCATCGGCAAGCTGGAACGCTTCGTGGCCGACTGGTCCCGGGAACACGGCGTGACACCGACGCCGCCTGAGAAGACCAACGGCCTCAAGGTCGCCGTCATCGGCGCAGGACCCGCAGGACTGACCTGCGCGGGCGACCTGGCCAGGCTGGGCTATGAGGTCACGATCTTCGAGGCGCTCCACGAGCCTGGCGGCGTCCTCACCTACGGGATCCCGGAATTCCGTCTGCCCAAGGAAAAAGTCGTCCAGAAAGAGATTGACAACGTGCGCCGTCTGGGCGTGAAGATCGAGACGAATGTGATCATCGGAAGGTCCGTGACCATCGACAAGCTGATGGACGAGGAAGGCTTCTCCGCCGTCTTCATCGGTTCGGGCGCCGGACTCCCCCGCTTCATGGGCATCCCCGGTGAGAGCGCCAACGGCGTATTTTCCGCCAATGAGTTCCTCACCCGGAATAACCTGATGAAGGCTTTCCGTGAGGACTACGACACCCCCATCTGGAAGGGAAAAGATGTAGTCGTCGTCGGAGGAGGCAACGTGGCCATGGATGCCGCCCGTACGGCGCTGCGCTTAGGCGCGAAGACCTGGATCGTCTACCGGAGGAGCGAAGCCGAGCTCCCGGCCCGGGTGGAGGAAGTCCACCATGCAAAGGAGGAAGGCGTCATCTTCCGGCTGCTCACGAACCCGGTGGAGATCCTGGTGGATGAGAACGCCTGTGTCAAAGGCATGATCGTGCGCAAGATGGAACTGGGCGAGCCGGATAGCTCCGGCAGGAGGCGCCCGGTGGAGATCCCCGGATCCGACTATGAGATTGCCTGCGATACGGTCATCATGTCCCTGGGCACATCCCCCAATCCGCTGATCGCGGGGACCTCCAAGGGACTGGATGTAGACCGCCGCGGCTGTATCATCGCCGACGGCGCGGGACAGACCAGCCGGGAAGGCGTGTTCGCCGGCGGCGACGCGGTGACCGGGGCCGCTACGGTGATCCTGGCCATGGAAGCCGGAAAGGCCGGGGCGAAAGGGATCCATGAATACTTGAGCCAAAAACGATCACGCTAAGACACCATACAGACACAGAGCCGGCAGACCTGTCAATGACCAAGGTCTGTCGGCTCTCTTTTCACATTTCATCATCCCGCAACATGTACCCCTCCAGGATCTCCCGCAGGTATTCCCTATACGCGCTCTTCACATGCTCCGGCCCGGCGATACGCATCCCCTTCCCGATCCCCGTCACCCACCCGAAGAACTGCCTGCTCACGGCCACCGACACATGCACTCTGAAATGCTCCGCATCCGCCGGGACCAGCAGTGTCTCCCGTCCAAACCGGTCCTTGACGACCCCCGCGATCTCATTTTTGCACAAGAGGGTCACCTCCTCATCCCGGCCTCCGTACATGGAAAAAGTCTTCTTGACAAAGGCAGCCAGATCGAAATCCTGAAATCCCTCTTTTCCCACCCGCTCCTCTCTCGCCACCTGGGTCTTTCGCATCTTATCTACCCGGTAATGCTTGATCAGCCCCGGCGTCTCATCATACCCGATCAGGTAATAATTCCCGTCGTCCCAGGTCAGCGCCCAGGGGCTGATCTGATAAAGAGCGCCGCCCTTCTTCGGCACAAGGCCCTCCCGCACGGTCCACTGGACATATTGGAATGTGATCTGCCGATCCAGCAGGATGGCTGTGTGGATCTGGTCCACGTTATAATAGATCGTCTCATTGCCGGCCTTGGGGCGGTCGTAGATGAACACATGCCGCTGGAGCTGTCTCGCCTCATGCTCACTGGTCAGGTGTTCCAGCTTTCGGATCAGCTCTTCCGACTTCTTGCTCGTGATGAATCTCGAAGCCTGTACCGCGTCCACGAGGAGCTTCAGCTCCGGCAGCTCAAACTCCCGGCTGCCGATGTGATAGCCGCCGCCCATCCCTTTTGACTGGAGGATGTCGAGCCCGGACTCCCGCAATGTCTCAATGTCGCTGTAGATCGTCTTCCGGTCGGCGGACATCCCGAGAGCGCCCAGCGCCTTCCCGATATCCGCCGCCGACATCGTATGCTCCCCATCGGTCTTTTCCAGCAGTATCTTCATTATATAGAGCATCCGTAACTTCACTGATGAGATCGCCATGTCCCTACTCCCTGCACGCCTCCATGTATTCCCGGTAATCCGTCTCGTCCGCGAACAGACGGTATTCCCCATCTACATACCCCATATACCCTTCGCCTACGACATATCCTTTCATCCTCTGATCCTCCGTTCACATTTTCCATCATCATAACAGTATGGGTGTCCAAAAATCTCCCCATCCAATGGAAAATGTGCCCGAAATGACCAGATCACTGTCATTGTAACACAGGATCAGGACTTGCCGCAATACACCTTGATCGCCTCAGATGCAAACTCCGCCGTGCCTTCGCCCCCGGCGTTGTCGATGTTCACCGTCATGCTGCCGCCTCCGGCGTACATCTGTCCAAGCTGCGCCAGGATCTCATCCGAACAGGCGTAGAAATGCTCCGTGATGAAATCCTGCAGTTTCTGCACCTGGCCCTGCGCCGCCGCGCACGCCGGACCTTCTCCCTGCATGCCGCCAAATGCCGCCAGGATCCCCATGAGCTCCACCGATATCTGACGTTCCATCTCTTTCGTCCGCCCTTTCGCCTTTTCCTCATATTCGTGAAATTCCGGCGTATGCCCCCAGGACTCCTTCGCCTGCCTGGCATATTCATCGATCTTCCTCGTATCAAATGCTGTAAAATCCAATCTCTTCACTCCTATCATCTTTATTCCACGGGCAAGGTCGATCAGATTCTCCAGATGCTCTTTTTTCATCTCCAGCAGCGCGATCTGCTGCTCCAGCGCCCGTCCCCGTTCAAAATCCGGGCTGTCTAGGATCCTCCTGATCTCCTTTAGCGGAAACTCAAGCTCCCGGAACAGCAAGATCACCTGCAGGCGCTCCAGGGCCTCGCTGCCGTACAGCCGGTATCCCGCCTCCGAGACCCTCGTGGGCCGCAGAAGCCCGATCTGGTCGTAATGATGCAGAGCGCGCACGCTCACTCCCGTCAGCTCACTGACTTCATGGACTGTCATCATGATCTGTCACCTCCTCGTGTAAGACCATCATAGACCATGACGTAACGTTAGAGTCAAGCAAAAAAAACAGATTTTTTTGAACTGTTGACATCCTCCCCGCGGCCCCGTATACTATGACCAAAAAGGAGGATCCCATGAAAAGATATTTCCACACAGCCTGCCTGCTCCTGATGGCAGCGCTCACTCTCACACTGGGGAACGTCCCCGTCCACGCCGCCAAGCTCCCCGCCCTGCGCGTCAAAGGCACACAGCTGGTCAACGCCAAAGGAAAGCCCGTCCAGCTAAAGGGCGTCAGCACCCACGGCCTCTCCTGGTTCCCAGGCTATGTCGACCAGAAAACCTTCAATGACATCAAGAAAAAATGGAAGGCCAACACCGTGCGCCTGGCCCTCTACACCAGCGACTACAACGGCTACTGCACAGGCAGCGCCGCAAACAAAAAAGCCCTGGAACAGCGGATAGACGCGGGCGTGCGCTACGCCACAAGAGCAGGACTCTACGTCATCATAGACTGGCACATCTTAAGCGACGGCAACCCCAGGACCTACGAAAAACAGGCGGTCCGTTTTTTCAAAAAAATGGCCTCCAGATACAACGGCCACACGAACGTCCTCTATGAGATCTGCAACGAACCGAACGGCGGCACCTCCTGGCGGACGATCAAAACATACGCCAAAAAAGTGATCCCCGCGATCCGCGCCCAGGACAAAGACGCCGTCATCCTCATCGGGACGCCCAACTGGTCCCAGGACGTGGACACCGCGGCAAAAGATCCGATCAAAGGCTACAAGAACCTGATGTACACACTGCATTTCTACGCCGGGACCCATAAGGCCGACCTGCGTAAAAAGGCGCAGACCGCCCTGGACAAAAAACTCCCCCTGTTCATATCGGAATTCGGCATCTCGGACGCCTCCGGAAACGGCGCGCTGGACAAAAAAGAAGGCGCGCGATGGATGCGCTTCCTAAAAAGCCGCAAGATCAGCTATATCGGCTGGAATCTGTCCAACAAACAGGAGAGCAGCGCCCTCCTGAGACCCGCCTGCCAAAAAACATCCGGCTTTAAGACAACGGACCTCTCCCCCTGGGGAAAATGGCTCATCAAGCATTTCTAAAAAAGGTCCGCGCCGTCAGCTCAGCACCATGATATCCCTGCTGCCCATGCAGATCCAGATCTCTCTTCGTCTCTCCTCCTGGATCTTTTCCCGGCTGCAGAACTCCCGCCAGGTTTCTTTCGTCATCTCCACGCGGATCCGCCCGTTCCCTGTCACATCCCCGGCAGCGCCTTTTGGCCGCAGGATGACCACGATGGAGAAGACGTCCTCTACCACGCGCAGGATCTCACAGCCGAACGTATTCTCCCGTCCCGCCGCCTCGCTCGCCGGCACCAGCCGGATATAATGGCTGCGCACGCCGATATGATCAAAATGCTCCGGAAGCTCTCCCGCGCACGTCAGGGTCACGCCCCAGTCCTCGGCGTAGACCTTCCTCTCCCCGGCCGCACGGGCGCGGGAAAAATTCTTGCAGCCGGAGAGGACCGCCGCCGCACGGGACTTCGGCGTTTCAAAGAGCTGCTTCACCGGGATCACCGGCGTCGACCGGCCCTGATCCATCACACACACCCGGTCGCAGACACGGTAGATCTCCTCCCGGCTGTGGGATACGAAAAGGGTACTGCCCTCAAACCCATCCAGAAGATCGGCCAGCTCCAGTTCCAGTCTCCATTTCAGAAAATCATCCAGAGCCGAAAAAGGTTCGTCCAGCAGCAAGATCCGCGGCTTGGACAAAAAGATGCGCGCCAGCGCCACCCTCTGCTGCTGCCCGCCGGAGAGCTGTCCGGGCTTGTGTCTCTCAAGTCCGCCCAGACAGAACTTCCCGATCATGGCTTCTATGGCCTCTGCCGCCCGCTCCTTATCTTTTTCATAAGGTTTCAGCCCGGCCATCAGGTTCTGCCAGACCGTCATATTGGGGAACAGGGCGTAATTCTGGAATAAGAGCCCCACATGGCGCTGCTGGGGTTTAAGATCGATCTTTTTTTCCGAGTCAAAGAAGACCGTCCCATCCAGTTCGATCCTGCCCGTATCCGGCTTCATGATCCCGGCTATGCAGCGCAGCGTCATACTCTTCCCGCACCCGGATGCGCCCAAGATCCCGGTCACGCCCCCATCGGCCTCAAATCTCGTCTCCAGGACGAAACTGCCCAAATCTTTCCTGATATCTACATATAACGACATTTCATCCCCTCCCGCTCCTCTATCCCAAAGATCCCCCGGATGCTCTGGATCCTTTCGACGCCTTCTCCCGCTTCTCCAGCAGATTCACGACCAGAAGGACCACCGCAGAGATCCCCACATTGACCAGGACCCATTTAAGAGCCAGCGCGTCGTTGTCCGTCCGCCAGAGCTGATAGACCGTCGTAGAGATCGTGGCCGTCCGCCCGGGCGTATAGCCCGCGATCATGCTCGTGGCCCCATACTCGCCCAGCGCCCGGGCAAAAGAGAGCACACCCCCGGCCATGATCCCCTGCCTGCAGGCCGGCATGCGGATCCGCCAGAAGATGTACGTATCAGACAGGCCCAGCGTCTGCCCGGAGAAAGCCAGCGTCTCGTCAAAACTCTCAAAAGCCCCCCGGGCCGTCCGGTACATCAGCGGAAAAGCCACCACAGACGCCGCGAAGATCCCCGAGTACCAGGTCATCACCAGCCGTGTCTGGAAGACCTCCATAAACCAGGCCCCAAAGATCCTGCGCGGCCCCAGCACCATCAGCAGGAAATACCCCACCACCGTAGGCGGCAGTACCAGCGGGAGGGTCAGCACCACATCCAGGACCCCTTTCACCGCCGGGTGCAGCTTCGCGATATAGTACGCCGCGAAGATACCGCTAAAAAATACGGCCACACTGGAGATCAGCGCGATCCTCAGAGAATTATACAGTGGATACCAGTCCATAACGCCATAACGCTCCTTACCTTATCGTGCTCACTGTGCCTTGATAAAACCCACTTCCTCAAATACTTTCATGCAGTCGTCCGTCTGGAGAAAATCCAAGAACGCCTGCGCCTCTTCCTGATGCTCCGACACATTCAGCACCGCAGCCGGATAGATCGCCCGTTTACACAGGCTGCTGTCGGCTTCCGCCACCGTGGACAAGCCCGCCGAATAGGCATCCGTCGCATAGATGATCCCCGCGTCCGCAGAAGCCTCCGACACCTGCGTGGTCACTTCCTTCACGTTCGAGCCGTACGTGATCTTGTTCGCATCCTCCAGCCCTTCCAGCAGATCCAGCGTGGTGAGGATCTCCGTGGAATACTGCCCCACCGGGACATCCTCATTTCCCAGGGCCAGGAGTTTCAGCTTGTCCGTGCCCAGATCCTCGAAAGACCCGATCCCCGCCGGGTTCCCGTCCGGCACCGCCAGGACCACTTTATTTTCCAGAAGATCCACCCGGCTCTCCTCCACCACATAGTCCAGCCCTTCCTCGTTCACCACAGGATCCGCCTTGATGTCCAGCTGATCCATCTGCTTCTGCGCCGCCGAGATGAACAGGTCGCATTCCGCCCCCTCCTGGATCTGGGTCTTCAATGTCCCGGAAGAATCAAAGTTAAAGACCAGGCGCACATCCGGCGCCGCATCCGCATACATCTCCTGGATCTTCTCCAGCGTCTCCGTCATGGACGCGGCAGCGAACACGTTCAGCGTGACCGCCTCATCCTCAGCTTCCTCTTCTCCTTCAGCCCCCGTCTCTGTCTCCTCCCCCTGGGCCGCAGGCGCCGGCGTCTGCGCAGCCTCTTCCTTATCCGATGAGCCGCAGCCCGCCAGCAGTGCTGCCGCCATTGCCGACACCATGATCCATGCGATCTTCTTCATCTTCATCCTCTTGTCCCTCCCATATCCTCTCAATATTTTTTTAAAAAAATAACGATAAGGCCATTATACACATAAAAATATCCATTGTCAACAAAACTATTGCGGATCCGACCAATTTCATATATGATAAGACTATATACCAGAAAAAATAACCACAACACTCGTGGATCCAAAAGAGTAAATAAAGAAAGGAGACAAAAAAATGGCGCAGATCAGATGTGTCTGTATCAGCACTGCGCGCAAGACAAGCGCACAGAACATCCATGAATGCCGGGCCGCTCTGGATGGACTGGCCGGGGATATCCATCAGGGGCAGGGACCCCGGCAGGTGAGCATGCTGCCCCTGGATGCCGTACAGACCTATTTTTCTGAAAATAACGAGTCCATCCAATACGGCCGTTTCGGTGAGAACCTGGTCGTCGACGGCCTTGACTGGCCCGGCCTGCAGGTGGGGGATCTATTGCGGGCGGACACCGTCCTTTTAAAAGTGATCCGTCTGGGCGCCGGCGGCCCGAAGTCTGACGCTTACAAAGGCAAAAAAGTATGCGCACCCATGGAAAAAGATTTCATATTCTGCCAGATCCTTCAGGAGGGAACGCTCCGTGAAGGAATGGAGATCATAAAGGAGGAGCAGTCATGAAATGTATCAATACGACAGACGCGGTGGGACACGTGCTGTGCCACGATATCACCAGGATCGTCAAGGACGTGGTGAAAGACACGGCTTTCCGGAAAGGGCATGTAGTCACAGAAGAGGACATCCCCGTGCTCTTATCTCTGGGAAAAGACCATCTCTACGTGTGGGAAAAGGACGAGAACACCCTTCACGAAGACGAAGCCGCCCAGATCTTATACGAGGTCTGCAGAAATGACCACATGCACCCCACCCCGGTAAAAGAAGGGAAGATCGAATTGGTGGCCGACTGCGACGGCCTTTTTCGTGTGGACGTGGAACGATTAAACGCCGTCAACAGCCTGGACGAGATCATGATCGCCACCCGCCACACGAATACCGCCGTAAAAAAAGGCGACCGGCTCTTAGGCACCCGGGTCATCCCTCTGGTGATCCAAAAAGAAAAGATGGAACAGGTCAAAAGAGCGGCCGGCGATACGCCCCTCGTCTCCCTGACGCCCTTCCGGGCATTAAAGGCAGGGATCGTGACCACGGGGAACGAAGTCTACCACGGCCGGATCAAAGACACCTTCACCCCGGTGATCATCGACAAACTGACTTCCTATGGGATGAGCGTCTCCGGGCACATAATCTGCGACGACGACCAGGAAAAGATCAAAAGTGCCATCCTGACATTGAAAGAAAAAGGCGCCGACCTGATCCTCTGCACTGGCGGCATGAGCGTGGACCCGGACGATCGGACACCCGGCGCGATCAAAGCCACCGGCGCGCGCATCGTCACCTACGGCGCACCGGTGCTGCCCGGCGCCATGCTGCTGCTGGCTTATCTTGAGGACGGCACGCCGGTACTGGGACTCCCCGGCTGCGTGATGTACGCCAAAGCCACCGCCTTCGACCTGGTACTCCCGCGGATCGCGGCAGGGGTGGAACTGACGAAACAGGACTTTGCACGCATGGGCAACGGGGGATTCTGCCTCGGCTGCGGCACCTGCCATTACCCGGCCTGTGGATTTGGAAAAGGTGTGTAGAGCGTGTTTGAAAACCCGCTGAAAGCCCTGTGGATCGCTTGAATTTCACAAATATTTGATACGATCTGCAACCGCTCAAATCTTTATATGTACTTTTCTGCGAGAAAAGTACCAAAAGCGCCGGGGGATTGCGATTTCCCCCGGACCCCTTAAAACGCTTTTGAAGAAGGCAGGTTAATTCTATTATCTGTAAATCTGCGGGTATTTTAGGTTTCGAAACACGCTCTAAAAGATAGAGGAGGACACATATGGAAAAAGTAACTGTAGAACAGGCAACCGGACTGGTCCTGGAACATACGAGGGCGATCACCGATACGGAAGAAGTCCCGCTGCTGCAGGCATCCGGCCGCATCCTGGCC
>CAJTYN010000009.1:0-10959 GCA_910584115.1 uncultured Lachnospiraceae bacterium
CCATAACGCCAATTATAATATGTATAAAAGCGCAGCCAGCGCATATGATCCAGTCTGCGGTACATATCCTGTACGTCTCCGTTCTCTTTCGTCTCGCGATATCGCCTGTATGCCTTCTCCACTGTCTCAGCCGTAAATTCCGTGATCTGCTCGTCTTTTAGCAGGATGCGGATCTTCATCAGGAGGTGGTCGGCCGCGGTTATCTTGGACTCCCGGTGAAAATCATCCAGCTCATCCCAGTCCAGCGTCGGGTAAGACACGGATCTGCGGAAGATGTCATTGATCGTGATGGCCGCCTTGTTCAGCGATGTGCGCATGATCTGATCCGGCGTGTAGATATCTTCGTTCGCCCCGAAATAGGACACGCCGGGCGCCCGGCGGTTGCTGTACAGGTCGATATGGCCGCGGATCTTATAATATTTATGCAGCCGCCAGTAGATGTTCCATCCCGTCGGCACCACATCGTCACAGATGATGATCCGGTCCGCCCGCTCCAGGATCTCATGATGCGCCTCCCAGGAGTCTTCGTGAAAGACCAGGGCGTCGGTCGTCTCAGAGATCTCATTTATGGAAAACATCTTGTGCAGATAGCGGTGCATCTCAAGAAATCCGCTGGGATCCCCGAAGATATGATACGCCACATGCTGGTCCACAGAGATCACATTCGTCATGATCGCCCGCTCCAGGATACACCGCCCGTAATTCCCGAATCCGACGATCACGATCGTATCCTCGTGACTGCACAGAGGTCTTGAACGCCAGTATTGCCTGGCACAGCAGTCATAGCTGTGAAAAAACCGGATATTCCCCGATAAGTGGTCCTGTCCGTTGGTGGTCCTTGCATAGACTTCCACGGGCAGTCTATGTATATCCACGGCGCGGATATTGACGCCGATATCATTTTCCTTCATAAAAAAGATCTTGCATTTCGTCCCGATATTCTTTTTGCAGGCCACGATCTTCGCCGGGGAAGCGCTGATGAACAGACAGGGGTAGTCCGGAAATTCCATCTGGCTGTCTTTTTTCTCGCCGAAGATGATCACGGTGTCCGGGTCTTCTCGGTAGATATTCCCGGCCAGCGTATTCGATTCCACACTGTAGTCCGCGAAATAGTACCAGTTCTTTTTCCGCTGGAGACTGAGCATGAGGAACGGAAGGCCCTCGTTGGTGACAAAGGACAGAACGGCTCCCAGCAATGTGACGATCACGCCCGCGGAAAATAAGAGGAAGACGACGCCGACCGCATGCCCCATCGGGGTCACCGGCGTCACATCACCATAGCCCACCGTGGTCATCGTGACCAGCGAGTACCAGAATGCGTCGCCGAACGTACGGATCGTCGCGCCGCTGTCCGCATGTTCGGAAAAATATAAGAGCGCCAGCAGCCCGATATAGAGCATAAACAAACATATAGTCATATACAGATAGATCTTATTTCTCCTTTTCATAGAGATCCGTCTCCTTTTCGCAGTACATCCATGGTCGCCTTTCCGATCCTATATCATATCAGAAAAGCGGCCATAAGTACAGAAGATCCGGTAAAAGAATAGGGGGATATGGGGGATGGTGAGAGAGGGACGATCGTGGATAATGTGGATAACTTGGTGTATAACTCTATTTCAGAGGGTTTGGGGCCTGGAGAAATGTGGATAACTTTTTGGATGGGAACGACTTTTTTCTACATGATCCAACACGGATGCCACCGCGTTGGCCCCGTCCGCCGCCGCCGTTATGATCTGCCGCAGGTTTTTCGTGCGTATGTCGCCCGCCGCGAAGATCCCGGGCGTGCTGGTCTTACAATCCTCCCCCGCGATAAAATATCCCGCCTCATCCGTAGCCGCGGCCCCCTCAAATCCCTGACTGTTAGGCTGCGTGCCTACGGCTATGAAGATGCCGTCCACGTTCAGGCGGCTCTCCCCCTGCCGGTCCGCGATCCGGATCTCGGTGACCTGCTCCTCCCCGGCGATCTCTTTTACCTGGCTGCCCCAATGCATTTTTACATTCTCCGTTTCAAAGAGCCTCTCCTGCAGGATTTTCGCCGCCCGCAGCTCTTCCCGCCTGTGTATCAGATGGACCTTCGGGCAGATCCTGGACAGGAACAGGGCGTCCTCCACCGCCGCGTCCCCGCCGCCCACCACGGCCACCGTCTTTCCTTTAAAGAAAGCCCCGTCGCAGGTGGCGCAGTACGAGACGCCCCGCCCGGCCAGCTCCTTTTCCCCGGGCACGCCCAGCAGACGGTGACGGGCCCCGGTGGCGATGATCACGGCGTCCGCATGATGACACTCCCGCTCCGTCCTGATCCGGACTTGGCCTTCTCCGGGTGTGAGTTCCATGACCTGTCCCTGTTCCATGGGCAGGCCCAGCCTTTTGGCATGTGCCTCAAATGCCTCCGCCAGTCTCAGCCCTGTGAGCAGGGGCGTACCGGGATAATTATCCACTTCGAAGGTATTGCGCACCTGCCCGCCGGCCGCGTATCCTTTTTCCAAGAGCAGCACATCCAGCCTGGCCCGCATGGCGTAGATCCCCGCCGTGATGCCCGCGGGACCGGCGCCTATGATCACCAGATCATATTTTTTCTCCATAACACGTACTCCTTTGTGTGACATAGATCGATGTTTTTGCCAATAAGATATAGAAAGCTTGTAAGATCAAAACGAGAGGATCCTATGAAAAATAAAAAAAGCCTCAAGATCATCTCTATCGCCCTGGGACTGTGCCTCGTCCTCGCCCTGGGGATACTGGCGGGCTACGGATCCCGGCACTGGGCCTTCAGCGAAGACGGGCGTTTCACGAGATTTGCCGACGAGCTGTTCCTGGGGGAAGTGGCCTCAAATACGCTCAACCTCCACTACACGCTGGCCCACCCGGAGGAATACGGGATCACCGACTACGCCATCTCCCTAGGGGCCCACGGAGCCGCCCCGGACCCCGGACAGTACGAAAAGATGGGCGACTGCATGGATACGCTCCAGAGTTTCGACTACAAGAAGCTCTCTTCTGAGAACCAGGTCACGCTGGATATGCTGCTGCTCTATTTCGCCACCGAAAAGTCCTCCGAGCGTTTCTATTACCTGGACGGACCGCTGGGCGAGACTCTGGGGATCCAGGCGCAGCTCCCCGTTCTCCTGGCCGAATACACCTTTTACGACCGGCAGGATATCGCAGACTATCTGAAACTCTTAGGCACCGTCGACACGTATTTCAAAGATCTTCTGTCCTTTGAACAGGCGAAAGCCGACCGGGGCCTGTCCATGAGCGACCGCTCCCTGGAGGGTATTATATCCCAATGCCAGGAATTTATCGCCGACCCGCAGGAGAATTTTCTATTAAATGTCTTTCAGGATAAATTAGAAGAGTTTTCCCGGGAAAAAGAAAAGCTCTCATCAGAAGAGATGGAAAATCTCCAGACGGCCCATCGGCAGATCCTCCTCAAACATGTGATCCCCGCCTACCAGACGCTCATCCAGGGCCTCAAAGCCCTGAAAGGACGGGGCAAAAATGAAAACGGCCTGTATCACTACCCGGACGGCCGCGCCTATTATCAATACCTCCTGCGCAGCCAGGTGGGCGTCTACACCAGCGTGGAGGCCATCGAAAAACAGCTCTACGATCAGCTCATGACGGATTACAGGGAATTGGGGGACCTGCTGAAAAAAGACCCGTCCCTGATCGCTTCCGTATACCACAACGATTTTACCCTGGACTCCCCCCAGGCGGCCCTGCACACATTGGAGAAAGCCTGCACCCGGGATTTCCCGGCCCTTGAGAAGACCAGCTACCAGGTAAAATACGTCCATCCGTCCCTGGCGGCGTTCCTAAGCCCCGCCTTTTACCTGACCCCGCCCAAGGACACCCTGTCCCCCAACACCATCTACATCAACAAAGCCAGCCAGACCTCCGACCTGGAATTATTCGCCACTCTGTCCCACGAGGGCTTTCCCGGGCATCTGTACCAGGCCCTGTATTTTCAGCAGGATGACCCCCATCCGATCCGCAGCCTCTTTGGTTTTGGCGGATACATCGAGGGGTGGGCGACCTATATCGAACCCTTCGGCTATCAGTACGCCCCGGTGGACGCGGACCTGTCCCGCCTGCTCTGGCTGAACCGCTCGGTCAACCTGTGCATCTAGTCCCTCCTGGATGTGGGCGTCCATTACTACGGCTGGACACGGGCCAACGCGGCGCAGTACCTCCGCCCGTTCGGGATCACGGACGAGACGATCGTGCAGGAGATCTTCCAGGCCGTGGTGGAAGCCCCTGCAAATTATCTGCGGTATTACCTGGGATCCTTGAATTTCATGCAGCTGCGGCGGGAAATGCAGGAAAAAGAGGGGAAAGACTTTGATCTGCGCAGTTTCCACCAGCGGGTGCTCACGATCGGCCCCGTGCAGTTCCCGGTCCTGCAGAAACACCTGGGACTATAAAAATCCCATAACACTATTGACTTTTCGCTCAATACACGTCAATATACAAAATATGATCGTGTTTTTATGATATCATCAGATGGGGCAAGCAGATCTGGTGTAAAAGGAGGTTTTGGAAATGGAGGCTGTAAATATGACGGATAAACAATGGAAGGGCTGGTTAAGAAGGTTCAAGAGGGATCTGGAAGACTTAAAAAAGACAAAAGATGAAAAAGAGCGGGAGAAAAAGATCGAGATCCTACTTGAAGAAATACAGCAAGATCTGGAAGATTAACAAACGGGGAGGGCGGGCTTGCCACTGCTCCCCCCGACATAGATATCATACTTCATGTTCTTAAAACCCATCCCAGGACAATTTACGTCTATCTTCCCGGGCCATCTTCTGTTATAATATGAAGGATATGTTTAAGATAGAAAGGTCCGATCATCATCATGAAGCGAAACAACATCCCACTTGAGATCATAGAAGAACACAGGGCCAAGATCAGCCTGGCCCTCTCCATCGTCACCCTGGCCCTGCTCTGCCTGATCATCACCCAGGTAGATAAAGCCCTCGTCCCCCGAAAAGACAGCGACGCCTCTGTTTCCGATAATGCCGCGCAGGAGGAGGTCCTCCCAACGACCACCACATCCGTGCGCATCCTGGCGGCGGGGAACAATATCTTCGACGACAATATCCTGACCGTTGGGCAGACCGGCGGGGACGTCTGGGACTATGACTCCGTCTACAGCCTCATCAAGGACGAGATCAGCCAGGCCGACCTATCCATCGTCACCCAGGAATCCGCCTTCACAGCCGACCACAGCCAGGTCAGCGGGGAGAGCGTCTATTTCACACCCCTGGAGGTGGGCAGCGCGCTGATCAACGCAGGATTCGATATCATCGCGGGGGCGACGGATCACGCGGACGACTACGGCTCCGTGCTCCTGGCGGATTCCCTGAACGCCTGGCGCTCCACCTACCCGGACACCCCCCTCTTGGGACTTTATCTCTCCCAGGAAGAGGCCGCCAACATCCAAGTGGTGGAAAAAAACGGCATCCGGATCGCGCTCCTCAGCTACGCTTTCGGTTCCTACAGCGATTCAATAAAAAATGACGCGCCGTTCATGGTGGACTACCTGGAACGGGAAAAAGTCGCAAACGTGATCGCGCAGGCCAAGAGCATCAGTGACTGCATCATCTTCCTGGCTCACTGGGGAAACCTGGACAATGCCGTCCCCACCGCGTACCAGGATCAGTGGGCGCGATTTCTGCTCCAGCAGGGCGTCAAAGTCACCATCGGCTCCCACCCCCATGTCCTCCAGCCCTGCCAGCTGCTCTCGGACGGGGCCGGAAATGAGATGCTGGTCTACTATTCCCTGGGGAACCTGGTCTCCGGCGCGCAGACGGCCCCGGAGCTGCTGGGCGGCCTGGCCGGATTTACCCTGGAAAAGTCGGTCACCGGCGACCAGATCACGGTCCGTGTGACCTCCAACACCCTCACGCCCGTGATCATGCATTACTCCGCGAACTTAAATATATGTAACGTGTATCCGCTGTCCGCCTACTCAGACAATCTGGCCCGAGGACACGGCATACTGGCGGCGGACGCTTACGCGGAGAGCGCGATGAGCGTGGCCTCTTTTCAGAATCTCTTTAACTATATCATGGGCCTTTCGCTGACGCCTTCCAACGGCTCTGCTCTCCTGGACTACACGTTCAACCCGGACACCACGCTCACCGGCCCGGACGGGAGCATCCTCTATCCGGGAGAGATCGCGGCCCCCAATGCGTCGGAAGGCACGCTGGATGCCCTGATCCAGGTCATGTCCAGCGGATCTGATGCCGCCAGCGATCCTGCTGCGGGTACGGATCTGCTACAGACCGAATAGTTTCTTGGCATTCGCGCAGGTGACATCCACCACCTGATCATAGGACAGGCCCTTGATATTCGCCAGCTCTTTGGCGATGTAGGGCAGGTTCAGGGATGAATTGCGCTTTCCCCTGTGGGGGACCGGGGAAAGATACGGGCTATCTGTCTCCAGGACGATCTGCTCCAGCGGCGCATACGCCGCCACCTCCTTGAGCTTCCTGGCGTTGGGGAACGTGAGGACCCCTCCGATCCCCAGATACAATCCCATGTTCAGGTATTCCCGCGCGATCTCCACCGGATAGGAGAAACAATGGATGATCCCTCCGGACATATCCCCCGCACGCAGCTCCTTCGCGATGTTCAGCGTATCCTCCGCCGCATCCCTGCTGTGCACGATAAACGGCTTTTCCTCCTGGCGCGCAATCTCCATCTGGGCGCGGAACCATTTCTTCTGGACATCGTGGCTGTGGGTATCCCAATGGTAGTCCAGCCCGATCTCACCGATGGCGACGGCCTTCGGATGCCGGGAAAGCCTGCGGATCTTCTCTAAGACCTGCTCATCCATATCACCCACCTCGTCGGGATGGATGCCGACGGCCCCGTATACGAACGGATACGCCTCCATCAGCCGGACCGTATCGTCCAGGCTGTCCACCGACGCGCATACATTGACCACTGTCCCGATCCCGCTCTCCTGCAGCGAGCTCAAGAGCGCCTCCCTGTCGTCGTCAAAAGCTTCATCGTCGTAATGTGCATGGCTCTCAAATATCATACGCTCTCCTTTCTAAACAAAACCGTCCAGGAGCCTGACAGCCGCTGGACGGGATGATCGTTCACTATTTTGCCTTGCCGAACCTGGATAAAAATCCTTTCTTCTTGACAGGGGCCTCCAACGCCCCCCGCACGCCCTTGACCCCAACGATGTAGATCCCGCTGATCTCTGCCTTCACTTCTTTTTTCACAGGGATCAGTTCAAATACTTTCTCATCGCTGATCAGGGTCATGATCCTCGGACCCACCTTCGCCTTCACCACCGGCAATTTCATCCTGCGCATCATCTTCGGCGTCTGATCGATCACCGCCTGGGGGAGGTTCGTCTCTTTTAGGGGCATCCGTTTTTTATCAATGATCAGCATAGAAACCGTCTGCTTGGCGGCTTCTATCTGGGCCTGCTGTGCTTCCTGCTTTTTCTGGGCCTTTTTACCGAGAAAATAAAGGACAGCCAGCACGATCACGAGGATGACCAAAATGATCAGCAGCACCATCCAAAGCTTCATCTCTTTCCTCCTTTATATCCGGATAATATCCTGCTGGTATATTATTCTAGCATCCTTTTCCATAAAAGGCAAATAGAAAGTTGAAAAAGTCCGAATTTATGCTATAATACTTGCATACCATAAACAAAAGATATGAAGGAGATAGATCGGATGGATCGAAACGAGCAGCCTATCAGCTATGACGAAGAGCGAAGGCGCAAGAGGGCCATCCAGCGGGAACGCCGTGAAGCACAGGTGCGCAGGAACAGGCGCATCCTATGCGGGACCATCGCCGCGGTGATGGTCACAGCCGTCGGCGGCGGCTTGTATGCGGCCACAGATGGATGGGGCAGGCGCGGGAAGGAACGAGCCTCTCAGCCGGCCCACAAAGAAGCATCCGCACAGCCAGAGGAAGCGTCCGGACAAAAAAAGGCCGCCGGACCCAGTATCATGGAACAGGCGGACAGGCTGGCGGCCATGTATGATTATGACGGGGCCATCGCCCTGCTGCAGGGACAAGCGGATCATCAGGAAGACAGCGAGCTGCAGCAGAAGATCGCCCAATACCAGGAAACGAAGGATTCCTGTGTCTCCTGGCCGATCGAGGAAGTGACCCATGTGTTCTACCACACCTTGATCGTGGATCCTGCCAAGGCTTTTGACAAGGACAGCAAGGAGGCCGGTTATAACCAGGTCATGACCACCATTTCAGAGTTTAACGCGATCACCCAGTCTATGTATGAAAAGGGATTTGTCATGGTCAGTCTCAAGGACATGGCTTCCGTGACCACAGACGAGGCGGGCAACCATGTGATGCAGCGAGGGGAGATCTGGCTCCCGCCCGGCAAACAGCCCTTCGTACTCTCCCAGGACGATGTCAGTTACTACCATTATATGGCGGACGACGGTTACGCGCGCAGGCTGGTGGTGGACGAAAACGGAGAGATCAAGACGGAGTATGTAAAAGACGACGGCACGGTGGAGGTGGGGGACCACGATATGGTACCTCTGATCGACCGTTTTGTGGAAGCGCATCCGGATTTCTCGTACCGGGGGGCAAAGGGGATCATCGCCCTGACCGGTTACAACGGCGTGCTGGGCTATTTTACCGACAGCGTATACAAGACCCGGCAGGACCTGGACGAGAACCAGATCAGATACTTAAACGAGAATCCGGATTTTGACTATGAGGCAGAAGTGGAGCAGGCGAAGACCGTCGCTCAGGCCATGCGGGAGGATGGCTGGGAATTTGCCAGCCACACATGGGGACATATCAATGTAGGGGAGCGTTCCCTGGAGGATCTGCAGACAGACACCCAGAAATGGCTGGACTATGTGGATCCCATCGTGGGGCCGGTGGACACCATCATATTTGCTTTCGGAGCGGACCTGTGCGGCCCGGAGGACTATGCGGGGGATAAATTCGACTACCTGAAGAGTCAGGGGTTCGATTATTTCTGCAATGTGGACTCCAGCCAGTACTGGGTACAGCTCAGAGATACATACCTGCGGATGGGGCGCAGGAACCTGGACGGCTACCGGATGTATTACCAGCCGGAACTGCTGGCTGACCTTTTTGACGCCAAGGCCGTCTTCGACAAGAGCAGGCCCACCCCGGTACCGCCGATGTAGCCGCCGGATTTGCTAGTGCTCCATCCAGACAGAGATCATAGTTTGGCTTTGCCTGGTCTGTGCCAGTGCTAGGCAAGATTTCGACGGCGATGCGGTGCATCGGCTAGAAATCTTAACGACGCAATGGTGCGGAGCAGACAGGGCCAGACTACGATCTCTGGCTGGATGGAGCACCAGTGCCAACAATGGATAAAATGGAGTATAAAAGCAAAAAAGGGGAGAAGATAAATGACAAAGAAAGGACTGATCCTGGCAGCCTCGCTGCTGTGCCTCCAAGTGGGAGGCATGGCACTCGGCGGCTGTCGGCATATCATGCCGTTTTCCGAGGACGTGGCCACCTCCGGGACCGTATCGGAGGCAGACAGCGTCTCTTCCGGTGTCCGGATCCCGTTCAAGAGCCGCCCCCGGGACAGCGGGGAGGACGACGATATCGCCCGGGCAGACACCGACAAGCTCTCTGACAACGAGAGTCCTGACAATGAGGCCATCCCAGCCTCTGTCTCGGAAGACGACGCGGATGATCAAGGAAACGAGACACTCCGGCAGGCCCGGCGTCTGGCCGCGATGTACGACTATGATCAGGCCATCGCCCTTTTGCAGGAGCGTGCGGACGACCCAAGATACGCCGAGGCCATCGCCCAGATAGGAGAGGCCCGGGATTCTTGTGTCTCCTGGGGCCCGGAACAGGTGACCCATGTCTTCTACCACACCCTCATCAAGGACACCGCCCTGGCGTTCGACGGGGATGAAGACACCGCCGGATATGATCAGGTCATGACCACGATCTCAGAATTTAACGCGATCACCCAGTCCATGTACGAAAAAGGGTTCGTCATGGTCTCCCTGGAAGACCTGGCCGCAAAAGACGCTGCCGGCAACATGGTCCCGGGCGAGATCCGTCTCCCCCCGGATAAAAAACCCTTCGTACTCTCCCAGGACGATGTGAGCTACTACCACTACATGGACGGCGACGGCATGGCCAGCCGCCTGGTGGTGGATGAGAACGGACAGGTCAAAGCCGAATACATCGAGGCGGACGGGAGCGTGTCTGTGGGGGATTTCGACATGGTGCCCCTGATCGACACCTTCGTGGAGGAACACCCTGATTTTTCCTACCGGGGGGCCAAAGGGATCATCGCCCTGACCGGCTATGAGGGCGTCCTGGGTTACCGGACAGACGGCGTTTACAAGACTCGTCAGGAATTGGACGAGCTGCAGCAGGTCTACTTAAATGAACATCCGGATTTTAACTGGGACGAGGAAGTGGCCCGGGCCACCGAGACGGCCACAGCCATGAGAGAAAACGGCTGGGCCTTCGCCAGTCACACCTGGGGGCACATCAACGTGGGGGAGAGTTCTCTGGAGCGCTTAAAGACCGATACGGAGAAATGGCTGACCTACGTGGCGCCCATCATCGGCGGCACGGACAAGATCATCTTCGCCTTCGGGGCGGATCTCTCCGGCGCGGAAGGATACTCCGGGGAAAAATTCGACTACCTGAAATCCCAGGGATTTGACTACTACTGCAATGTGGACTCCAGCCAATATTGGGTCCAGCTGGCACCGAACTACCTGCGGATGGGCCGCAGGAACTTAGACGGCTACCGGATGTACTACAACCCGGAGCTGGTGGTGGATCTATTCGACGCCAAAGCGGTCTTCGACCCGTCCAGACCCACCCCGGTGCCCGAGATGTCTTAAGTGTACTTTTCTGCGAGAAAAGTACCAAAAGCGCCGGGGGACAAGCGGATTTCCCCCGGACCCCTTGAAACGCCATTTTTGAAAAGAAGACAT
>CAJTYN010000009.1:11059-36286 GCA_910584115.1 uncultured Lachnospiraceae bacterium
ATGAAAAGGAAATTATGTATCTTACTGTTATCAGCATGCGTCGCCTGCACCACGATCGGCTGCGGCGGAGGCGGCAACGGAGGCTCTTCCTCCACTTCAACTGACAAGAGCACGTCCTCCGGCAGCAGACTCGTATCCGTATCACAAAAAGACCTGAAAGACCACGTAGAACTGGGCGAATACAAAGGCATCACCGTGGAAAAGACCGTCATGGACGTGACCGAGGACGACATCGACTTCCAGATCAGCAACATCCTGAGCACCTCCGCAGAAGAAGTAGAGGACCCGGAGACGAAGATCGCCGAGGGTGATATCGCGAACATCGACTACGTGGGCAAAAAAGACGGCGTAGCCTTCGACGGCGGCACTGCCGAGGATTACGACCTGTCCATCGGGAGCGGCCAGTTCATCGAAGGTTTCGAGGAAGGACTGATCGGCGCGAAAAAAGGCGAGACCAGGGATCTGGACCTGACCTTCCCCGAGGAATACCACAGTGAAGACCTGGCGGGCCAGAAAGTCGTCTTCACCGTGAGCGTCAACGCGATCAAACGGATCCCGGAACTCACCGAAGAATGGGTCACCGCGAACACAGAATACGACACCATCGACGCATACAAGGAGAGCGTTCGGGAAGACTTAGAAAAGAGCAACGAACAGACTGCCGAGTCCTCCCTGCAGAACACCGCCTGGGAGCAGGTGCTCTCCGAGAGCGAGATCAAAGAGTACCCCGATGAAGACTTAAAAGCTGCCAAGGAAGAGTACAACGACTCCCTGAACAGCTATGCGGAGCAGATGGGCCAGTCCGTCGACGACCTCTTAAAAGCCCAGGGCATGACCAAAGAACAGATCGAAGAGGAGAGCCAGCAGTACGCCGAATACAAGGTAAAACAGAACCTGATCCTGCAGGCGATCATGGACAACGAAGGCTTCAGCATGGACGACGAAGACAGCGAGAAGGCCAGAGAGCAGATGGAAGAAGATTATGGCATGTCCATGGACGAGCTGAACAAACAATACGGTGAATCCACCGTGACAGAGACGGTCGCCCTCACCAGGATCATGGATTTCATCATAAACAACGCCGAAGTGAAGACGACTGCTTATTCCGCTGACGAAAAAGAGGGCATCCTGACCGACGAAGATGCCGATGAAAGCGAAACCGACGATGAGAAAGATGCAGAAGAATAAAAACAGAGATAATAAAGATACAGGTAAATATAAATATAAGATCCGCACCCTCCTGCCAGCCTCGATCCTCTGCGCGGCCCTATGCGCAGGGCTGTGCACGCCCCTGACCGTCCGCGCCCAGGAAGGCACCGCCCCGGAGGACATGATCCAGGATGCGGCCGCCCCGGAAGATGCTCTCCCTGAAGATGATCTCCAGGCGGCCGACAGTCCGGCAAATGCACCCCAGGACGACGCGGTCCCGGAAGAGACCCCGGATCCCTATCCGCCCTCCTACTACCTGCCGATCGAGTCCAACGAGATCCCCGGCTGGCCCCAGGGTCCCCAGGTACAGGCAGAGTCGGCGATCGTGATGGATGTGGACTATGGGATCTGTCTCTACGAAAAAAACATCCACGCCAAGCAATACCCCGCCAGCATCACCAAGATCATGACCGCCCTCGTGACCATCGAGAACAGCGACCTCTCCGATGTGGTGACATTCTCAGAGAACGCCGTATACGGCATCGAACCGGAGAGCAGCCATATCGGCATCGACGTGGGCGAACAGCTGACCGTGGAACAGAGTCTCTACGCCCTGATGCTGGCCTCCGCCAACGAAGTGGCCATGGGGCTGGCCGAACATGTGGCCGGGTCGGTGGAAGCTTTCGTGGATATGATGAACGAAAAAGCGGCCGAGCTGGGCTGCACTGAGACTCATTTCGTCAATCCCCACGGCCTGCACGATGAAGACCATTACGTCACCGCCCACGACATGGCCCTGATCGCGCGGGCCGCCTACCACAACCCGACATTCCTGAACACCGTGTGTACCGTATATTACGAGATCCCGCCCACGAACATGGAAGAGGAGACCCGCTATCTGCTCAACCACCAGAAGCTCCTCTCCGACGACGACTGGTATTACACCGGCTGCCGCGGCGGCAAGACCGGCTACACCGACCAGGCCCTGAACACACTGGTCACCTTTGCAAAAAAAGACAACCGCATCCTCGTCTGCGTAGATCTGAAGACCGACGGGACGCCCATATATTCCGACACCACGGCTCTTTTGGACTACGGCTTTGACAATTTCCAGTGGAAACAGACGAAAAAAGAAGCGGACGTCGCATTCCGCCTTCCTTTAGACCGCCAACTGGGACCGGATCTTCCCCTCAGCTGGGCGGATGCCTGCGGCCTAAAAGCCCTCTTTCCCGGCTGGACGCTCCTGCCCGCAGATATCTCCGCAAAAGACCTGACCACAAAAAAAGCCATGGAACCGAACACTGCCGGCCCATGGCGCCTAAAGACTTCTTACTATTACAAAGACCATTACGTGGGCTATTCCTACCAATACGCCTCCTGATCCCCTTAATGTTCATGCATCGACCGGCGGTGCAGCCGTCTCTTGGCGCAAAGAAGTTCTTTCTTCTCAAGGATCCTCTTTGCGTCAGCCTCATCCACGAGGGACGTGGTCTTCTCCACATAGAACTTTCCCTCGTCCGTCTTGCGCATCCTGACCTTCCCCTTGATATAGCCATGCTCCGGGCACACAGATATACTGAAATACCGGCGGGCATTCACAGAAAACCACCGGATCTTCCGTTTGGCCGGTCTGTGGCACAGAGGACAGCAGGTGCTGCTCACCTCCCGGTCACCAATCGCCGCCTCCTTGCTGGAAAACTCCCTGGAGACAAATTTCACACGATCATCGTAGAAGATATGGATCTCTTCCTTCTTGCTCTTGGGATTCTGGTACACGTCAACGGAAAAATTCCTGCGTATACACGCCTCGTCCACCCGCCGGAAGACCTCCGCCGTATACCGGGCATCCGCCAGCGCCCGATGAAAATCCTCCCGTTTCTCCAGATCCAGATGATCCACCGCATACTCCAGGGCCCTGCGCACCCTGCCGTCTTCGTAACACAGGCTGAACAATTTCTGCACGTCATAATATTCCAGGGGGCCGGGCAGCAGGCCCTCCATCCCGTAGTATTTCAGATTCCGCTGCAGCTCCATCAGGTCCTGGTCCCCCCAGGTACAGAACTTCGGCTCCCCGCCGCACCAGGAAAAGAACCGGCGGGCTGCCTGGGGAAAAGGCGTCCCATCCTTCAGGCTGCTGTAATCCAGATGGACGATCTCCCGGGTCTTGCTGTTGATCCAGTGATAGACCTTGGGCTTGATCATCTCATGAAATTCACTGACGACATCCCTGTCCTTATTTAGTTTGACCGCCCCGATCTCGATGATCTCAAAGGGGAGCTGTGCATCTTCCGCCTCTCTCCCGTCCGGGCACTGATTCCATTCCAGGTCCAAAACTATATAATCCATGTATCCTATTGTAACCTATTCTTCCGTGGAGTGCAATGGAGATATGAAAGATGGAAAGGAATGCTGGTGCGCATCACACGCACCAGCGTATGAAAAAGAATTTGTTTGAAAAGGGTTTATCCTTAACACGTATAGAGTATAGCGAAAAATTGTGTTGAAAGTGTGATCTTCGGGTGAAAGAAATGTGACCGTACGCGCCAAAAAGTCCCCGCTATTCATAAAATGTTCATAACTTTTTGCTAAAATATCACTAAAACCGTTGATAAAAACAGGAGGATTTTCGTATGGGGGATCATAAAGAAACTTCAGATACGGAAGGATACCGTTTTATAAAAGAGACGATCAAGAGCAGGCCCGTCAACTGGAGAGGATCCCTGCGGCGGACCGCGTTTCTTATAGGCAGCGCCATCTTATTCGGTGCGGTCGCTGCGGTTGTTTTTTCACTGGTGTACCCTGCCTTCTCAAAACGCCTGGACGGACAGCAGGCCCAGGGACAGGAAGTGACGATCCCGAAGGACGAGCTGACTGAGACTGTGGCGCCCGTGCCGGAGGAGACACCCACGCCCCAGGTGGTGGAGGTGCCGCGCAAGATCACGCTGGAGGATTATGAGAAGATCTACAACGACATCCTCGCCGTAGCGGAAAGTCCGCGCAGAGCCCTAGTCCACGTATCGGGCGTCCAAAAAGACGAAAACCTGCTGGACAATACCGTCCTCTCCTCCGGCGAATCTCAGGGGATCATCTTCGAGACGAACGGGAGCGAGTATTTCATCCTGACACAGATGTCCGCCATCCGGGACGCCGAAAAGATACAGGTGCGTTTTGCGGACGGAACCACAGCCCAAGCCGTCCAGGCCAAGGGCGATGCCGCCACCGGACTGGCCGTGGTCAAGATCTCAGCCGACTCCATGAAAAAGAAGACCCTCGAGGCGATCACCGTCGCCCCCCTCGGGAACTCCTACAGCCTAGTGCAGGGAAAGCCGGTGATCGCCATCGGGTCGCCCACGGGATATGCCGACTCCGTGGTCTACGGAAACGTGACCTCAGTCTCCAACAAGGTCCCCGTGGCGGATATGGAGTACAACCTGCTGACCACGGACATGCTCGGCAGCGGCGGGGGTAGCGGCGTGCTCCTGGATACGACAGGCAGCATCATCGGGATCATCGCCATGTCCTACGGACCGGAGGATACCCGCACGATGGTCAAAGCCCTGTCCGTCTCCCAGCTAAAACCTCTGATCGAAAATCTCTCCAACGGGAAGGACATCATCTATATGGGGATCTGGGGCCAGGAGGCGACAGACACTGACGCCGATGATCCGAAGACCTCCAAAGGACTCTTCGTAGAGAGAGTGGAGGAAGATTCCCCGGCCATGAAGGCAGGCATCCAGAGAGGGGACGTGATCACCGCGTTCAACAAGAAGGACGTCCACACCATGCAGCGCCTCTACACAGAGCTGCAGAAATGCACAAAAGGGCAGAAAGTACAGGTGGCCATCGTGCGCAAAGGCGCGGAAGGCTACGGCCAGACAAAGATCAATGTGGTCCTGGATATCCAATAGAGAGGGAGGAGAAATGAAATTTATCAATGAGCTGCGTGAAGGAGAGCGCGTGGGGGAGATCTACCTCTGCAAACAGAAGCAATCCGCCGTGACAAAAAATGGAAAGCCTTACGAGAACCTGATCCTGCAGGACAAGACGGGGACGATCGACGCCAAGATCTGGGATCCCAATTCCCAGGGGATCGATGATTTCGGCGTGCTGGACTATATCGCGATCGTGGGGGACGTGAACAGCTTCGCGGGCGCCCTGCAGATCAGCGTGAAAAGGGTCCGCTGCGCAAAAGAAGGGGAATACCAGCCCGCCGATTACCTGCCCGTCAGCGAGAACAATGTGGACGAGATGACACAGAAACTGCTGGATCTGATCCATTCTGTACAAAATCCGCACCTGTCAGAGCTCCTCACCCGGCTGTTCATCGACGATAAAGACTTTTTTCAGAAGTTCAAGAGCCATTCCGCCGCAAAGACCGTACACCACGGCTTTATCGGCGGCCTGCTGGAACACACGATCGGTGTGGCGCGGCTGTGCGACTTCTACGCCCAGATCTACCCGGTCCTGAACAGGGATCTGCTGATCACAGCGGCCCTCTGCCACGACATCGGAAAGACCAGGGAACTGGCGCCGTTCCCCTTAAATGACTACACCGACGACGGCCAGCTCTTAGGCCACATCGTGATCGGGACCGAGATGATCCACGACATCATCCGGGATGAGCTGCCGGATTTCCCGGGATTGCTGGAAAACGAACTGAAGCACTGTCTCCTGTCCCATCACGGGGAACTGGAATACGGTTCGCCAAAAAAACCGGCGCTGGCCGAGGCCATCGCGCTGAACTTGGCCGACAACACCGACGCCCGCATGGAGACCGTGACCGAACTGTTCGGGGCCGCGTCGGCAAAAAAAGAATGGCTGGGCTTCAACCGGCTGTTCGGATCCAACTTACGAAAGACCGAGGACGTTTAGTTCCCCGGTCTTTTTTCGGACTTCTTCTTTTCCGCCTTCTCAGCGGGACGGGCCTCCTTACCGCCCAGATCGTCGAGGACCCTCTCCAACAGCATCTTTTTCACATACACGTCAAAACTGAGCAGGCACAGAAATGAAAACAACTGCAGCGACTCCCGCTCTTCTTCGGGCGCCTGCTGGAATGTCTCTGTGGCTGTATTGTAGCGTTTGACCAGATCTTTTTGCAGGTACTCGATCTGGCCTTTCTCCATGCTGAAGACTTCCGCATAGATATCCTGCAAATCCCATCCGTCCGTATTCCGAAAATACTTTTCCGTGATCGGGCCGAGCAGCGCCTGGATATCATTGATCGTCAGGATGTTCTTGAAATAATAGATGAAGATCAGGAGCAGCAGATGCTCTCTGCTGTACTTCTTCTTCTCCGGCGGCGGGAGCAGATGGTTCTTCGTATAGTTGTTAATCATGGTCTTCGTCAGGATCTTGTCTTCGGGGTGCCGCTTGGTGGACTCCAGCTGGGCATCCATGAACGTGGTCACCTGATCCATGTACAGATGGATATTCGGCAGATCCTCCGGCCTGATATGATCGATCTTAGAGACGCTCTTTAAGATGTCGTTCATGATCTCTTTGATATTTACGTCCATTTTATTCACCTTGCTCATGATCCTTTTATCACCGCTCCAAACCCTTCGGCCAGGGCTGCGTGGGCCTCCGGCATCAGATGCAGGGAATCTTCCCGGGACGGCCGGACGTACTGCGCCGCATCAAAAAAGACGCACCCTCTGCGCCCAGCCTCCTGTCTGTAATAGGCCGAAAACTCCGCCGACTCCGTGACCGCTCTCTGTGTGAATTCCCCTCTGAAAGGCGAGCTTGTGATGCCCGGCCCGATCCGCGGCGGGGAGACGAGGATGATCTGAGGAACAGACCCCTGTTTCTCGGCTGTAAACTCCTGGATGACCGCCGCCAACCGCCCGGCATTTTCCGCGATCTCCTGCGCCGACGCATGGAAGATCTCTTTTAGATCGTTGGTCCCGAGCATGAGGATCACGATGTCCAGAGGTTTATGGGAATTCAGACAGGGCCGCAGGTAATGCAGACCGTTCTTCCAGCTCTCATCCGGGTAGTCGTACATGGTGGTCCGCCCGTTGCAGCCTTCTTCTATGATCCGAAAGCCCGGCCCGAGAATCCGCCCGAGCCGCCCGGTCCAGCGGATATCCGATGAAAAGCGCAGTCCGGTCGTGGGATCATAGCCGTACGTATTGGAGTCGCCGTAGCAAAGGATCGTTTTTTCTGCCATATGGATCGCTTCCTTTCTCCTTGTTGTTTTCATGATAGCATATGCCGGATCGTTTTTCAAGCGGTGCGGATATCTCTGGAAAATATCCGGTAAAAGTGTTATAATCGAAAGATCTGGATAAAACGACAAGAGGAGGGTACTGAAAAACTCATGAAACGTACAGCACCAGCTTTCATCCTGGCCGCCGGATCCCTGTGGGGGACCATGGGGATCTTTGTCCGCCGGCTGGAAGCCTATCATTTTACATCCCTGCAGGTCGCGTCCCTGCGCATCATCGGCGGAGGTGTCATTTTCCTGCTGATCGCGTCCGTCATGGACTGGAAACTCCTAAAGATCCGGCCGCGGGACATCCTCTGGTTCTTGGGGACGGGGATCGCCAGCATACTCCTTTTCACCGTGTGCTATTTCCGGACGATCTCCATGGCGTCCCTGTCCGTGGCCGCGATCTTACTGTACACCGCGCCGATCATGGTGATGCTCATGTCGCTGGTCCTCTTCCATGAAAAGCTGACGAAGAAGAAGGCCGCGGCTCTCCTGATGGCATTCGCGGGCTGCATCCTGGTGACGGGCACCGGCGGAGGAGGCCACACGCCGGCGGCAGCGGTCGTCTTCGGCCTGATCTCCGCTTTCGGATACGGCCTGTACAGCATCCTGGGGACTTTTGTGCTCAGACGCTACCCGCCCGTCACCGTGACCACCTTTTCCTTCCTCTGCGGAGGGATCGGAGCGCTGGCTTTCTGTGACCCGGCAGATATATTCCGGAAGATACAGAGCGCCGACCATCCGGGAGAGATCCTCATCCTGATCCTGCTCACGGCCATCGTGACCGCCGTGCTCCCCTACCTGTTCTACACGATCGGCCTCTCCTCAGTGAGAGCCAGCTCCGCCTCCATCATGGCGTCGGTAGAACCGGTCGTGGCCACATTCGCCGGATGCATCGTGTTCGGGGAAGCCCTGACACCCCTCTCCCTGGCCGGAGTCGCACTGGTGGTCGGCGCGATCGTAACACTCAACATACCATCCAAAACACACGAGGATCCGTAACACCAGAAGCCTATCCGAACACCACGATCTACAGGTAATAGAATACTTGCCCCTCAAAGACAGCGTTTTAAGGGGTCCGGGGGAAATACGCAAGGTCTCCACTCCGTTCCGGTCGTTGCTGACCAAGCGCCACTGGCGCTTAGCAACCCCGGCGCTTTTGGTACTTTTCTCGCAGAAAAGTACATTTAAATATCTGAACGATCGTACAACTGTTAATAAAATATAAGCTATTTACAGGATCTAGATTCTCTTCAAACATCCGTGCATCTAGAAAGGAACAAAGAAGATGGACTCCATACCCGCAAAACATATCGTGACAAACAGAAAAACCCCCGGCCAATGGTTCGGCACGGACTTCAACATGAATATATACCGGGGCTGCAGCCACGGCTGTATCTACTGCGACAGCCGCAGCGCCTGCTACGGCATCGAGGATTTTGACACCGTACATGCCAAAGAGGACGCTCTGCGCATCATCCGGGACGACCTGCGCAGGAAAACGAAGAAGGGCGTTGTCGGTATGGGCGCCATGAGCGACCCCTACAATCCCCAGGAAGAACACGCGCTGCTCACCCGCCACGCACTGGAATTGATCGATGCCTTTGAATTCGGCGTGACGATCGCCACGAAGAGCGACCTGATCTTGCGGGACATGGATATCCTGCAGTCGATTGCCCGCCACTCTCCCGTCCTTCTCAAGATTACGATCACAGCCGCCGAAGACAGTCTCTGTGGAAAAGTCGAACCCCACGCGCCTGCATCTTCCCTGCGGTTTGAGGCCATCCGCCGCCTCTCTGAGGCCGGGCTGTTCGCGGGCATCCTGCTCATGCCCGTCCTCCCTTTCATCGAGGACACCGACGAAAACATCCTGGCGATCGTAGAGAAAGCCGCCCAGGCAGGCGCGCGTTTCATCTATCCCGCCTTTGGGATGACCCTGCGGGACCGGCAGCGGGACTATTACTATGGGAAACTGATCGAACGATTTCCCCAGGAACGCCTAATCGCGCGTTACCAGGCGCGGTACGGCTCCTCCTATATGTGTACCAGCCCCCGCGCACAACACTTGTGGGAGATCTTCGCGCAGAGCTGCCGCGAAAAGAAAATCCTCTATGATATGAAGGATATCACCTGCGCATACAAACGGGGGTACGGCGACCCGCAGCTCACCCTGCAGATCTGATCCGCTGAGCGATAAAGCTCTCCATCTCCCCTTTTTCCTTTCCAAATACCACGGACAGCTCCCCATAGAGCTGGTTTTCGGCTAATTTCAGATAATGCTCGTCGATCGCCGTGATCTTCTTGCCCTGTGCCAGCCGCTCCTTCCTGCGCAAGTGCAGGGTCTTGATGATCTTGATCCACTGACGGCAGTCGCATCCATTGACAACTTCCTTGTACTGCTCTTCCCGCATCTTATCGTTGGTGACCCAGAGCTGTTCGATCTTCGGTATCTCATCGATCAGATCGTTGGCCTCCTCACTGGTCATCATCTTCCGGGTCTGGACCTTCCCGCTGTCCACGGGCGAATATACTTTACCGCCTCTCGTGTTCACCGGGACCAGTACATAGTACAGTCTCTCTTTATCAGCGCCACTCATATCCAGATAAGTGATGTCTTCTACCTTGCATATCCCCTTGTGTCCATAAACAATAAATTCACCGATTTCAAACATAGGTCTTACCTCCTTTTCATATATCCTTCTTTTCCCAATAAACTGGATCTGTATCAGACAAACACTTGAGTACAGCGCCTTCGTATACCATTGTAGCACTTTTCTTGCCATTTGGTAACAATTTTCTGTAAAAAATTTTTATGTACAGCAAAAAAGGCCGTCCCGCAGCCAAAGACTACGAGACAGCCCTCCTATCCGTAAAATATCCACACGATCCTCTATCAAAAATCCGGTTCGAGCAATCCATACGTATTTCCCTTGCGCTTGTACACCACGTTGACCTGCTCTGTCTCCGCATTGAAGAATACGAAGAAATTGTGTCCCAGCAGTTCCATCTGCACGCACGCGTCTTCCGGGTACATGGGCTTGATGCCAAAACGCTTCGTCCGGATGATCTTCACTTCTTCATCTTCATCATAATCTTTCTCGATATAAGCCTTCTGGAAGTTGCCGCCCTCCTGCTTCTTGTCCACGATCTTATTCTTGTACTTCCTGAGCTGCCGTTCGATCACCTCTTCGACCAGATCGATGGACACATACATGTCATTGCTGGTCTGCTCGGAACGGATGATGTTCCCTTTCACAGGGATGGTGACCTCGATCTTCTGTCTTTCCTTCTCCACACTCAATGTCACGATCACTTCAGTTTCCGGAGTAAAATATCTTTCCAGTTTTCCCAGCTTATCCTCAACCGCCGTTCTCAATCCTTCTGACACATCAAGATTTTTTCCGCTGATGATAATACGCATATCTCAAGCCCCCTTACTATTCTGTATTTGATCCTAGCATTCCGATCTCTGACTGGATCGTCTACCAGCGCAATCGCTGCTGATATTTTATTATACCATATATTCTGAAAAAATCACACCATTTTATGAAAAATTTACATATTTTTATCGCAGTATCCCAACACCTTGTCAAATTGCATAGATCCACCAAAGAGATCCAGGGCGCTGCCGATCGTCACATCCACCCGGCCCCGGCCCGCCCGGCGGAGTCTCTCCAGGTCGTGATAGCCGCCCACGCCCCCGGCATAGGTGACCGGACAGCCCTCAGACTCTGCCAAGAGCCGCACCAGCTCTTCGTCGATGCCCGCGGCCTTTCCCTCCACATCCACGGCATGGACCAGAAATTCCGCACAGCTCTCTCCCAGTTCCCGCAGAAGGTCCAGCGTGACCTCCGTATCCGTAAATCTCTGCCAGCGGTCCGTGACCACATAGTATCTCCCGTCTTTTTTCCGGCAACTCAGATCCAGCACCAGATGTTCCCGGCCCACTTCACGCCGGATCCCATCCAGATGCTCGTAGGAGATCCGCCCCTCCCGGAAGACGTAGGATGTGACGATCACATGGCTGGCCCCTCCATCCAGGTACTCCCGCGCGTTGTCCGGACGGATCCCGCCCCCGATCTGCAGTCCCCCCGGAAACGCCGCAAGGGCCTGGAACGCTTGGGCGCGGGTGGCCTCATAGAAGGCGGAGCCCTGCGGGTTCAACAGGACGATGTGCCCGCCTTTTAGATTTTTTTCCCGATAGAGATGTGCAAAATAGGACGCGTCCTGCTCTGCCACATGATTTTCCTTTGCCTGGTCACCTGTGTCTCTTAAACTGCCCCCTACGATCTGTTTGACCCGGCCGTTATGTATGTCGATACATGGACGAAATCGCATAGCCCCTCCTTTACCTTTGATCTGTCATGACTGCAGCCGCTGTGGGTCCTCAATATAGATGGAGACTTCCCCGCATTTGGGGCAGACCGCGACTTTCGGCTTCCCCATCCTGCCGCCGAAGAGTTTCTTTTCATCGGAAGACATGACGATCCCGTATCCCGCGCCTTCGACTTTGATCGCACAGTTTTCTTTCATCTCGCTGCCGCATCTGATGCATTTGCGCATTTTTACACCTCTCTCCTCTGGGCACAGATATTGATCCTGCGGAATGTCTCAAAATATGTACCGTCCGGCTGACGCGTCCTGCCCAGCATCTCTGTGATGACCTCCTGGCGGAACCGCTCTTTCTTTTCTTCTGGGATCTCCTGCAGGAAAGGCACGATGCTGGGCTGATCGATCCATCCTGTCAGCTCATCCGCATCCGCAAAGCACCTGTCCTTGTTTTCTTCTTCTATCCTGATCACGGTAAATCCAGCCGCGCGGGCCATCCGCTCGTATTCCCCTGCCGGGAGCATGACCCAGGGCCATTCAAAGCCTGTAAAAAAGTCTGCGTACTCTGGCTTTTGGATGATCCCCCGTGTGATGTCGTTAAACGCCGCGCAGGTCCCCGCGCCCGCAAAGTTCCAGTAGATCCGGCCGCCGCTTTTGAGCGCCCGGAGGGAGTTTTTGAGCAGCAGCTCGTGGTCTTTTACCCAGTGCAGGGCGGCGTTGGAATAGATGATGTCGAACTGTTCTTCAAAGTCCAGATCGTTGATATCCATCTGGATGAAACGGAGGTTCTCCCGTTCTATGCGCCTGGCCGTCTCGATCATCCCCCTGGATGCGTCGACCCCTAAGACCGCCCCGCCGGGCACGGACTGCGCGAGCCTTTCTGTCAGGACCCCGTCGCCGCACCCCAGATCGAGGATCGTCTCATCCCCTCTCAGCCGCATCTGGGCAATCAGATCATTCCCCCATTCTTTTTGGTGCTTCGACGCCCTTTTGTATTTCTCTCCGTCAAATTCAAAAGTCCCCATGTCCCCTCCCTTAGGATCGCAAAAGGATGGGCGCATGACCTGTCCCATCCCTTTTTTCCACTTTCGCGATCTATTGAACTGCGTCGTCTGTCCCTTCTGTAACGCTATTGTTATTGTTGGTATCAGTGTGGGTATCTGTCTCGGTATCCGGCAGATCCTCGGGCCTGTTCTCCGTTGAGTTCTCTGTCCCTTTGTCGATGACGTCGTCCACGTCGTCGCCCAGATCCTCGATCCCGTCACCTATATCATCGGCCACGCTGCCGTTGTCCGTGCCGTTGTCCTTGGTATCGCCATTGCCGCCGTTTCCATTGCCGCCCGTACCGTTCTTGTCGTCCGCGTCGGTGTCTGTTCCCGTGCCTGTGCCGTTCTCGTCGTCCGCATCGTTTTCATCCGCGGCATTCTGCTCTGTCTTGTTCCCGTTCCCGTTTCCATTGTCGGTCTTATCATTGTTCGACCCACAGGCAGTAGCCATGCACAACGTGAGCGCCGCGATCCCACACAACATCAATTTCTTCATTTTCATGTTTCATTCTCCTTTTCCTTCTTAGAGTCGATATCCTAAATATAATATCTTCCCTTTCGGCGGATCTTATACATGAAAAATGATCGTTTTTTTATGTCCCGGAGATCACATCGCTCATATCGTAATAGCCCGCGGGCTTGCCGGCCAGGAATTTGGCCGCTTCCACGGCGCCTTTGCCGAACACCGCTTTGGAGTAGGCCGTGTGGCTGAACGTCACCACTTCATCCGGCCCGGCGAAGATCACATCGTGTTCGCCCACGATCGTGCCCCCGCGCACTGCCGAGAGCCCGATCTCCTTGTCATCCCGCGCCTGCACCCTCTGGCTGCGGTCATATACATAATGGTAGGCATCTCCCATGGCCTCGTTCAGGCTGTCCGCCAGGGCCAGGGCCGTCCCGCTGGGCGCATCTTTTTTCAGGCGATGGTGCTTCTCCACCACTTCCATGTCAAAGCCCGCGCCAGCCAGGACTTTCGCCGCCTCTTGGATCAGATGCAGCAATGTATTGATCCCTAGGGACATGTTCGCAGACTTCAGCACGGCGACTTTCTTGCTGGCCTCAGAGATCTGCGCCAGCTGCCGCTCGCTCAGACCCGTGCTGCACAGGACCGCCGGCACCTGATGCCCGACGCAGTACTCCAGCACGCCGTCCAGCGCCTGGGGCGCTGAGAAATCGATCGCCACGTCCGCGGCCACATCGCATTTCCTTATATCTGTAAATACCGGGTAACCGTTCTCCCGGTCGTCCGTCACATCTATCCCGGCTGCGATCTGGGCCTCCGGGTCGTCCCGGACCAGCCCGCTGATCACCTGACCCATATGGCCATTGCAGCCGATCATGATCATCTTTATCATATGTTCTCCTGTCTATCCTCTTACTCCTTTGGACTCATTTATTTTAGGGGGATGCCAAACTCTTTCATCGCCTCCGCCAGCACCTCCTGGTGCGCCGGTTCCATCTCAGTCAGCGGCGGGCGCAGTGTCCCGGCTCCCATCCCCATCAGGTTCAGCGCCGCTTTTACCGGGATCGGATTCACTTCACTGAACAATGCGTCGATCAGCGGCTGCGCCGCGAGCTGGATCTTTCTGCTGCCCGCCACATCCCCGTCCAGGAACTTCTGCACCATATCGTGCGTCTGGCGGGGCGCCACATTTGACAGTACGGAGATCACGCCGATCCCGCCTAAGGCCAGGAGCGGCACCACCTGGTCGTCGTTGCCGGAATACAGGTCGATGCATCCGTCGGCTAAGGCCATCAGCTTCGCCACCTGGGAGATGTTCCCGCTGGCCTCCTTGATCCCCACGATGTTCTTCACATTCTTCGCCAGGGCCACCGCCGTCTCCGGGAGGATGTTGCAGCCCGTGCGGCTGGGCACGTTGTAGAGGATGATCGGCGTGGAGACCGCGGACGCGATCTTCGTGTAATGAGCGATCAGGCCCTTCTGCGTCGCCTTGTTGTAATAGGGCGATACCAGGAGCAGTCCGTCCGCGCCGTAGCTCTCCGCTTCCTTGGACATCTCGGTGGCCGTCACTGTGCAGTTTGAGCCCGTACCCGCGATCACCGGGATCCTCTTATTGACCTTGTCGATGGCAAAACGGACCACATCCAGATGCTCCTCCACCGTCAGCGTGGAAGACTCGCCCGTCGTCCCGCAGATGATGATCGCATCTGTGCCATTTGCGATCTGAAACTCTAAGAGTTCCTCCAGTTTGTCGTAGTTCACCGCTCCGTCCGCATGCATCGGTGTCACGATCGCCACACCGGCGCCTTTGAATATAGCCATTTTTTCTTCCTCCTTTATCCTGTCTCTTTCTATATCATAGTATACGCAAAAAGAGGCAAACGGAAAGTTTGCCTCTAAAGAATACGCACACAAAAAAACGATGCACAAAAAAAGTTCCTTAGATAGCTCTCCACCCCGTGATCTGCGCCAAGGTGACAGTCATATGATTCTTCATACATATGCCCAAAGCGTATGATCTCAGGTATCATACCTTTTCGGCGCTTTTCCCTTTCTCCCTCCTTCTCCTGCCCCTGTAGCATCCGGCAGGGCTACTCATGAAAAACGCAACCTCTATCTGTCTCACTAATATAGCACGAAAAACTTTCATTGTCAACGAAAAACAGATGCGGTATAATAAAAAGAAAAAGGAGCCTGACCCATGGTAAATAAACAGAAGATCCTCATCGTGGATGATGATGAAAATATCGCCGAACTGATCGCGCTCTACCTGACAAAAGAATGTTTCGAGACGGCCATCGTACACGACGGCGAGGAGGCCCTGACCCAATTCTCCGTCTTTTCCCCCAACCTGATCTTGCTGGACCTGATGCTGCCGGGGATCGATGGGTATCAGGTCTGCCGGGAGATCCGCCAGAAGTCCGACGTGCCCATCATCATGCTCTCCGCGAAAGGGGAGACATTCGACAAGGTCCTGGGGCTGGAGCTGGGCGCCGATGATTACATCATCAAACCCTTCGACTCCAAAGAACTGGTCGCCCGGGTGCGCGCCGTCCTGCGCCGTTTTCAGGTAAAAGAGACGATCCCGGCCCCCTCCAACGAGAAATGCGTCAACTACCCGGATCTCTCCGTCAATCTGACCAATTATTCTGTGCTCTACAAGGGCAAACATGTGGATATGCCCCCGAAGGAACTGGAGCTTTTGTATTTCCTGGCCGCCTCTCCGAACCAGGTCTTTACGCGGGAACAGCTCCTTGATCATATCTGGGGCTATGAATACATCGGTGACACACGGACCGTGGATGTCCACATCAAACGTCTCCGCGAGAAGATCAAGGATCACAAGTCCTGGTCCATCAGCACTGTGTGGGGGATCGGTTATAAATTTGAGGTAAAGTGACATGAAGAAGACCCTTTACCTGAAATTCCTCCTGGCCTACGCGGCGTTCGGCCTGCTGGGTTTCATCGCCATATCCACCATCGGCTCCAGGCTGGTCCAGGCCCACCTGGAAAAGAAGATCAGCGAACAGATCTACCGGGAAGCCAACGCGATCTCTTTTGACAACACGGTGCGCTACCGCACGGCCACCTACAATCTGAAGAACATCTACAGCAATCTGTCCTCCCTGGCCACCTACCAGGACGCACAGATCTGGATGCTGAACCAGACTGGGGACATCCTGCTGGATACCAGTCACGGGGAGCCATACCAGACGCCTTTGGAACTGGAGGATTTCGACCCGCTCACCTGGGGATCCAGTTATTACCGGACGGGAAACTTCTTCGGATATTTCCAGGAGTCCATGATGAGCGTGATCGCCCCAATCACCTCCGATATGACCATCAAGGGCTACATCGCCATCCATTACCCCATGGAGCGATTGTACGCAGAACGGGAGGAGATCCTCGTGGTGATCCATGCGATCTTCCTCCTGCTCTTTAGCCTTTCCCTATCGATCTTGCTGCTCTTTACCTTCAGCGTCTATCTGCCCCTGCGGAAGATCACCACTGGCGCGGAGGAATATTCGGCCGGGCATCTGGACCATCAGATCCCCGTCCATTCGCAGGATGAGATCGGCTATCTCGCCCAGACGCTGAACTACATGTCCGGGGAGCTGGCCCACAGCGGCGAATACCAGCGCCGGTTCATCGCCAACATCTCCCACGACTTCCGCTCGCCGCTCACTTCTATCAAGGGATACCTGGAAGCGATCGTGGACGGCACCATCGACGCGGCAGATCAGGGTAAATACATCCAGATCGTCTTAAACGAGACGGACCGCCTGGAGAAACTGACGGAGAGCCTGCTCACCTTAAATAACTTAGATGTGAAGAGCCGCATGATGAATCTGCGCGCCTTTGACATCAACAAAGTCATCAAAAATACGGCAGCCACCTTTGAAGGCATCTGCCGGAATAAAAAGATCTCCATCGAGCTGATCTTATCCGGCCCGCAGCTCTACGCCTATGCGGACATGGAACAGATCCAGCAGGTCCTCTATAACCTGCTGGACAACGCGATCAAATTCAGCCCCAACGAGTCCGCCATCACCATCGAGACGACGGAGAAGAACGGCCGGATCTTAGTCTCTGTCAAGGACAGAGGAAGCGGGATCAGCAAGACGGACCTGCCGAAGATCTGGGAGCGCTTCTATAAGGCGGACTCCTCCCGCGGCAAGGACCGCCGGGGCACCGGCCTGGGCCTCTCCATCGTCAAGGAGATCGTGAGCGCCCACAACCAGAACATCGACGTGATCAGCACTGAAGGCGTGGGGACGGAATTCATCTTCACGCTGGATCAGATGCCCGATCATCCCCTCCACTGATATCTCGTCAGCGCGCCCTTTTTCTGCATCCCGGCAAATCCCTGCTGGCGCAGCGCCTCGTAGAGCACCACCGCCACGGAATTGCTCAGATTCAGGGAGCGTATGTCCTCCTTCATGGGGATCCGGACGGCTGTCTCCTGGTTTTCCAGGAGGATCTCTTCCGGGATCCCCGCGCTCTCTTTGCCGAACATGATGAAATCATCCTCCCGGTAAGACACCTGATCATACGTCTGGATCGCTTTCGTGCTGGCATAGTAGATCCGCGCCCCCGGATTCTCTTTCATAAAATCTTCATAGTCAATGTACAGACGCACGTCGAGATCCTTCCAGTAATCCATCCCTGCCCGCCGGATCTCTTTTTCACCCAGCCGGAAGCCCAGCGGCTCGATCAGGTGGAGCCGGGTCCCTGTGGCCACGCAGGTGCGCCCGATATTTCCCGTGTTGGCCGGTATCTCCGGCTCGTACAATACGATGTTCATCCCAAGACCTCTCCTTACAAAAGCCGGTACAGTTCATCACTCTGGGGACGGTCCAGATAGCGGATCTCATCACCGTTCCTCAAGATCCGGTCGGCTTTATCCGTCGCCTGTCCGATCAGGGCGGCGGGGATCCCCGCGTCTTCCAGGGCGCGTACCAGCGCCGCCCCCCGGGAAGTCCCGATCAGCATGGAGCCGCTGGACATCAGCATATATGGATTGAGCCCGTACCGCTCGCAGACTTCCACTGACTCCTGGCGGATCGGGATCTTCTTTAAGTCCACGTCCAGCCCCACCCCGGCCCCCTCGCCAAATTCCCAGAGGGCGCCGAAGATGCCCCCTTCTGTGATATCATGCATGGCGCTCACGCCGTGGGCAACGGCGATCCGGCTCTCCGGCAGCACGGAGAGATACTGATCGAAGCCTTTGGCCGTGTCGACAAATCCCTTTGGCAGCACTTCATAAAGCTCTTTTTCCCGCTCTTTTGCGATGATCGACGTGCCTTCCAGCGCGATCCACTTGGTCACGATCAGATCGTGGCCGGGCTTCAGCCCACTGGTCAGCACCTGCTGCCCTTTCTTCACCCTGCCCACGCCCGCTACACAGATCAGCGGCTGCTTTACCACATCGGTGATCTCCGTATGGCCTCCCAGGACCTCTATATGGAGCGCCCTGCAAGTCTCTTCCACATCCCGCATCATCTCCCGCAGCCAGACCTCTTCTGTCTGCCCTGGCAGCAGCACCGTCAGCATCACCCCCACCGGCTCCGCGCCGGAGGCCGCCAGGTCGTTGGCCGTGATATGGATACTGTGGCTGCCGATATCTCTCACCGTCCCCGTGATGGGATCCGCCGAGAGGACAAACACCTCATCCGGCCCTAAGCCCAGAACCGCACAATCCTGGCCCACACCCGGACCCATGAGGACTTCTTCCCTGCGGTGCTCCACCTGCTTTAAAACAGAACGGAGCAGGACCTGCTCCGGAAGTTTTCCGATCTTCATCTGTCTCTCCGTCCTCCCTACATGATCGCAAATTCCAGCACCACCGGCACCACCATGGCCAGCACCAGGAGCAGAGCGATGATGATCGTGAGCACCCTGCGGTTCTTGCGGTTAAAAAATCCTCCTGCCATATCTATCTTCATCCTGCCTTTCTTCATCATAAGAACATCAATAGCATCGTAAACCTAATTATAGGCATTTCTCCCGCTCCTGTCAACGCCGCATCGCGCGCGCCGCCCGATTTCCTATATATGAAACTCTATTTCTCTTATGATGAATGGTCCGCCCACCAATCTCATATTATATTACTTCTATAAATGAGGTGATCGATATGGATAAAAAATATCTCAAGCAGATGGCGCTGACCATGAAAGAGAAACGCAATGCATACGGTTATTCCCAGGAGCAGGTGGCTGAAATGCTGGACATCACGTACAGCTACTACACGAAACTGGAAAACGGCGTCCAAGCGCCTTCCCTGCGCTTATTCGTGCAGATCGCGGTCCTTCTGGATCTCTCCCTGGACAAGATGATCTTCGGGCGCAGCATGGATGATCAGACGCTCACCCTGGATACTCTGGAGTTCCTGCGGACCATCAGCCGATACGACCACAGCGACCTGGAACTCTGCCGGGATCTGATAGACAAGATCATCTTTTATCTGAAAAACTAAAGACCGCGATCAGGAGCGAACTCACACCCGAGAACAGAACGACTGCATATTCACATCCTCTGCAGATCTCGAACAGGACCCCATAAAATGCATTGCCCAATGGCTGGGCGCACATGGAGACAGTCAGGATGACCGCGATCACCTTTCCGATCAGCTCCTGCGGTGTTTCCGCCTGGACAAAAGACAGCATCTGCACGGTGAAGACCGTCGAAAAGACCATGATGAGAAAGCAGCATACGGTCATGACGCCATAGACGAACACCCCCGATGAACACAGGAGCAATGCGGCACCGATCGGAAACACGCACACCGCGCACGCGGTCACCAGTCTGCCCGCCTTTTCGACCGCCAGCCTGTCCGCGAAGATCCCTGCACCGATCCCCCCTGCCAGTCCGCCTGCCGCCAACGCGCCCTGTGCGTATCCGTAAAGCCTGTCCGCCTGCCAAGTCCCCAGATCCAATACTTCCGTGACCAGATACGGCAGCGCCACGACGATCATCGCAGACAGGAACAGATTGATCCCGGAGACGGCTAAAACGACCCTTCCGATCACAGGCTTTTCCTTCCGGATAAAACGGATGCTCTCCGCCAGGTCAGACCGGGCGGTCTTCAATATGCCTCCCTTGGATGCCTGCTCCTGAAACGGGATCCGGATGAAGCTCTCCATGGCCGCCGACAGGACAAAGCATGCCACACAGACCCGCAATATAGCCTTCAGCCCATACGCACTATATAAGATGCCCCCGAGCACGGGACCGATCAGAGCGGCAAAAGAGCTGACCGTATTGACGATCGAATTTGCCGCCATGAGATCCTCCGTGCCGACCAGGGCCGGGATGCTCGCCTGCACGGACGGCTGATAGACGCCCGCGATCCCATAGAGGAGCATCAGCGTGACCGTGATAAAGAGGATCACGTCGCCCCCGTCCATGCACAGGGAAAAGGCTATGAGGACCGCCGCCGTAAAGAGATCTAAGAGCACCATGATATTTCTCTTATTGACCCTGTCCGCGATCATGCCGCCTACGGGCGACAGCAGGATCGCCGGGATGAACGCGCAGGCCGTGACCGTCCCGTAGAGCGCCGACGATCCTGTCAGATCCAACAGATACAGCGGCAGCGCAAATCTGATCGCCGCGTTGCCGAACAGGGAGATGATCTGGCCGATGACGACCAGGCTCAAGTCCTTTGAAAAAAGTTTCCGATCCATCCTTTAAACCTCCATTCGATACCGTATACCGGTATGTAAGCGTTTCAAGATATGCCCGCCCATCTTACAGGGCAGGACCTTATCTGTTTTTTTGGTAGATAGACGTCAGCTCCCGCACTCTCTCCAACATCTCCCCATCCATGATGTCCAGCCCGAAACCCTCCATCATCTGAGCAAATACCATGAATCTGCGGCCGGACTCTTCCACAGAGCTGTCGAAGACCATCGGATCCAGCCAGATATTCGCCACCAGCAAGATCAGCTCCGCCAACTGTCTCGGATGATCCGCTCTGATCGAACCGTCTGAGATGCCCTGCTCGATGATCGGCAGGATATAATGAGGCGCCGCTTCTTCCACGATCTCATGCAGGAGGCTGAAAAGAAGCCGCGGGTTCTTATGGAGATCCGGGGCCACCGTGAAGATATCATCCTGCACAGGCCGGCCGAGGGACTTTTTGAAGATCATCCGCAGTTTTTCCTTGCCGGTCAGGCCCGGGCGGTCACGGATATCCGCGAGCATCCTGTTCGACTCGGCCGTCATCCGGTCCATGACAGCGATCAGGATATCTTCCTTTGACTTAAAATGATGATAGATCGCGCCTTTGCTGAGGCCGCCCAGTCCATCGATGATGTCCTGGATGGACGTGTAGTCGTATCCCTTTTCCATAAATAAGCGGTAGGAGACATCCAATATCAGCTCCACCGTTTCTTCCGGATGTTTATTTCTAGCCATTGTACGCCTCCCTACATACTTTTAGTATGTATTTATATTATCATACCAAAGGTATGTCTGTCAACCCTTATCTCCCGGATAATATCCGTAAAAACGGGAATGCTATCTTTAACAGCCAGAGCGTGTTTGGAAACCCGCTAAATCCTGTAAATAGCTTAAATTTTACTAACATTTAGTACGATCTGCGGCCGCTCAGATCTTTCCCATGTACTTTTCTTCGAGAAAAGTTCCAAAAGCGCCGGGGAGATGTTCTATTGTCGGTAAATTTATGGTGGTCCAGAGAGATCTTAGGTTTTCAAACATATTCTAGAGAAAAGGAGTTGAAGATGATCGATGATCGAACCGGATACTATAAAACTGCTACGGGAATGTGATGCCGGCATCAAAATGGGCGTTTCTTCCATCGACGACGTTCTGGATCATGTCCACGACACGGCGCTCAAGGAACGCCTCACCGACTGCAGGAACAGCCACGATCGATTAAAAGAAGAGATCCAGGTACTTCTGGACGCCTGCCATGACACCGGAAAAGAACCCGCTCCCATGGCGAAGGGCATGTCCTGGATAAAGACAAACGCGAAGATTGCCCTAGACGGATCGGATGAGACGATCGCGGACCTGATGACAGACGGCTGCAATATGGGTGTGAAATCCCTCAGCAGATATCTGAACCAATACAAGGCCGCCGACGAGGGATCAAAAGACATCACCAAACGGCTGATCGGCCTTGAAGAAAAACTCGCGGTGGATATGCGCGGTTATCTGTAAACATGAAAAAAGAGCCATCGATCTTCGGATCTGCCCACACAGACAAAGATCGATGGCTGCTCTCATGCTCCCGACCATGTTCTGTCAGGATCCCATGCTGCCTCTTTCACGATCGACGCTGCCTTCATTTTATTTATGCGCCTCCCACTGACATTCCATCAATCTCATATCGCTAAATACCGCTTTAAATGACGACTGTTCCGGACTGCACGCATAGATCCCGAAGGCGATCTCTCCCGCGCCCTTCCACATATGGCAGATCCGCATCTGTTTATAATGGATCCCATCTGGACTGCACTCAATGCAGTAATCGCTCTCCCTTCGGCTGAAACGATACCACATCTCCTTGATATCAGCCGGGATATCTGTCGTCGCCCAGTCGGAATATCCGTGGTTCGTGACGACACTCCCGAGTCTCTGATATTCCTCATTTTCATATTCGATGGACGCTTTCAGCCAATTCTCACTATCCAGATACATACAGATCCCGCACTGGTCAAAACGGCGCTCACTCTCGAAGCGTGTCCTGACGACAAAAGAAAAATATCTCTCTTCGGTCCTCATCTGCAGCACCGGCGCGTTATCATTCTGGAAACCATAATATGTGCGCTGCCATAGATCCGTGCCGGCTTCCGTGATGATCTCTACTGTTTCGTCCGTGATGATCGCCTCTTTCGGCTCCCTTGTCCATTCCAGATCATTTTGTAAAAAATCTCTTTTCAACTCCTGTGTTTTTTTCTTCTCTCTCTTTCCGCGCAGGGAATGGATCACTCCGTCTGACCCGATGTGATCATCCCCGATCTCATGATAGACCATGATCACCTCAAGCTCAGGCAGTCCTGTCACAGACCGGAAACGCTCCGTGATCCTCGCGCAATATTCCTGCATGACTTCCTGCCCACGGGCAGGACCATTGGTGATCAGGGTGACTCCCCCCAGTCCCTCTGTCCCGTTTCGGATATGAAATCCATGAAGATCCACATAATACTCATCAAGATCATGAAAATACACCTCTCCCAGAGGAACTTTCAAGATCTCTTTTAGATCAGCCGACAACGCTCTCCCCAGCTTTCTCTTTACTTCCAAAGGCAACGGATTTCCCAAAACACGGATACTCGGCATATGCCCACCCCTTTCCAGATCCTGGATCACTCTTTACCTGTATTGTTCCTATCATATTTCATCATAGGCTTCCATCGCAATTTTATACGCCTCTGCATGTGAGATCCCGAGCGGCGCCATACCGCAGAGCATGGCACTCTCCACTTCCTCGCGGGACGCCCCAAGAGTTTTCAGCCCCTTCACATGTTTTTTCAGGCCATGATAAGATCGGATCGCCGCCAGATACGCGATGTACACCAGCTCATGGGTCTTCCGATCCAGGGCACTGACCTCCTTTGTCGTCTCATACATCTTATGGAATGTATCCGCCACTTCCCCTCCATTATTCACAAAATAGCCATACGGCCCTTTCGATGATAACCTATTCTCTGCCATTAACCGAACTCTCCTTCCTCATCTTCTCATATTCATCTCGCCCCTTATCAGTCAGAAGAGGAAACAGCAGCAGCCATGCCTGGACATGGTACTCCATCCCTTCCCCTGCCCTTACAGACTGAAAAGGCTGCCAGTACACAGACATCATAAAGAGCATCTCACTCAGACCGTCATACTGCCCGGAGACTGCTTCATCCTGGATCAGGCCCCTCTGCCGCAGATTTTTCCATGCCTTCCCCATAAGACCTTGATGGATCTGAAATGCCCTGGCCTGTTTCTGCCGCTGCCTTTCAGAGATCCCCGCAAGCTGTGTATGATTCCGAAAATAAAACACGTTCTCTTCCGTGACACTCTGCAGATGCCGGAAATATCGATCCAACGCACTGAGAGTATCCGGGATCTCTTTCAGCTCCTGGGGCTCCATCGTATCCAGGATAGCGCCCATGATGTCTTCTTTTTTCTTAAAATGATACGTGAGATTTCCTTTACTGATCCCCAGCGCATCTGCGATATCCGCCACAGACACCTCATTATATCCCCGTTCTGTGAACAATCTCTTCGCTCTTTCCAATATCCTTTTCTTCGTGTCTTCCATATCCCCCCCCGATCAGTACGTTCGTACTAATATTACCTCAAACGCATCCTTTTGTCAATCACAGATCTATAGGGATCTTTCTCCCATCGTCATCAGAGAGTCGGATCCCTTTTCCGTGCAACAAACATCAGTATCATTAAATATGTTCCCTCAGCTGCCTCTGCGGATCTGGATAAAACGTAAAAGATCGTCATATAAACCTCCCCGTTCCTCCAGATCGACCATCAGCCACCGCTGGCCATTTCCTTCTTTTGTCTGCTCATATATGTTTTGTATTTCAGCCGTGCAGTCCGGGAGTATCTCCTCCACGCGCGCCTTTTCTTTTTTTCCGACAACGACCAAGACCGTGAGATGACCTTCTCTCGGATATATGGTACATAGTGACTTTCCAGCTTTTTTGAATTTAACATTCCAGCCTTTTTCCCAGCTGCATGAGCTGTATTCTATCTTTTCCTTGCATTTATATGTGTTCTTGATCTCCGAACAAAACTGCATGAAAACAGGATTTCTGACGTATCCGCTCATCTCCTCGATAGTAGGGACGTTATCCCTGTCTTGTAGATCGATCATATTAACATATCCCTCCAAATAAGTTTGCTACACAACATAGGCTAAATCCGCTGATCCCAAAAAATCCATTGACACAGTTCTCTTTTGATGGATCAACATTGCAGAATGGGCCGTACTCTAAAGCGTATCTCCAGTATTTTCTGCAAAGCTCATATCTTGTACCAGCTTCATCCGCGGTATC
>CAJTYN010000010.1:0-2451 GCA_910584115.1 uncultured Lachnospiraceae bacterium
AACCCACGTATCTAGCTTGGAAGGCTAGTGTTCTACCATTGAACTACACCCGCAAGAAATATTTTCCTTAACGACAAGGACTATTCTATCCCAAAACATTTAGAATGTCAAGGACTTTTTTGAAAAAAATCCGGATGTACTTTTCTCCATATCTATGGTATGATCGGTATGACATGGAGAAGGATCATCTGGATCATAACAACCGGTCCATCCGGATCAGCGATGAGATCTTCCATCTAAATGGGGAGAGTACGCTGTTCTCCTTAAGAAACGGCGGGGGAAGATCCGTCCTGGTGCAGATGATGACGGCCCGTTCGTCCACAAACGCTGCCGGGACGCCAAGGAACGCCCCTTCGAGAGCTTTTTACAACGGTCAAGCGCTCTTTTAGATCGTTTACATCGGATAAAAGGAAGATCATGATAGAAGAAATGCACCTGACAGACGGCTCCACAGACATCTGCATACAGGTCATCCGCTCCAACAGGAAGACCCTGGCGCTGGAGATCAAAAGCGACCTGCTGGTGCGGGCCAGGATCCCCGTGTGCACCACGGACGCACAGCTCAGAGACTTTGTGGCAAAAAACGAAGCCTGGATCTGCAGAAAACACCGGGAGATCCGCACGCGTGCCGCCCACCGTGCGCCGGGCATACGTCCGCTCCCCCCGAAAGAAGAATGGCAGGAGATCAAAGAGGAGATCGCAGGCCGGGTCCGCCACTATGAGAAGATCATGGGCCTGACCTGCAACCGGGTCACCATCAGGGACCAGAAGACCCGCTGGGGCAGCTGCAGCAGCAAAAAGAATCTGAACTTCAATTACAGATTGGCCTACATGCCTCAGGAGATCCTGGATTATGTGGTGGTCCATGAGCTGTCCCACCTGCGGCACATGGACCATTCCAGGGAGTTTTGGGCCTGCGTGGGGAGATACCTGCCCGACTATCAGGAGCGGAGGGCATGGCTGAAAGAGCACGGCGGGGAGTATTGACAAAAAAGACGCCCGTCACAAAATGATCGGTCTTTCATCACGATTTGGGCATACTTTTCCTCTAATATCAGATCATAAGATATCACGGAAATGTATGGGAGGGTGTGATGGAGAGAGATGGAAAAAAGAAGAGCAGACGGCGGATCCTCGTCGGCATGGGCCTGGCAGTCATCTTAGCCGCAGGCGGCGTCTTTTTCATGGGCCGGTCAGGGCGGATGGAGGGGATAGAGCGGGATCCCCCGGCACAGGCGATCAGCGTAAACGCAGGCAGGGCCACATTGTCTGCCACGATCGTGGGGAGCGGCCATCTGCAGAACGCGGAGGCGCAAAAGATCCAGGTCCCGGCAGGACTGTACATAGAGTCCGTATCCGTTGAGGCCGGGGATACGGTGAGCGCCGGAGACGTGCTGGCCTCGATCGACCAGGCGGCGCTCACGGCCAGGACCGCAGAGATCCAGAACGTCATCAGTGAGCTGGATGCGCAGATCAGTGAGACAGCCGGGGAGACAGATGCCCAGTCGGTGACCAGCAGAGTGGGCGGGCGGGTCAAGAAGATCTGCGCGGCCGCGGGAGATGCGGTCGCGGATGTGATGATCTCCGACGGGGCGCTGCTCATACTGTCGCTGGATGGAAAAATGGCCGTCCAGACGGCGGTCCCGGAAGAGACGGAGACGGCCGTGGGGGACAGCGTTTTCGTGACGCTCTCTGACGGGACGGCGGTCAGCGGGACCGTGGAGAGCTGCACGGGCGGCAAAGTCACGGTAACGCTCACGGATGACGGTACAGCCATGGGGGACACAGTGACGATATCGGACAGCAGCGGCCAGACACTGGGGACGGGGACACTCTGCGTCCATCAGCCGTTGGAGATCACAGGCACAGCAGGGCAGGTCTCGGCCGTCCATGTAACAGAAGGCCAATGGGTGGAGGCCAGAGAGGAGCTGTTCACCCTTTCAGGTGCGGATGTCTCGGCCGAGTACCAGCAGCTCCTGGCGGTCCGCACCGTTTATAAGGAAAAACTCAAAGAGCTGATGGCCCTGGCGGAAGACTGCGCGGTCACCGCGCCTGCAGACGGGGTCATCGAGAGCGTGGCGCTCACGGCGGGCACCACGACGGCCGCCGCTTCAGCTGGGAACACGTCCACGGAAAATGCGTCCGCCGTCCCGGCGACGGGGATGTCGTTCTCCAGCAGCCGCCAGGCGCAGAGCGGCCTATTAAGGCTGAGCACGATCGGATCCGATGCGACCGGGGGATCACAGCCAAACGAGTCGGCGCACTCCGAAGATCCGGGGGACGCCCAGGAAGCCGATACAAGATCCAAAGAGGCTGTCAGCGAAAACAGTCCGGCTGCCGGGGAGGCCAAAGGGGATGCAGAGGCGGAAACGGTAAACGGACAATATGAGGTAAAAGAAGACAGCCAGCAGGAAGCGCCCCAGGGCGACAGCCAGCAGCAAGATCCCCAGG
>CAJTYN010000010.1:2551-13251 GCA_910584115.1 uncultured Lachnospiraceae bacterium
ACAGACATCTCAGGAACAGACGTCTCAGGAACAGACGTCTCAGACACAGACATCCCAAGCACAGATCTCTCAAGGACAGGACTCCCAGGCAGTGTCGGAAGATGTTTTTGAAATGCCGGATACACAAGGGCTGCAGGAACAGGTGACGGGATTTACCCTGGCTGTCCAGGACCATATGATCCTTTCCGTGGACATAGACGAATTGGATATCCTGTCTGTGGAAGAAGGCCAGGAGGCGGAGATCACCATGGATGCCGCGGAGGGAGAGACATTTACCGGGACGGTCACCCAAGTGGCAGACAGCACGTCCGGCAGCGACGGTTCCGCGAAATACACCGTTCAGATCCAGGTGGTGAAGGATGAACGTATGCGCGTGGGCATGAGCGCCTCGGCGACGATCGTCACAGAAAAGAGAGAAAATGTGATCGCCATCCCGGCGGAAGCCGTCCAGGAAAGAGGCCGGGAGGTCTTCGTCTACACGCAGTACGACCAGGAGAGCGGCAGGCTTTCGGGAGAAAAAGAGATCCAGACGGGAATGTCGGACGGGGAAAAGGTGGAAGTCACCGAAGGACTGGAGGAAGGCGTCGTGGTCTACTATGAAAAGACAACGCTCCCGGAGTCAGGAGAGGCCACGCAGGCGGCTCCTCCATCCGACTTCCAGCCGGGCGGGGATCAGGGAGGCGGTATGCCGGGCGGGTCCATGCCAGAGGGGATGCCGGATAGGCCGATGGGCCAGCAGGAGGGACGGTGATGCGGGTGATCATGGTCTTCCAGGCGGCAAAAATGGCCGTGCATGCCCTCTTGTCCAACAAGCTGCGTTCCTTTCTCACCATGCTGGGGATCATCATCGGGGTCGTCACGCTGGTGGTGCTCGTCTCCCTGGCGGACGGAGCCTCTGCGTCGGTGGCGGATGAGATCGCCAGCATGGGCAGCGACCTGCTGACCGTACAGATCGCAGATGATAAAGGCAGGCCCCTGAAACTAAAAGATCTGGAGCAGATAGAAGATCTCGAGGATATAGCCCTCGCGGCACCCCTGGGCCGGTCTGGCGTCACAGGAGAGCGAAAGGATGTCAGCGAGCAGGTCACCGTATACGGGACGACGGCGGCTTATAGAGAGATCCAGGGCCTGGAACTGGCATCCGGGCGGTTTTTGAAGACTTTTGATGTGGAGGGGCACACGTCCGTGGCCGTGCTCAGCCAGGCAGCGGCGGAGAGTTTTTTCGGGACGGCGCAGGCGGCTGGGGAGGAGCTGAACTTAAATGGGCGGCGTTTTCTCGTCGTGGGCGTGCTGGCGCAGGAGGAGAAAGTGACGGGAAATACCACGGAGCATCTGGAGGCGTATATCCCATATAGTACGCTCATGCGCATGGCGGAGGATGTTTCCGCGATCACCAGCTTTTCGGCAAAAGCGGCGGACGGAGAAGATCCGGACCGGGCGGAGGCGGCCCTGGAAGAGATGCTCCTGGAGCGGTTTTCACAGGACGAGGAGGCGTTTACCATCGTCAGCCAGTCGGCGCTGATGGAGACGATGGGAAATGTGGATGATACATTCGCGCTGCTGCTGGGCGGCATCGCCGCGGTCTCCCTGCTCGTGGGCGGGATCGGGATCATGAACATCATGCTGGTGTCCGTGACGGAGCGGACGCGGGAGATCGGGATCCGCAAAGCCGTCGGGGCCAGCAGGGGGGATATTATGCTCCAGTTTATGATAGAGGCGCTGCTGATCAGCTTATTGGGCTGCGGGATCGGGGTCGGCTTGTCCGGGACGATCGTCTGGGGCGTATCCCTCGCGACAGGCATGGCATTCCAGTTGTCCGGGCGGGTGCTGCTGGCCGCGGTGGGGTTTTCGGCCATCCTCGGGCTGGCGTTCGGCCTGTACCCGGCTGATAAGGCGGCGAAAAAGCATCCGATCGAGGCGCTCCGGCACATGGGATAAAAGGTCAAAAAAGGAACAGCAGGACCGATGGGTCTGCGCTGTTCCTTTTTTGACCTTTTATGGGAACTCTACTGGATCCCGGGGATCTTCGGCAGTTTTGCGAAGCTGGCTTCCAGTTCCTCATCCGTGGGGATGTAATCGGTCATGGTGTGGTCCATATAGGACTGGTAGGCCACCATGTCGAAATAGCCGGTCCCTGTCAGGCCGAAGAGGATGGTCTTGGCTTCGCCGGTCTCCTTGCACTTGAGCGCTTCCTGGACGGCGCCGTAGATGGCGTGGGCGGATTCCGGCGCCGGGAGGATCGTCTCCTGTTTTGCAAATTCGATGGCTGTCTCGAAGATCTTGGTCTGTTCTGCGGAGACGGCCTCCATGTACCCGTCGTGGTACAGTTTGGACAGGATCGGTGACATGCCGTGGTAGCGCAGACCGCCGGCGTGGTTGGCGGAAGGGATGAAGTCGCATCCCAGGGTGTACATCCGGGCCATCGGTGTGACTTTACCGGTGTCGCAGAAATCGTAAGCATATTTCCCGCGGGTCAGGGACGGGCAGGAGGCCGGTTCCACGGCGATGATCCGCGGGTCGGCTTTTCCGGTGAGTTTATCCCGCATGAAGGGCGCGATCAGTCCGCCTAAGTTGGAGCCGCCTCCGGCACAGCCCACGATGATGTCCGGGTATTCGTCGATCGTCTGCATGGCCAGCAGGCTCTCCTCGCCGATGATCGACTGATGGAGAAGGACCTGGTTCAGGACGGAACCCAGGACGTATTTATAGCCTTCGGTGGTCGTGGCTTTTTCTACGGCCTCGGAGATCGCGCAGCCTAAGCTCCCCGTGGTGCCCGGGTTTTCGGCCAGGATCTTTTTGCCCACCTGGGTGGTGTCGCTGGGGCTGGGGATGATGTCCGCGTCAAATGTCTGGATCACGGATTTGCGGAAAGGCTTCTGTTCGTAGGAGCATTTGACCATGTAGACGGTCAGGGGCAGGTGGAAGAAAGAGCAGGCTTCCGCCAATGCCGTTCCCCATTGTCCGGCGCCGGTCTCGGTGGTCACGCCTCTGAGCTTCTGTTCTTTTGCGTAGTAAGCCTGGGCCACCGCAGAGTTGAGCTTGTGGCTCCCGGAGGTGTTGTTGCCCTCGAACTTGTAGTAGATCCTGGCCGGAGTGTCCAGCATCTTTTCCAGATTATAGGCGCGGATCAGGGGAGAGGGGCGGTACATCCGGTAAAATTCTAAGATCTCTTCCGGGATCGGGACGTAGCGGGTGGTGTTGTCCATCTCCTGATGGGCCAGCTCTTTACAGAAGACCGGGTAGAGGTCCTCTTCTGTGGCGGGTCTTCCTGTGGCGGGATTTATGATCGGGTCGGGCAGTTCTTTCATGTCAGCCCGCAGATTATACCATTGTGTGGGCATCTGGTCTTCGCTCAGATAGATCCGATGAGGTATTTTTTTCATTTTGTGAGTTCCTTTCTTTGAAAGAGGTGCTTGTTCAGGTTGGGGCAGTGACATCTGCCATTTATATAGTATAAGGAAGATGGGTGGATTTGTCAAAAGATTTTCGGTTTTGAGAAAGAACGATAGGTCTTTGTTATTCTATGTATGATAAAAACTATTGGATATGTGCTTGTATTATTGCGTGATATTGAAAAAATATAATGACAATTTGCGCGCCGTATGATAAGATAAAAAAATAATATCATGAAAAGAGAGAGAAAATATATGGATATGATCGCACATCTGACAACGATCAATGGAATGAAAACATATCAGAGTTTGTTTGAACATTGTACAAATACTGCAAAATATGCGGCTCAGAGTGTCGGAGGGCAGAAATTATATGATATCGTATATCTGGCGGGCCTTATCCATGATGCCGGTAAGGCAAAAGAAGAGTTCGTGAGATATTTAGAAGATGCGTATCAGGGAAAGTCTGTAATGCGAGGATCTATAAATCATACATTTGCGGGAGTTATCTGGCTATTTGAGAACTACCACAAAGAGGGATCCACACCTTGGGAACGGCTGACTTGTGAGATCATCGGCTATGCCGTTGGTTCACATCACGGAATGTTTGATTGTGTGAGTGTGGATGGGAAGAATGGTTTTTTACATCGTCTTAGGACAGATAGGGAGACTTTGTGTTACGAGGAAGCTATACAGAACTATCTTACACAAGTTGCGGATGCGACTGTCCTCGATGGGCATTTTCGTAAAGCGGTACAAGAAGTTGAAGAGTTTTTCCAGACAGCAAAAAACACATATGGTAAAAATGCAGCGGGAAAGGTCTTTTTCCAGATCAGTATGTTGGTCAGGCTGATCCTATCGGCTGTCGTATATGGGGATCGTAGAGATACCAGCGAGTTTATGTGTGGCAAACGTCAGGAAGAGAAAAAGGAGCGTGCCTGGGAATGGCGCAGGAGGTATTTTGAAGATAAAATATCACGTTTTGATCATTCCACGGCATTGGACCACACTCGGAGTGAGATTTCTATGCAGTGTTTGAAAAGTGCTGAAAGGCCGTCAGGTATTTATCGGTTAAATGTGCCGACGGGGGCCGGGAAGACATTGAGCACACTCCGATATGCCTTGGCGCATGCTGAGAGATATGCAAAAAAGAGGATCATATTTATCATACCGCTCCTGAGTGTCTTGGATCAAAATGCAAAAGTCATCCGGGCCTCACTGCCAGATGAAGATGAAGTGTTGGAACATCATTCTAATGTCTTACGAGAGATCCATAGAGGAGAAGATATGGATCCATATAGGACGCTTCAGGAAAGTTGGGATCATCCCATAGTCATCTCCACGATGGTGCAATTACTCGATATCCTCTTTTCGGATCGGATCTCTGCTGTCGGGAGGATGCAGGCTTTATGCGACAGTGTGATCGTGATCGACGAAATACAGTCATTGCCAAAGAAGACGACGGTCATGTTCAATCTGGCGATGAATTTTTTACAGCAGTATTGCAATGTGTCGATCGTCTTATCATCGGCCACACAGCCTTGTTTTGAAGAGTTGAAATGGTCACTCCGTCTTTCGAAAGAGCCAGATCTGGTAAAATTGGATCAAGAGCAGTTCCGGGTTTTTAAAAGGGCTGAGGTTGTAGATCTGACGGATCCTTATGGGATGGATGAGGGGCAGTGTGCAGGTTTTTTATGTGAACAGATGGAGCGGTATGTGTCACTTTTAGTCATCTGCAATACGAAGAACGAGGCACGGATGTTATATGAAATGTTACAGGAGTTGGCAAAACGAGAGGATTGGGATATCTGCCATCTATCGACAGCGATGTGTCAGGAACATCGTACGTATATGTTGGGTAGGCTAGAAAAAAATCTTGCTGGATTACAGCAGGCGGTAAAAAAAGGCATTCCTGTGCGTCGTCAGATCTGTATCTCCACACAGCTTATTGAAGCAGGCGTGGATCTTTCTTTTGCGTGTGTTGTCCGTATTTTGGCAGGTATTGATGACCTGGCCCAGGCGGCAGGAAGGTGTAATCGCAGCAATGAATATGGACAGTCAGGACGAGTATATCTGATCAACTTGAAAAATGAAGATCTGAATATGCTCCGTGAGATCAGGAATGCACAGAACAGTACCCGGGAAGTATTGGTCAGATGGGAACAGGCAAAAGGATCTTTGATCGGGGAATGGGCCACGCGGGAATTTTATAGATGTTTATTTGAGGAAACAAAAGACGAGATAAAATATCCGATAGAGGATCATGGGGAGATCATTTATCTTGCAGATCTTCTATCTAACCGTAATGATAATACGAGAGAGACGGACAAAGATCTTATCCTGCATCAGCCTTTTAAGACAGTTGGAAAAGAGTTCAAGGTATTTGACCAGGACACTATTGATGTGCTGACTCCGTATGGGGAAGGGGCACATCTGATCGAACAGATAAAAGCGATGGAAAAAAGGTCCTTTGATATTGATAGATATAAAAGCCTTATACAGAAGGCCAGGAAATATTCAGTCAGTCTCTATAAATGGCAAAAAGAAAAATTGGATGAGGCGGGGATGTTGTATCCTCTTTTGGATGGGAGAGTCCTTTCATTACTAGGAAAAGCATATGATGAGAAACTTGGTCTGATGATATCTGGGGAGCAGGCAGTTGAAGATTATATTTTGTAGTGAAACAATATTGGGATATATGGAAGGATAGACGATGGAGTATAGAAACTCAGTAGAATTTGAAGTGTCAGGAGACTATGGATTATTTGCAGATCCGGTGACCCGCGTAGGCGGAGAAAAATTTACATATCAGATCCCTACATATGAGGCGTTAAAAGGGATCATGCAGAGCGTGTATTGGAAACCAACATTGATCTGGATCATAGATGCGGTGCGTATCATGGATCCGATCCAGACGGAGACGAAAGGGATGCGCCCGATCCGATATCAGGATAACAAGAACGACCTGTCATATTATACATATCTGAAAGGATGCAGGTATCAGGCAAGAGCACATTTTATATGGAACATGAACCGGCCTGGATTGAAAAAAGACCGCAATGAAAATAAACATCATAATATCGCCAAGAGGATGATACAGCGCGGAGGTAGAAGAGATATCTTTCTTGGGACAAGAGAATGTCAAGGATATGTGCAGCCATGTGTTTTTGGGGAAGGAAAGGGTTTTTATGATAACGTCCCGGAATTGGATTTTGGGATGATGTATCATGGGATCACATATGCGGATGAAGCATATTCAGAGGAGACAAAAGGGAAGATGAGTGTGCGTCTGTGGCGGGCGGTCATGAAAAAAGGGGTCATTTATTTTTTGCCGCCTTGGGAGTGTATCCATAGGCCCATACGGGAAATGCATATGAAGGAATTTGATGTGGCATGTGGGAATATCATGATCGCTGATGAGGAAGAGGTGATGCGGTAGATGTCATGGATGAACCGACTTTTTAAAACTTATGAGGACAATATAGGAAAAGGGCAGCAGTTGGATATAGAACTCACACCGATCGCACATATATATGCCAATGCTCAAGTTGAGGTCATACTAGATACATATGGCAGCTTCCAGGCAGCGCAGTATATAGAAAAAAAGGAGGCCGTGACACTGATCCCTGTCACGGAGGCGTCTGCGAGCAGGAGTTCAGGCGTGAGTCCTCATGCTTTATGCGATACGCTTTCTTATATCGCAGGGGACTTTTCTGTTTATTGTGAAGATAAAAAGCAAAAGAGTAGTGCGGAGAAAAAATATCAGGCTTATATCACGGGTCTGGAAAGATGGGAAAGATCAGAGTATACACATCCTAAGGTCCGAGCTATATTCAGATATCTTTCTGAGAATACGATCATTTCAGACTTGATAAAGGCAGGATTGATCGGATTGAGTGAAGAGGGAGTATTTGATAAGAAAAAGATCAGCGGGCAGCCCTATGAAAAAGCATTGGTGAGATTCCGTGTATTAGGTGACGGTCAGACAACAGGAGCGACTTGGTCGGATACATCTTTGATACAGTCATACATAAAGTATTATCTGAAAGGACAGCAAGGAAAAACGGATATCTGTTATTTTACGGGGAAAGAAAAGATCATTTCAGAGATCCATCCCAAAGGGATCCTGGCTTCTGACTATGGGGCAAAACTCGTATCCGCAAACGATGATCGGGGGTATACATACCGGGGAAGATTCCAAAATGCAAGTCAAGCATATGCCCTCAGCTATGAAGCATCTCAGAAAGTACATGGCGCATTGACTTGGCTGGCAAAAATACAAGGTGTGTCGATCGGCAGCCAAGATAAACGGACATTTATCTGCTGGAATCCAGAAGGAAAAAAGACACCGGATATATTTGGAGAGCTGGGACTGGAGGAAGACGAAGATATACAAGATACACAGGTCAACTATCGAAAGAGATTGTGGGAGACGTTACAAGGATACCAACATCGATTTGATGATACGGATCCGATCATTGTCATAGCTTTGGATGCGGCTACTACTGGACGGCTGTCTGTGACGTATTATCATGAGTTGGCGGCATCAGACTTTTTGGAAAGGATCATGGAGTGGGGGCAGACCTGTAATTGGTTTTTTTTAAGATTCAATGCACAGAAACGTCCCTATCATGTCATTGAAACGCCGATATTCCGAAAGATCGCAGAATGTGCGTTTGGAAGAGAAAAAGGTAATTTTATCGAAGCAGATGATAAAGTGCTGAAAGAACAAACGCAGCGGCTGGTAAAGTGTATGCTGGAAAAACAGAGGATACCTTTTGATCTTGTCCATGCTCTGTTTATCCGTGCTTCCATGCCGATGGCTTATTCACGGGTAAATAGAGAGCGGGTATTGTCTACTGCATGCGCAGTGATCCGTAAATACTATTATGAAAAAGGGACAGAAAGGCAGGATGATATGAGATTAGATACAGAAAATCGAGACAGAAGTTATTTGTTTGGGAGGCTGTTGGCTATTTATGAAAATGCAGAACGGATAACTTATGACAAAGAGGAACAGCGTGATCCCAATGCGATCCGTTTACAGTCGGCATACGTCAATCATCCTATGCAGACATGGAAGACTCTACAGGAACTATTAAATCCTTATCTTCAAAGATCTACACCAGGGATGCGTGAATATTATCGGAAGATGATCAGTGAGATCGTTGCATTATTTAAAGAAGAGGATGAGGATAGACTAAATCAAGGATTGCAAGAAACATATTTATTGGGTTATTATCTGCAGCGCGCAGAATTATATAAGAAAAAGGAGGTATAAGAAAATGGGCGTATTACAGAATAAGATCGATCTTACAGTATTGATCCGGGTGGCCAATGCTAATCCGAATGGGGATCCATTGAATGGGAACCGTCCGAGGACTACATATACAGGACAAGGAGAGATCTCAGATGTATGTATCAAGAGAAAGATACGGAACCGGCTGCAGGATATGGGGGAGGCTGTTTTCGTACAATCTGATGACCGCAGCGACGATGGTTATTCTTCACTGAGTGAAAGGGCTTCTGGAAATATCATTGATTTTAGTTCTAGAGAAGATTATGCGGATAAAGCATGTAAAAAATGGATAGATGTGCGCACATTTGGCCAAGTCTTTGCGTTTAAGGCAAAAGATAAAAAAGAGAATGTTTCTGTGGGAGTCAGGGGGCCGGTATCTATCCATCAGGCAGTCAGTTGTTCACCCATTGATATCAATAGTATGCAGATCACCAAGAGTGTCAACAGTGAGCCTGCGGAGGGAAAGAGCTCAGATACTATGGGGACGAAACATTTTGTTGAATTTGGTCTGTATCGGATCAAAGGCTCCATCAATGTCCAGCTGGCAGAGAAAACAGGATTTTCTGAAGAAGATGCAGAAAAGCTAAAAGAAGCATTCCGGACACTTTTTATCAATGATGCATCGTCGGCAAGGCCGGATGGCAGTATGGAAGTCATTTCTGTATATTGGTGGAGACATGATAATAAGATCGGGCAGTATTCAGCGGCAAAAGTGCATGATTCCTTAAAGATCTCTTTAAAAGAGGGGGTTCAGGTCCCGTCTTCCATAGATGATTACGAAATAAAAATAGAAACATTGCCTGGTCTGGAACCAGAGGTCATTGCAGGGATATAAATATGTATGAGGAAGAAGACTATCTGATGCTTTCGGGGATCCAACATTTTGCATATTGTAGGAGACAATGGGCACTCATACATATAGAGCAGCAGTGGGCAGAAAATGAACGGACAGTAGATGGCCAGTTATTTCATAATGTAGCACATGATAGAGATAAGATTGAGAAAAGAGGAGATCTGCTCATAACAAGAGGACTTCATATCAAGTCTGCACAATTGGGGATGTCGGGGATCTGTGATGTAGTAGAGTTCCATAGGTCGGCAGATGGGATTTCATTATTTTCTTATGAAGGTCTGTGGGAACCATATCCAGTTGAATATAAAAAAGGATCCCCAAAGACAGATGGGGTAGATGAACTTCAATTATGTGGACAGGCAATCTGTCTTGAAGAGATGCTGTTATGCCGCATTCCATGCGGAAGTCTGTTCTATGGAGAAGATCGGCGTAGGAAAAAGGTAAGATTTACAGAGCAACTTAGGCAGAAGACATATGATATGGCAAAGGAAATGCATGATCTGTGGAAAAAAGGGTATACACCAAAAGTCAGACCAAAAAAAGGATGTAACGCATGTTCCTTAAAGGAAATCTGTGTGCCAAAGCTGGGTAAAACAAAAACAGTGGAAACTTATATCGAAAGTAATCTGTCGGGGGGATGATATGCGAAAATTGTTGAACACCTTGTTCATCACCACTGAAAATGCTTTTTTATCGTTGGATGGGGAGACAGTATGTGTGGAAGTCGATAAAAATAAGATCGGACAATTCCCTTTACATACATTAGAGGGCATTGTGTGTTTTACTTATAATGGAGCAACTCCAGCTCTTATGGGTGCGTGTGCAAAGAGAGGGATAAATCTGACTTTTTATACTCCTTATGGGAAGTTTTTATGCAGGATTGTTGGAGAAGGACGAGGAAACGTACTTTTAAGAAAACAGCAGTACCGGATATCAGATGATAAAGATAGTAGTTGTCTGATAGCCAGGAATTTTATCTTGGGAAAGGTATTTAATTGTCGTTGGAGTATAGGTAGGACTTTAAGGGATCATGCTTTAAGGGTAGATACAAAACATTGTGAAAGAGCGGTGCGATATTTAGTGGATGCGATGCAAAAGATAAGGCAGGAAAAAAATCTAGACTCACTCCGAGGGATAGAAGGGGAATGTGCATCCG
>CAJTYN010000010.1:13261-34047 GCA_910584115.1 uncultured Lachnospiraceae bacterium
TTATTTTGGAGTATTTAATGAACTTATTTTAAATCAAAAAGAAACATTTCGTTTTAACGGAAGAAATAAACGCCCACCTCAAGACAATGTAAATGCCATGTTGTCTTTTGGATATACATTGCTGTCCAATGATAGCGCGAGTGCATTAGAAAGTGCAGGACTGGATCCTTATGTGGGTTTTTTGCATCGGGATCGTCCAGGACGCAGATCATTGGCATTAGATCTGATGGAAGAATTGAGAGCAGTGTCTGTCGATCGGTTTGTTTTGACACTCATCAACAATAAACAGATACAAAAAGAACATTTTCGGATTTCCGAAAGTGGTGCGGTAGGATTTACGGATGAGGGGAAAAAGAAATTCATAACTGCTTGGCAAAAGCACAAGAGAGAACAGATCACACATCCGTATCTGAAGGAAAAAATATGTTGGGGGTTAGTCCCACATGTCCAAGCCCTGCTGTTGGCGAGATATCTGAGGGGAGACTTGGACGGTTACCCACCTTTTCTATGGAAGTGAGGGATCTATGTGCTTGTTTTGATCACTTATGATGTAAATACGGAAGACGCAAAAGGAAGAGCACGTTTGCGTAAAGTTGCAAAAAAATGTGTGGATCATGGGCAACGGGTGCAAAATTCTGTATTTGAATGTATTTTGGATCCGGGCCAGTGTAAGCTCTTGAAAGCGCAATTACTAGAGATCATAGATTTACAAAAAGATAGCTTGAGATTTTATTATTTAGGGAAACAGTATAAAAATAAAATAGAGCATTATGGGATAAAAGGAGGATTTGAGCAAGAGGGGGTGATCATTTTGTAGTGCGAGGTGGGAGCAAACATAAAAAAGCTAGTTTGTTCGCACCTAAAAAATCAGCCGTGTGCTTATGTGTGATTGTATTTTTTGATTTAATAAATGATATTATTGTTGGTTTTGGGTGGATATGTACATGAATGATGAGATTTTTTGTGCATATTTGCTGGTCACTCCCCTTGCGGGAGTGTGGATTGGTTTATAATATTTTACATGAAACATTATATGCCATTATTTCTTTTGTAGGAATACGTATTGGAAATATTTGTTATTGGCGATATCGATATTTGTTGTGTTTTGGGAGGATGTATACAGAGATACCAAGCGGATCAGATGTGTTTTAACATGCTCAGGTATGTCAGATACTGTGTTCAGTTTTGTTTTGATATTTTAGAGGGTGTATTCCCGCAATCTGTGAAATTATATCTTGCAGAAAGCGGTTTTCAAGCGCTTTCTAAGGATTATCCGCAGAGATTTCTCTGGTACTGAATCTGGTACACAGGGGGATTTTGCTACTTTTTGCCATGTGAATTGCAACCCCAGTTAAAGTTTGCTATAATTGGGTAAAATACCATATACGAGCATGTTAGAAAAGGATGGTGACAGCTATGAAGAGGTATGACTATCTGATCGTTGGGGCAGGGCTGTTCGGCGCGGTGTTCGCCCACGAGGCGGTACAGCGGGGCAAGACCTGCCTGGTCATAGATAAAAGGGAGCACATCGGGGGGAACATCTACACAAAAGAGGTGGAGGGCATCCAGGTACATTGCTACGGGGCGCATATCTTCCACACGTCCAACCGACAGGTGTGGGATTATGTGAACCGGTTCGCGGAGTTCAACCATTTTGTCAATTCGCCGATCGCGATCTACAAAGATGAACTGTACAATCTGCCGTTCAATATGAACACGTTCCACCAGCTGTGGGGCGTGACCACCCCGGCGCAGGCCCAGGCGAAGATCCAGGAGCAGATCGCGCAGATGCATATCGTGGAGCCGAAGAACTTGGAAGAGCAGGCGCTGGCACTGGTGGGGAAGGACGTTTATGAGAAACTGATCGAGGGCTACACCCGGAAGCAGTGGGGACGGGAGTGCAAAGATCTTCCCGCATTCATCATCCGCAGGCTGCCTCTCCGGTACACCTATGACAATAATTATTTTAAGGATCCGTACCAGGGCATCCCCAAGGGCGGCTATACACGGATCGTGAAAAAACTGCTGGAGGGCGTGCAGGTATGCCTGGGCGTGGATTTCTTTGCGGAGAAGGAGGCATTGCTGGCCCAGGCGGACAGGGTGATCTACACGGGCATGATCGATGAGTATTTCGGTCATTGTTACGGGGCGCTGGAATATCGGTCCCTGCGTTTTGAGACGGAAGTGCTGGATATGGGCAACTACCAGGGCAACGCGGTGGTCAATCACACGGACCATGAGGTGCCGTACACTCGGATTATCGAGCACAAGCATTTTGAGTTCGGGACGCAGCCGAAGACGGTGATCACCCGGGAATACCCCAGTAAATGGGAGCCGGGGGCGGAGCCCTATTATCCGGTCAACGACAGCCGGAATACTGAAGTTTTCAATAAATACGAGAAGCGGGCGCTGGACGAGCCGAATGTGCTCTTCGGCGGGCGGCTGGGCATGTACCGCTACATGGACATGGACAAGGTCATTGAAGAGGCGCTCAAGATGGCGGAGAGCGAACTGCAGTATACAGAATGAGAAAGAGGGCAGAAAAGGAGGTACGATGGGCAATTTTCCCGATGATTATTATCAGGAGACGGATCCGGGGAGACGCAGGGCGATCCTCATGGAGGCGCTCGAGGAGGAAGACACGGCCGAGAACCGGATCCGGGAGCGGATCTGGGAGCTGCGCTATACGGAGGTGCCCCGTTCGAGGGACGGGCAGTGGGTGGATGGGTATATCAGACTGTGGATGGCCCTGAAATACGCGGCTCAGTATGCCGGCAGTTTTTTCGGCGGACGGGGAGCGATAAAGGATGTGCGGCGGATCTTAGACGAGCTTGAGATCAGGCATCTTATGGAAGCGGGGCCGCAGGAGAGGGAGCTTTTGTACCGGGAGTTTTACCACGGGGCCTGCCTGTATCTGCGGATCTGTTCTTCGGACAGGAATTATTCGTCCACGTTCCTGGGGATGGTCCCCATGAAAACGGACAGCGTCCAGGCGAAGATCGCGCGGGACGTCTATGAAAGCCTGTATGTGGGCGCGCGTTTTGCCCAGGCGGAGGAGGAACTCTCCTTGTTCCGTCAGGCGGCCAGGGCGGCGTTTGAGGATCTTATACCCGCCCAGAAGGAATATCTGCAGGGATTGATCGATAAAGATAAATGAGAATGGATGGGAGAAAAGGAAAATGGACAGAGACAAGATACCGGCGTATGAACTGGTGAAAGAGGAGGACTTAGGGGATATCCGCTCCCATGGGACGCTCCTCCGCCATAAGAAGAGCGGCGCCAGGGTCATGCTGATCGAGAATGACGACGACAACAAAGTGTTTTATATCGGTTTCCGCACACCGCCCAAGGACAGCACAGGGGTGGCACACATCCTGGAACACAGCGTCCTGTGCGGATCGAAACGGTTTCCGCTCAAAGACCCATTTGTGGAGCTGGCCAAGGGTTCGCTGAACACGTTCTTGAACGCCATGACCTATTCCGACAAGACGGTCTACCCGGTGGCCAGCTGCAACCCGCAGGATTTCCAGAACCTGATGCACGTCTATCTGGACGCGGTGTTCTTTCCGAATATATATGAACACGAGGAGATTTTCCGCCAGGAGGGCTGGAACTACCAGCTGGAGGATGAAGACGGCCCGATCACCTATAACGGCGTGGTCTACAATGAGATGAAAGGGGTCTTTTCCTCGGCGGACGATGTCCTGGACCGGGAGATCTTAAATTCCCTGTTCCCGGATACGCCCTACGGTGTAGAGTCCGGCGGGGACCCGAAGGTGATCCCGGAGCTTTCATACGAGCAGTTCCTGGATTTCCACAGGCAGTATTACCACCCCTCCAACAGCTATATCTATCTCTATGGGGATATGGACATGGCCGAGAAGCTGGACTTCATCGACCGGGAGTATCTCTCTAAGTTCGAGCGGATCTGTGTGGACTCCCAGATCCCTTTGCAGACGCCTTTTGAGGAGGCAAAAGACTTAGAGCGGGATTACCCGATCCTGGACAACGAAGATCCGGAAGAGAGCGCATACCTGTCCTACAACATGGTCATCGGCAGCAGCCTGGATCTCTCCTTGTGCATGTCTTTTCTGATCTTAGACTACGCCCTGTTAAATTCTCCGGGGGCGCCGCTCAAGAAAGCCCTTCTGGACGCGGGAATCGGCAAGGACATCTATGGCAGCTACGACGACGGCATCTGCCAGCCCTATCTTTCCATCGTGGCGAAAAATGCCAGAGAGGAAGACAAAGAGCGGTTCATCCGGCTGATCCGCGAGACGCTGGCGGGCCTCGCACGCGACGGGCTGGATAAGAAAGCCCTGGAGGCGGGCATTAATTATTACGAATTCCGTTACCGGGAGGCGGATTACTCTTCTTATCCGAAGGGGCTGATGTACGGCCTGGAGGCTTTTTCCACCTGGCTGTATGATGACGAGGAGCCTTTCGCGGAGATGCGGCAGCTCAAGGTCTTTGCGGAAATGAAAGAGAAAGTCCGCACGGATCATTTCGAGCGGCTGATCCAGAGATACATGCTGGACAATACCCATGTGACTTCCCTGACCTTGAAGCCGAAGAAGGGCCTGGCGGCAGAGATCGACCGGGCGGTGGAAGAGAAGCTGGCGGCAAAAAAAGCGGGCATGACTGAGCAGCAGATCCAGGAGATGGCACAGCGGACCAAAGCCCTGACGGCCTATCAGGAAGCGGAGGAGACGCCGGAAGCGATCGCCAGCATCCCCTTGCTGAAACGGGGGGATATCAAGAGAGAGACGGCGAAACTCTACAATAAGGAATATCTCATCGGTGACACCCTGTTCCTCCATCATGATGTGGACACCAACGGGATCGGGTATCTGTCGGTCTTCTTTGATCTGAAAAATGTTCCCCAGGAGCTGATCTGCTACACGGGACTCTTAAGATCCGTGCTGGGGTATGTGGATACGGCCCATTACACCTACGGGGAGCTGTTCAACGAGATCAATGTGAACACAGGCGGGATCTACTGCGGCACGGAATCCCACGAGCAGATGGCGGGAGGGGACGACTATCTGGCCCTGTTCGGCATCCGCGGCAAGGCTCTCTATCCGAAGATGGCGTTCGTCTTCCAGATGATGGAGGAGATCATAACGACCTCAAAGCTCTCAGATACGAAGCGGCTCTACGAGATCATCGCCCGGATAAAGTCCAGACTGCAGACAGGGCTGGCCAGCGGCGGGCATTCCACCGCGGTGCAGCGCGCGCTCTCTTATTTTTCACCGAGGGATCAGTTCCAGGATCAGACCGGGGGGATCGCTTTTTATAAATTCATCGAGGGCCTGGAGCAGGACTTTGACCGGCGTAAAGAAGTGCTGGTGGAGAAACTCAGTACGGCCATGGGCTATATCTTCCGTCCGGAAAACCTGAAAGTCAGCTTCACAGGGGAGGAGAGCCAGCGGCAGGAGGTGATGGCCCTCACCGAGAGCTTCCGGGGGATCCTAAAAGGAGGTACGGCGGCACCGGCAGGCGCGCGGGGCAAAGCTCCCGGGCACAACGAGGGCTTCTGCACAGCCGGGCAGGTGCAGTACGTGGCCCAGGCCGGGAATTTCAGGAAAGCCGGGTATGCGTACACCGGAGCCTTGAGCATCCTGAAAGTGATCTTGGGCTACGACTACCTCTGGAACCAGATCCGGGTAAAAGGCGGCGCCTACGGCTGCATGAGCGGCTTCAGGAGGAGCGGGGGATCCTACTTGGTGTCTTACCGCGATCCCCATCTGCGGGAGACGCTGGACGTGTACAGAGGGATCCCGGACTATCTGAGGGGTTTCCAGGCGGACGAGAGGCAGATGACCAAATACATCATCGGCGCGATCAGCTCAAAAGACGTGCCCCAGACGCCCCAGATGAAGGGCAGCTTCTCCGCCTCCGCGTATTTCATGGGCGTGACGGAGGAGACGATGCAAAAAGAGCGCGACCAGATCCTGGATGCCACCCAGGAGGATATCCGGGCGCTGGCGGACATCGTGGAGGCTGTGATCGAACAGGATCATATCTGTGTGATCGGCGGCGAGGAGATGATCGGGAAAGAAAAAGGACTGTTTGAGGAGATCAGATATCTGACAGAAGGGAAAAAGTGATAGACTCTATGGAAAAAAGATCAGGATTTGTGGCGATCATCGGACGCCCGAACGTGGGAAAATCCACGCTGATGAACCAGTTGATCGGGCAGAAGATCGCCATCACCTCGAAGAAACCCCAGACCACCCGCAACCGGATCCAGACGGTCTACACGGATCAGCGGGGGCAGATCATATTCCTGGACACGCCGGGGATACACAAGGCAAAGAATAGATTGGGCGAATACATGGTACAGGTGGCCGACCGAGCGCTGCGGGAGGTGGACGTGATCCTCTGGCTGGTGGAGCCGTCCACATACATCGGACCGGGCGACAGGCACATCGCAGAGCAGCTGGGGAGCGTGAAAGTCCCCGTGCTGCTGGTGATCAACAAAGTGGATACGATCAGGAGGGAGGAAGTGCTGATGGTCATCGACGCCTACCGGAAGCTCCACGACTTTGACGAGATCATCCCCGTGTCCGCGCTGAAAGGCGATAATACCCAGGATGTGGTGGATACGATCTACAAGTACCTGCCCGTCGGCCCCATGTTCTACGACGAGGATACGGTGACCGACCAGCCCGTCCGGCAGATCGTGGCCGAAGTGATCCGGGAAAAATCCCTCCATGCCCTGGACGAGGAGATCCCCCACGGGATCGCGGTGGTCATCGACACCATGAAAAAACGTCCGGGCAAGTCTCTGGTGGATATCGAGGCCACCATCGTCTGCGAGAAAGCCTCCCACAAAGGGATCATCATCGGAAAACAGGGCGCCATGCTCAAGAAGATCGGGAGCAACGCCCGCTATGAGATCGAACATATGCTGGACCAGAAGGTCAACCTGAAACTCTGGGTAAAAGTCCAGAAAAACTGGCGGGACAGCGACTTCCTCATGAAGAATTTCGGCTATGCGAAGAAAGATCTGTAAAAAGGACGTGTAGAGATTGAGCAACGTACTTATGGTCACAGGCATGATCCTCTCCGCCATGCCTGTGGGCGATCATGACAAGAGGCTGGTGCTCCTCACCAAAGAGCGGGGGAAGCTGACGGCCTTCGCGAAAGGCGCCCGTCGGCCCAACAGCCATCTCATGGCAGCCTCCACGCCTTTCGTCTTCGGCTCCTTCCAGCTCTATGAGGGCAGGAACAGCTATACCCTCCAGTACGCGGATATCCGCAGCTATTTCACAGAGCTGGCCCGGGCGCAGCCGGAGATCTATTACGGCTTTTATTTCCTGGAACTGGCTGACTATTACGGCCGGGAAAACGCCGACGAGAGCGGGATGCTCAACCTGCTGTATCTCACGCTGAGAGCATTGATGAACCCGAAGATCGACGACCGGCTGATCCGACGGGCGTTCGAGCTGAGGACGCTGGTCGTCCAGGGGGAATATCCCCAGGTGGATGCCTGCACATCCTGCGGCGCGAAAGAGGGCCTGGAAGCATTTTCCTGGAAAAGACATGGGATGCTCTGCCAAAGCTGCGCCCCCGACGCGCCGGACGCCCGGCATCTGGACGCGGCGGCCGTGTATGCCATGCAGTACATGGTCTTCACCCCATTGAAGAGATTATATGCCTTTGGGGTGAAACCCGAGATCCAGGCGCAGCTGGACGAGACGGTGGGGGAGCTGATGCGGCAGGCGCTGGACCGGAAGATGAAGAGCCAGGAGATCTTAGATATGATGACGGGAGGATGGATAGATGACAGATCATGATGGAAAGATCGTGGATATGCACTGTGACACGATCAGTGCATTATACTGGAAGAGAAAGAACGGCTGCGAGGAGCATCTGTCCGCAAACAGCCTTTCCATAGATCTACATAAGATGCGGTCCGGCGGCTACTGCCTGCAGGATTTTGCGGTCTTCGTCAATATGGAGCTGGTGACCGACCCTCTGGAAACGGCCCTGGAGATGATCGATCTGTACTGGCAGGAGCTGGGGATGTGCGGCGAAGGGCTCGCACCGGCCTTAAGCTGGGCGGACATCTGTAAAAACCGGGAGCAGGGGAAGATCAGCGCGCTGCTGACCATGGAAGAGGGCGGGATCTTAAAGGGCGATCTTGCGAACCTGGAGAGGCTGTACCGGCTGGGGGTGCGGATGATCGGTCTGTCCTGGAACTATCCCAATGAACTGGGTGCGCCGAATCTGCAGTGGGACAGCTATGGGACTCCCCTGTTCACATCGCGCAGCGGCGAGGGTCTGACAGAGTTTGGGCTGGAAGTCCTCCGGGAGGCGCAGCGGCTGGGGATGATCGTGGATGTGTCCCATTTATCAGACGGGGGATTCTGGGATGTGGTCCATCACATGCGGCAGCCGTTTGTAGCCAGCCATTCCAATGCCCAAGCGGTCTGCGGCGTGTGCAGGAACCTGACCGACGAGATGATCCGCGCCCTGGCGGACAAGGGCGGCGTGATGGGGGTCAACTTCTGTGAAGATTTCCTGTGCGCAGGAGACGAGAGACAGCCCGGCATGCTCCTGGATGCCGTCGTCCGCCATATCCGTCACATCATAAATGTGGGCGGGGAAGACTGCTGCGGCCTGGGCAGCGACTTCGACGGGATCGAGAGCGGTCAAGACCTGCAGACGGCGGCGGATGTGGAAAAGCTGATCAGGCGATTGGAGCAGGAAGGATCTTCCCCCAGACAGATCGATAAGATCTGCCGGGAGAATGTGCTGCGTGTCTACCGGGAGATCTTACATGTCTAAGACAAACTGATTGACAAAATAGAGCGCCGCACCGGCGGCCGCGGCCTCTGTCTTATAATGGCACACCCGTATGTAGTCGGCGTCCTGTTCGTAAGGGTTCAGGGCGACGGCTTTTTCTCGCAGCACGTCGATATAGTCGGTCATATAGGCCCCCACATTCCCGCCTAAGATCACATCACAGTCAAAGCACATCCGAAGGTTGTTCACACCGAGGGCCAGATGGTCCAGATACTCATCAAAAAGCTGCTGGAAGCCTTTATTCTCTCCCAGCTCGTCAAAAAATCTCTTCAGATCCCCATTTGTCATATTTGCCAGCAGATTGGCCGAGCAGTAGGTATTGAGGCAGCCGTGCTGGCCGCAGTAGCATTTCCGCCCGTTGGGGATGATGGTCATATGCCCGAACTCGGAAGCGCGGCAGTTATTTCCCATGGAGATGTCCTTTCCGTTGATGGTGGCGCCGCCCACGCTGTTGCTCAGGGACAGGTAGACTTCCCCCCTCTGGGACGGGGAGATCCAGGCCTCCGCCAGTCCGCCGGAATTGGCGTCGTTGAACAGGAGGAACGGGGAAGGGATATGTCTCTCCATCCGGGGGTAGATCCCTTCGGAGACTCGGATCACGGCGGCATAGGTGATGCTCTTCTGGTCCGGCCCCACGATGACGGGCAGGGAGATCCCGGTCCCCAGCAGTCTGTCCTTGGGGATATCGTTGGTACGGATGATCGCCTCCATCTCCTCGGCGGCAAACTGATAGTAGGCGTCCGTATCCTCAAAAGGTATGCGGATCCGTTTGCTGGCGATGATCGTACTGTCCAGGTTGATGATGGCTATGGAGAGGTGGTTGCGGGTGATATCGATCCCGGCGGCGTAGCGGGCGTTGGGGGTGCAGCGCAGCATGTTCGCTTTGCGCCCGCCGGTGGACTCAAAGAATCCGCTGTTGTAGACCAGGCCGTCCTCTTTTAGACGGTTCAGGTTGTTGGTGACGGTGGGCAGGCTCAGGCCCAGATATTCGGCGATGCTCTGCCGGGAACAAGAGCCTTTGTGATAGATCGTCCGGTAAATGTCCCCAAGGTTTCGTGCTTTCGTATTTTCGTCGTGCATGGTCATCGCCTCCGCTTTTTTCATCCATTGTAACAAATTTTGCGAAAAATAGCCAGCATAATTACAGATGCAGAACTTAAATAAATCATTTTACAAAAGTTATCAGGGCAAAACTCTATAAAACAGGAAGAAATGGAGTTTTGTATAGACAATACAACCAAAAAACAAGAGGTAGAATTGGTGGATCATACAGTAATAAATAAAAATATTGACAAAAGTCCCTCCGGATGATAGACTGATCATGAAGATCAAAGAGAATACTATGAAAAAGAAGGAAAGGACGGAGTGTGAAGATGGGCGACGTTAAGATGCGGGTTTCAGGTGTGGAAAAATCCTTCCCCGGCGTGAAAGCCCTGAGCAACATCGAATTTTCCGTGCGCAAAGGCACCGTACATGCATTGTGCGGCGAGAACGGCGCGGGAAAATCGACCCTGATGAAGATCATCATGGGTCTTTACAAGGCGGATAAAGGTCAGATCTATATCGACGATGAGCCGGTGGATATCCGCAATCCCATACAGGCGCGGGAGTATGGGATCTCCATGATCGCGCAGGAACTGAATTATGTCCCGGAGCTGTCTGTGGAGGAGAACCTGTTCCTGGGCAGGCTTCCCGTAAATAGATTCGGGAAGATCGACTGGAAGAAAGTGCGGCGGGAGACGATCAAGTTCCTGGAGGAAGAGAACCTCCCCTATGAGCCGACGCAGAAACTGAAGACGCTGACAGTCTCGGATATCCAGATGCTGGAGATCATCAAGGCGGTGACGAACAACGCGCAGATCGTGATCATGGACGAGCCGACCTCCTCCATCACAGAGCGTGAAGTGAAACAGCTCTTTGCCAAGATCGCGGAACTGAAGGCAAAAGGAGTGGCGATCGTCTACATATCCCACAAGATGGACGAGGTGTTCCAGATCGCGGACGATATCACGGTGCTCCGGGACGGGACGGTGGTCTCCACGGATCGGGCGGAAGACCTGGATCTGGACACGGTGATTGCGAAGATGGTGGGGCGTAAATTATCCAATGTCTACCCGAAAGAGGAGGTGCCCATCGGTGAAAAAGTCCTGGAAGTGGAGGATTTCAGCCAGGACGGCCTGTTCGAGGATGTGAGCTTTTACGCCAGGAAAGGCGAGATCGTGGGATTTGCCGGATTGGTGGGCGCAGGGCGTACAGAAGTGATGCGCACGGTGTTCGGCCTGGATCCCCACAAGACGGGTACGGTGAAGATCCACGGAAAGCCGGTAGAGATCAAGAGCGCCGGGGACGGGATCAAAAACCGTCTGGTGATGCTCTCCGAGAGCCGCCGCGACGACGGGATCGTCCCGGTGCGGAGCATCCAGGAGAACGCGTCGCTGGCATCCCTGGGCCGGTACATCTACGGCGGATATACGCATAAAGCCAAAGAGAAAAAAGAAGTAAAAGAGATGTTCGGGAAGATGAACGTGAAAGCGCCGTCCATGGACACAGAGATATCCAAGCTCTCCGGCGGCAACCAGCAGAAAGTCCTCCTCGCCAGGTGGATGCTCTGCGATCCGGAGATCATGATCTTAGACGAGCCCACCAGGGGTATCGACGTGGGCGCCAAATACGAGATCTACAAGCTGATCACAGACATCGTGAAAGAGGATAAATCAGTGATCATGGTCTCTTCGGAGCTGCCAGAGCTGATCGGCATGTGCGACAGGATCTATGTCATGTGTCAGGGACGCATCGCAGGCTGCATCACAAAAGAAGAATTTTCACAGGAGACGATCATGAGATATGCAACAGGCGTTGCAGACCAAGGATAGGGAGGAAAAAGGTCATGGGAGGAAAAACATCGTATTATCTGCAGAAATTCAGCATATTCATCGTGCTCATCGTTCTGTTCATCGGCTGCAGCATCATCAGCCCGTATTTTTTACAGAGCAGTAACCTGGTAAACGTCACCCGCCAGCTCTGCGTGGGGATCTTAGTGGCGTACGGCGAGATGATCTTGATCGTCAGCGGATTCTTAGATCTCTCGGTAGGTTCGGTCCTGGCTCTGGCGGGTGTGCTCTCCGTGGCTACATATAAGAGCACTGGCTCCATGATCGCGGCCCTGGCAGTCGCTTTGGTGGTAGCCGTGATCTGCAACCTGGTCAACGCGCTCTTTGTGGCGAACTTCAACGTGCCGGCGTTCATCGCCACCCTGGGTATGCAGCAGGTGGCAAGGGGTCTGGTCCTGTATTACACAGGCGGTCAGAACATCCTGCAGCTGGGCGGTTTCGTGGAGATCGGACAGGGTTCCATCGGACCCGTGCCCATCCCGGTCCTCCTGGTGGTGCTGGTGACCATCGTGATCTGGTATCTGGTCAATAACACGAGATACGGACGCGGATTATACGCCATCGGCGGCAGCAGGAGCGCGGCAGAGGCCAGCGGTATCAACGCGAAGAAGAGCATCTACAAGTCCTATATCGTCAACGGCCTTCTGATCGGCCTGGCGGGCATGATCTTCATGGCAAGGAACAACGCCGGCCTTCCGAACGGTGCGGTAGGTCTGGAGATGACGGGCCTTACGGCGGCGATCGTGGGCGGTACATCCTTTACAGGCGGCATCGGGACCGTGAGCGGGACCATCGCCGGTGCGTTCATCATCGGTTTCCTGGAGAACGTCATGAATCTCCTGGGCGTGAACGCTTATATCCAGCAGGTGATCGAAGGCGCGATCATCGTCCTGGCAGTGGCATTTGACGTGGTGAGCAAATCCAAGAAATCACAGAAAGTGATCCTGGTAAAAGAAAACGCGGAAGAAAAGGCAAAATGATCCCACACAGCGCAAGCACGTGTGATCAGATAGAGTTTTTCATAAACTTAGGAGTCTTCAAAAAAAGGAGGAAATGAAAATGAAGATGAAAAAAATGAAACGGATCTTTGCGGCAGCTCTCGGCACAGTGATGATGGCGTCCATGATCGCGGGATGCGGCGGAAACGGCGGCGGCTCTGACAGCAGCGGCGGTTCTGGGGACAAAGCGGCTTCCGACTCATCAGACGGGAAGAAGAAAGTATGCTTCGTAGCCCGTGCCAGCGCGGATACATTCGCGGCCTGGCTCACATCGGAAATGCAGAAACAGGCAGAAAACTATGATTTCGATCTGCTCTGCGTCAGCGGCGAGGCAGATGACAACACGGAGAACGGCCGTCTGGAAGACTGTATCACAAAAGGTTATGACCTGGTGATCGTCCAGTCCAACAACAACGCGGCACAGGCTCCCTATGTAAAGAAACTGGTGGACGCAGGGATCCCCGTGATCACGACGAATCCGACCACCCATCAGGGTGACTTGGACGGCAGCGACAACAACGACGTGATGGAAGGCACAGGCACCGTGGATGCGGATCCGGTGGAACAGGCGGCTGTAGGCGCGAAACGCGCTGTGGAAGAAGTTCCTGAGAACGCGAACGTAGTCGTACTGCGCGGACCGTCCGGCAACTATCACGCAGAGAAGAGGAGAGAAGCATGGGATACGTATTTCTTTGACGAGCGCCCGGACGTGAACCTCCTCTATGAAGATTATGCAAACTGGAACAGCGACGAAGCCCTCACACTGATGGAGAACTGGGTACAGTCCGGGACACACATCGACGCGATCATCTCCATGAACGACAACATGGCGGCAGGCGCGATCGAGGCGATCCGCAACGACAAAAATTATGTCAAAGACGGCAAAGCTGATTTCCTGGCATACGGCGTAGACGGCACAGCCCAGGGCTGCCTGCTGATCCAGGAGGGACTCCTCACCTGTACAGCGCTGCAGTCAGCCGCCGATATCGCGAAGCTGAACATGGAATATGCGGACAAAGTGCTCAAGGGCGAGATGGAAGTGACAGAAGTCAATGACTTCGTAGAAGCGCCGGAGATCAACGCGGACAACGTAGAAGAATACATCCAGCTCTATGTGGACAACGGTGAGATCTCAGAAGGCGGAGAACTGGCAGAATAATAAAAAGACAGCGTATTCAAAAAGGAGTGCAAAAAAGATGAGCAAGCAAAAAGGCGCCTTCATGCAGGGCACAGATAAGATGGTGATAAAAGAGATCGATATACCTAAGATCAAAGCCGGAGAAGTATTGGTGCAGTTGGAGTACGTGGGGATCTGCGGTTCGGACGTCCACTACTACCACTCCGGAAGATGCGGTTCCTACGAAGTAGACCTGGAAAAAGACTATATGCTGGGACATGAGTGCGCCGGGACCGTTGTGGAAGTGGCAGAGGGAGTGACCAGCTTAAAGCCGGGCGACCGGGTTGCGCTGGAACCGGGCATCACCTGCGGCACATGCGAATTCTGCAAAGCTGGAAAATACAATCTCTGCCCGGACGTGGTCTTTCTCGCGACGCCGCCGGTGGAAGGGTGCTACGAAGAATATATCGCATTCCCGGAGAATATGTGCTTCAAGCTCCCAGAGAACGTGTCCACGAAGGAAGGCGCCCTGATCGAGCCTCTGTCCGTAGGGTTCCATGCGGCTAATCAGGGGGACGTGCAGGTAGGCGATACCGTCGTGATCTTAGGGGGCGGCTGCATCGGCCTTGTGACACTGCTCTCCTGTAAAGCCCACGGCGCGGGACAGATCATCCTGGCCGATGTGGTGGATGCGAAACTCAAAAAGGCAAAAGAACTGGGCGCGGCTCATGTGATCAACAGCAAGGAAGTGGACGTAAAAGAAGAAGTGGCGCGGCTCACAGGCGGAAGAGGCGCCGATATCGTATTCGAGACAGCCGGCTCTCCGGTGACCATCGCCCAGACGCCCTTCCTCGTGTGCAAAGGCGGCACGATCGTGCTGGTGGGCATCGCCGCCCAGGAGGAGATCTCCTATAATTTCGCACAGATCATGGACAAAGAAGCCACGATCAAGTCCGTATTCCGCTACAGGAACATCTATCCGAAAGCGATCGCGGCCGTGGCCAGCGGGGCCATCGATGTGAAGAGCATCGTCACCCACGAATTTGACCTGGAGCACATCCAGGAAGCCTTTGAAGAAGCTATAAATAACAAGACAGATCTGGTCAAAGCCGTGATCAGAGTCAGATGATCATCGGACTTCGATGCCCCGTCAGCTTGCTGCGGGGTATCGATCTCGTTCCGCGCTTCCGAGCGGAGCGCCTTTAATGAGGCAGAAAGGAGATGCATATGTATTATATAGGCGTAGACCTTGGCACATCGGCGGTCAAATTGCTGCTGATGGATCAGGAAGGGAAGATCTTGAAGATCGTTTCAAAAGAATATCCATTATATTTTCCAAAGCCGGGCTGGTCGGAACAGGATCCGAAAGACTGGTACGAGGGGACGATGGCGGGGATCCGGGACTTAGTGGCGGATCATGACAGGAGCCAGGTGGCCGGGATCAGCTTCGGCGGACAGATGCACGGCCTGGTGGCCCTGGACGAAAAAGATGAGGTGATCCGCCCCGCGATCCTCTGGAACGACGGACGCACGGGAAAACAGACAGACTATCTCAACCAGGTGATCGGAAAAGAGAAACTCTCCGCGTACACGGCGAACATCGCCTTTGCAGGATTTACGGCGCCCAAGATCCTCTGGATGAGAGAGAACGAACCGGAGAATTATAAAAAGATTGCCAAGATCATGCTGCCCAAGGATTACCTGGCTTATATGCTCTCCGGGAGCTTCTGCACGGATGTGTCCGACGCCTCGGGGATGCTCTTGATGAATGTGAAAGACCGCTGCTGGTCCCAGGAGATGATCCAGATCTGTGGGATCACGGAAGCGCAGCTCCCGAAACTCTATGAGAGCTACGAAGTGGTGGGTACACTGCGTCCGGACATCGCACAGCAGCTGGGATTGAGCCGGGAAGTGAGAGTGATCGCCGGCGCCGGTGACAACGCGGCTGCCGCCGTGGGGACCGGGACCGTGGGAGAGGGCCGGTGCAACATCTCCCTGGGTACATCCGGCACGATCTTCATTTCCAGTGAGAATTTCGGCGTGGACGAGAACAACGCGCTGCATTCCTTCGCCCATGCGGACGGGAACTACCATCTGATGGGCTGTATGCTCAGCGCGGCCTCCTGCAACAAATGGTGGAACGAGGACATCCTGCGGGCCACGGATTTTGCGGCGGAGCAGAAAGGCATCACGAAGCTGGGCGAGAACCAGGTGTTCTACCTGCCGTATCTGATGGGCGAGCGCTCACCCCACAACAACCCCGATGCCCGGGCTATGTTCATCGGCATGACCATGGACACCACCAGGGAGGACATGACACAGGCGGTCCTGGAAGGCGTCTCCTTCGGCCTGCGGGATTCCCTGGAAGTGGCCAGGAGCCTCGGGATCCAGATCGAGAGGACGAAGATCTGCGGCGGCGGCGCCAAGAGCCCTCTGTGGAAACGGATGATCGCCAACATCATGGATATGAAAGTGGATGTGATCGAGAGCGAGGAAGGACCCGCCCTAGGAGGCGCAATGCTGGCCGCTGTGGGCTGCGGGGCGTATCCGGACGTGGAGACGATCGCGTCGAAGATCGTGAAAGTGGTGGATACCGTGGAGCCGGAACCGGAACTGGTGGAAAAATACGAGGAGCGGTATCAGAGATTCAGGAAGATCTACCCCACAGTAAAAGGATTATTTACCATGTAAGCCTGATCACAGGTCCCCCGATCTGCACAGTACGGTGCATTTCGGGGGACTTTTTTCATGTTGACAGATCTGCCGGGATATGGTATGCTCATATCGTAAATAGTAAGTGATAAGTAATAAGTGAAAACATAAAAAAAGTCAGGAGGGCACCAGATGAAAGATCTGTCTATCATACAGGAATATATGGTCTGTTCGGTCGATGAAAAAGGAAAGATCCCAGGATACAGCACGGAGAAGATGGTCTGCTTTGTGGCGGCGGGCATCCTGGAGCTGCAGTCAGAGGGCTGTATCGCCATGGATGGAAAAAAGGTGTGCGTGACGGCCGGACTCCCCGCCCATTGTCAGTATCTGGAGCCGCTGTATCGTTTCATCGCCGAGAGAGCGCCGGTCAAGCTCCAGAAGATCGTCGAGAGCTATCTCATTTCTTTTACGGATAAACACATCAATGAGCTGGTGAACGCTGTGGGCGATTCACTGATCGCTATGAGCCTGGCACAGGCGGGCAGGCCGGGGCTGATCGGGAACAGGAAGAGATACATACCCGCCCCGCAGACGGTCCGCTCTGTGGTGGAAGGGATGCGGGCGGAGCTTTTGGAGGACGCGGAAGTGACGGATGAGACGGCCGCCCTGGTCATCCTGCTGGAAAAAGGAAAAAACCTCAAGCCCTATTTTTCCCAATATGAGCAAAAAGAGATCAGGAAAAAGCTGAAGACGATCATGGATCAGCCCAACGGCAGGATAGTCAGAGAGATGGTCGCGTATGTGGAGAACATCATGGTCGTGGCCAGTGCCGCGGCAGCCTCCTCGGCTTCTGTGTAAAAGGCGGTGGGATATGTCCAGACGGAGGAGTTCGGAGGTCATAGAGACAGCGGAATATGTGACCATCGGTGAACTGGCCAGGCTGACGGATGTCCGCTACAGCACGCTGAAACATTATACAGAAGAGGGGATGCTCGATTTCCGGCAGGCAGGCGAGAATCTGACGCGGCAATACAGACGAAAAGAGAGCGTGGAGCGGGTCCAGCGCATAAAAAAACTGCGCCAGGAGGGAAGGTCGATCCCAGAGATCAAGAAACTCCTGAAGCTCTTTTAGAGCGCGTTTAAAAACCTAAAATACTCTTCGATCACCATAAATCTACAGATAATAGAATGCCTGCCGTTCAAAGACAGCGTTTTAAGGGGGCCGGGGGATCGCGGATCTAAGCTGTTTACAGAACTCAGAGGGGCTTCAGACACCTTCTAGAGATCTTCAGCGTTTGTATCTCTTGGCCACAGGCAGGATGCACGCCATGATCACGAACCCGGTCAGGGATGCGATCAGGAACAGGTTTTCCGCCGAGGTGACGGAGATCAGCAGGGCGGACAGAAACTGTCCCGCGAACATGGCCATCGTACAGAAACTGATATTGAGTCCTTTGTTGGACGGAGTGCTCTTATTTACGATCAGGTTATTGTAGAGCGGCGTGGAGAGCCCGAATCCGATCCCTACGAAACACGCGGCGGCCCAGATCAGCGGTGTGCTCCCCAAAAAGAAATACAGGAGGAACGCTGTCCCGTAACTGGCAAAGGCGATCGTCAGGCAGCCTTTTTCCTGCACACGTCTGACGATGTTTGGGGAAAACCCGGCGGCCAGGACCGAGACGACATCGATGGAGGCCAGATAATAACCGGTGAACGAGGGGGAGCGTCCCAGCTGGTTCTGCAGGTAAAGGGGCAGCGCCACCATAGCGGTAAAGAACATCAGCATCCCCAGAAAAGCGATCAGGAGCACCAGCGGGACGGGCACGCCCTGTGGCGTCTCGGATGTGCCGCCCGTCTGCGGACCGCTCTCCTGGGCGGTGGCGGGCACCCTGGGGATAAACAGGGCCAGACCGAGAAAAGCCAAAAAACCCAGGCCATAGATATAGAAAGGACAGCGCCAGGAGATGTCAGCCAGCATCCCGCTGACACTCAAGTAGATCACGCCGCCGCATTCCATGGCCATGCTCTGCAGTGCCAGGATCTTGAGCTGCGCTTCCCCCTGGAAAAATGCCGAGATGAAGGTCACGCTGGCATTCATGATCGCGGCCGTGGCGGCCCCCAGCAACACCCGGTCGATCAAAAGCGCGGCCACGCCCGGCATATAGGCCCCGGCCACCCCAAAAGCGCCGTAACAGAGCAGGCCCGCGAACGCCACCCAGTAAGGGCCTTTTCTGTCGATCACGCGCCCAAATAAGACCGTGGTGATCACGACACCCAGGGCCGGGGTGGTGATCAGCCAGGACGCGTAATTCCCCAGGCCGTAGACACGGCCCAGATCTGCCACCGCGGGGGTGACGGCCGTCCCCACCATGACAGTCAGGCTGCTCATGAGCAGGATGGCGGCGATGCCCAGTGTCGAGAGTTTCTTTTGATTAGATCGTTGTTCGGACATTTTGATCCCTCCTTAAGATATCCAGATGATGAGACGCGAGCGGTCTTCACTGTTGATATCTGGAAAAAAGTGTTATATCGTCTTATTATAACATTTTACCTCGTGAAAATAAACTGTTTTGTGAAGATAGCTGCTGAAGATCGTGGCATGACAGACAGCCAGATCAAGATGCAGCTTGAAAAGTCTATATGGGGATGATAAAATAGGATCATAGGAAGTAAGCTGTGACCAACAGACGATCTCAGGGATTTATCAGGCTGGCGTTGAGCGTGCTCAGAGAGGCGCTGAAGATCACACCTGATAACGAGAAGATCATAGAACTGGAGAGCATTTTCCGATCCATGCTGGAAGATGATCGAATGAGGGCTATATCTTCCGTCGGATTGTGGTATGATCTAAGACAGTGGGTATGAGTCTCATCACAGGAAAGGGAAGAGAAAGATGAGTGGAGAAACATTGAAGAAAAATGCGCCGGCCAGCGGGGACCGGGTAAAAAAACTGGTCCAGATGGGGATGTTCTGCGCAGTCGCCTACCTCCTCATGGTGGTGGGCAGGATCCCCGTGGTCATGTTCTTGAAATACGACCCAAAAGATGTGGCCATCACGGTGGCCGGATTTATCTTTGGCCCGCTGTCCGCGGCGCTGATCTCCGTGGTCGTCTCATTGGTGGAGATGTTCACGGTCAGCGATACGGGCGTGATCGGACTGGTCATGAACATATTGTCCACCTGTGCGTACGTCTGCACGGCGGCTTTTATCTATAAGAGGCTCCACACGGTCAAGGGGGCCGTGATCGGCCTGGTGACGGGCGGCGTGCTCATGACAGTGGTGATGCTCTTGTGGAATTATCTGGTCACGCCCCTTTATATGGGGTATCCCAGGGAAGCCGTGGCGGCCATGCTGCTGCCAGTCTTCCTCCCGTTCAATCTCTTGAAAGCGGGCTTAAACGGCGCGGTCACGATGCTGGTCTATAAGCCGGTGGTCACGGCGCTCAGAAAGGCGGGCCTTTTAGCGCCTTCGGCATCCCAGGACGGGAACCCGGCGGCCGTCAGAGGCGGATTTAAGTGGGGCGTGTGCCTCATGTCCGTGTTCGTACTCGCGACTTGTATACTCTTAGTCTTAGTCATGCAGGGGAGGATATGATCATGGGAAAGATCGATCAGGTGGTGCAGCTCACCCAAAAGCCGTATCTGAATCTATATGAACTCAAGATTACGGATAAAAAAGGCAAAAAGGGAGATTATTACGTGGCCTCCCGGGCGGAGAGGGCGGAGGACTTAAAGCTGGCGACGGGAAAAGATACCCCGGACGGCGTGGTCATCTACAGCGTTTACGGTGAGGAGCGGGACAGGGTCGTCCTCATACGGCAGTACCGCTATTCCATCGGCGGATATATCTATGAATTTCCGGCGGGGCTGGTGGAACCTGGAGAGGATCCCCATGTGGCCGGCGTCCGGGAACTGAAGGAAGAGACGGGGCTGGACCTGGAGCTGCTCCAGGTAGATCCCATGTATGAAAAGCCCGCGTTCACCACGATCGGGATGACGGACGAGTCCTGCGCCACGGTCTACGGGTACGCGTCGGGCAAGGTCACGGAGACGGGCCAGGAGGACAGCGAGGAGATCGAGATCATCCTGGCCGACCGCCAGGAAGTAGAACGGATACTAAAAGAAGAACGGGTAGCCATCATGTGCGCATACATGCTGATGCATTTCCTACACGACAAAGAACCCTTCGCGTTTTTAAAGTAAACGTTGCTTACTGACTTCGTAAAAAAACATGTCAGGGAACAGAATGACATCCCATCAAAAAAGCGTTTCAAGGGGTCCGGGGGAAATCCGCAATCCCCCGGCGCTTTTGGT
>CAJTYN010000011.1 GCA_910584115.1 uncultured Lachnospiraceae bacterium
CGGGCCAAAGCCCTCGGCGCCGACGAGCTGATCTTCTGCAACAGCCGCGGCGAGATCTGTGAGGGCACCACCACCAACATCTTTTTCGTCAATGGCGGGAAGCTCTTCACGCCGCCCCTCTCCTGCGGACTTCTCCCCGGGATCATGCGCCGCTTCATACTGACGTATCTTCCCGTAACGGAACAACCGCTGAAAAGGAAAGACGTGCCGCTCATGGATGAATGCTTTGTCACAAATTCACTGATGGGGATCATGCCCGTGACCGCCCTGGATGAAAAAATGTTCCCCTTAAGTCTTTCCCCTGGTTCCGTCACCGCCTCCTGCCAGGCAGCCTACCGCTCATTCCTCCAGGAGTGTCTGGCGGAACGCCCTTAACGCCTGTTTCTGACGCTCTGTCAGATCTTTGGGGATCTTCATATTCAGGGCAACGTACTGATCCCCGCGCCCGCCCATCTTCTTCGGTCGGACCAGCCCTCTATTGACCAGCCGGATCCGCTCGTTCATCTGCGTACCCTCCGGTATGGTATACCAGACATCCCCCTCGATCGTGGGGAGTCTGACCCGTCCGCCCAGGACCAGCGTCGTATAATCCACTTCGGTCGTCGTATACAGATGGTAGCCTTTCCGTTGGAACCGGGGATGCTCGTCCAGCAGGACGACCACGATCAGATTTTTATCCTCGCAGGCGATCCGATCGATCTCTTCTTTTTCACAGCAGGCGATATCCTCCAGGAAAAAATACTGCCGGTCATAAGAGCCCGCAGGCACTCTCACCTCAAACTCCCATTTCTTCTCCTGGTATCCCAGCCCATGGCATTCCGGACAGACCTCCTTGGGGATCTTCCCTTTTCCCCGGCATGTGTTGCAGAAGACCTCCCGGCGCGTCTTGTAGCCCCAACTGGATTCAAACTGCACGCGCCGCCCTTTTCCCTCGCACACCGGACACTCCACGAACTCGATATCCGCATCGTCCCCCTGACAGCGGGGGCATTTTTCCCTGGTGGAAAAAGACACGGGTTTGACCACTTCCCGCAGCGTCTCTTCCAGAGTCAAGTGGACGGCCATCCGTATGCTCTTCGGCGGCGGCCCCTCCTCCTCTTTTTTGCGGCCCAGGTCGCAGGCCCCGCAGTGTCCGTCCTCCGGCTCGGGATCCGTGGTATGGTTGTTGCTCCTCTGGTACGCCTCGTGCCCCATATAATCGTATTTCCGGCGCAGCTCCGGGTCTGATAAGGCAGCGTAGGCTTCGGATATCTCCTGGAATCTGGCCTTGGCCGCCGGGTCATCGTCCTGGGAATCCGGATGGTATCTCTTCGCCAGCTTCCTGTATGCGCTCTTTATCTCCTCCTGGGTGGCATCTTCCTTTACCCCTAATATCTCGTAATAACTCTTCACTGCCTTACCCTCCTCCTTTTAGTCTTATCTTGATTATAATGCGATCCGTGTGTAAAATCAACTGAATTTGTACTATTTTTATCCATTTTTAGGCCGCCGCCCCTTGCATCTTTCCTGAAAGTCCGCTATAATGATCCCATATAAACGGACATGCCGCCTTGCGGCGACATCACCATGAAGGAGGACAAGACCAATGAATACTTATACCACGAGCGGCACCTGTTCACAGGCGATCCAATTCGAGATCACGGACGGAAAAGTCCATCACGTCACATTCATCGGCGGCTGCCATGGCAACACCCAGGGCATCGCAAAGCTGGTGGAGGGCATGGATGCCCGTGAGGTGATCGCCAAGTTAGAGGGCACCGACTGCAGCGGCCGCGGCACTTCCTGCCCCGACCAGCTGGCCAGGGCATTGAAGGCCGCTCTGTGATCTCTTTATGATCATTCTGTGATCAGCGGTCCCATTTATCGCACAGTTTCTGGATCTCGTTGGCAAATTTCTTCAGATCCTTATTCGCTCCCCCCTCATTCTTCTGGATCACGGTCAGCAGCCGCTGGCCCATGGAGAGGAGTCTCGCATAGACCACGCTGACCTTCTTGGCGGACGGCGTGGCCGCTCTCGGCTTCGGCGACGGGACGCCCGCGGCTTCATAGATGCACTGGTCCGCCGCCAGGTCATAGACCGTGCCGCTAAAAGGCGCCATCGTCCGATACCCGAACTCTGTCTCCAGGCGTTTGGCAAAAGCCTCCGTCACCTGGTCGTCCCCGTGGATCACGAAGACTCTCTTCGGTCTTGACTGGGCAAAAGACCCGGCCCAACGGAGCAGTCCCTCCCGGTCCGCATGGCCGCTGACCCCAGCCAGCACCTGTATCCGCGCCTGGACATGGATCTCCTCACCAAAGAGTTTCACCGTGGAGGCGCCTTCCACCAGCGCGCGCCCAAGAGTCCCCACCGCCTGGTAGCCCACGAAGAGGATCGTGGACTCCTGCCGCCACAGATTGTGTTTCAGATGATGTTTGATCCGCCCGGCATCGCACATGCCGCTGGCGGAGATGATCACCTTCGGCGTCTCTACAAAGTTGATCGCCCGGGAGTCGTCCGCCGTGACCGAGGTCTTCAGCCCGTCAAAGCTGATCGGGTTCACACCCCGACTGATCAGCGCCTGTGCGTCTTCATCATAACAATCCGACCGATGTTCCCCAAAGATACTGGTAGCTTCTATGGCCAGCGGACTGTCCACATAGACCGGGAAACCGTCATGGCCGCGGACGAGCCCTTCTTCTTTTATCTGGCGGATGAAATACAACATCTCCTGTGTGCGCCCCACGGCAAAGGAGGGGATCACCACATTTCCGCCCCGATCAAAGGTGGACTGGATCACGTCCGCCAGCGCCCGCACATAATCGATCCGTTCCCCGTGACTGCGCTCCCCGTAGGTGGACTCCATGACCACATAGTCGGCCTCCTCCACATATGTGGGGTCTTTGATCAGCGGCTGCTGCAGATTGCCGATGTCGCCGGAGAAGACCAGCTTCTCGGTCTGGGTCTTTCCGTCCTTCTCCTCCGTGATCCAGATCTCGATGCTGGATGAACCCAGAAGATGGCCCGCATCCACGAAGCGCACCTGGATATCCGGCGAGAGATGTATGATCTGATCATAGTCGCATCCCACGAAATCTTTCAGCACGCCCAGGGCGTCATTCATGGTATACGCCGGCACGAACGCATCCTTTCCAGCCCTCTTCCCCTTCCGGTTCCTCCATTCCGCCTCAAACATCTGGATATGGGCGCTGTCGCGGAGCATGATGTCGCACAGGTCGCATGTGGCTTCCGTGGCGTAGACATTTCCCCTGAAACCTTTGGCATAGATGGCCGGCAGATTTCCGGAATGGTCGATGTGGGCGTGGGTGAGGAGCACGAAGTCGATCTCCCCCGGGCTGACCGGCAGCTTTACGTTTTCGTAGATATCTGGTCCCTGCTCCATCCCGCAGTCCACCAGGAACTTGCAGTGTTCTGTCTCTACCAGGGAACAGCTCCCCGTCACTTCATGAGTAGCCCCGATAAAAGTCAGCTTCATAAGATAAATCCTCCCTTTGTGTGTAAGATCCCAAAATTTTATACATATATCTGTATTATACACAAAAAACTGTCAATTTAACAGTCCAGAAAGCCCTATGGATCTATTTTTTTCCCGCATCGGATCCACGCAAAACAGGCCGCAAAAAAGAAGATCCCATAGACGGTGGTGATCGGAGTCGCCAGCCCCACCAATGTCAGGGACGTATCCGGAAGCCCCGCCATGAAGATCGAGACCGGGATACGGATGCAGAAAGCCGATGTGATCCCCTGCACCATCACCGGGATGCTCTTCCCGCAGCCATTGAAATACCCGATGCTGGAAAACAGGATGCAGGTCAGGATACAGTCCGCTGAAAATCCCCGCAGGTAAGCGGCGCTCTCGGCGATGACTCCCCCATCCTTCGTAAACAATGCGGAGAGCTGCGCGCCGCCAAAAAAGCCGATACTGAACATCACGACACCCACCGCGATCCCGGTCACCATCGCCGTGACGAATCCCTTCATGGCCCGGCGCGTCTTCCCGGCGCCGATATTCTGCGCGACAAAGGCCGAGACACTCTGCATCACAGAGGACGGCACCAGCATGATGAAGGACACCAGCTTCTGGGCCACGCCGTACCCTGCCGACGGCATCAGCCCCATACGGTTGATGATCGAATTGACCACCAGAAAAGAGATCTGCACCATCGCTTCCTGCAGAGCGATGGGCACGCCCACATGGAGGAGTTTCTTAAGCTCCCTCTTGTAGATCCTGCACTGCTCCATGGAAAAGGAGACGGGGAGGCTGGTCCGCCGCAGCACCCACAGTGAGCAGAGCACCGACACGAGCTGCGCGCCCACTGTGGCGATGGCCGCGCCCGCCACATCCAGATGGAAGACGCCCACCAGGAGCAGGTCCCCCAGGATATTGGCCACGCATGCGATCCCCACGAAGATGAACGGAAGGTTCGCATTGCCCACACCGCGCAGGATCCCGCTGATCACGTTATAAGCGATGATGACCAGGATCCCGCCGGAACAGATCCTGATATAGAGGATCGTCTTTGCCACGGACTCCTCCGGGACCTGCAGGATCTCCACCACCCCGCCCACAAAGATCTCCAATAAGACCGTGAGCGCGATGCCTAAGAGCGCGAACAGAACGATCGTGGTCCCCACCGTATCCCCCGCCTCCCTCGGTTTCTTTTCACCGATATGCTGCCCGATCGTCACCGTCGCGCCCATGGCCAGGCTGACGATGACAAAAGTCACCATCGCCATAAAAGAACTCCCCGTCCCCACCGCGGAGATACTCGAGGCATCGCCGAACTGCCCCACTACCAATAAGTCCACGGCCCCATACGCCGCCTGGAGGACCAAAGCCCCCAGCACCGGCACCGCAAACCGGATCAGGGACCCGAAGACAGGCCCCTCCAAAAATGAATTTCCATTTTTTTCTCCCATTTCTACTCATTTCCTCCTTGATACCCTCCATTCTATTTGCATCCATATCTTTTGTCAATCCGCGATCGCATGAAGACCCCAACTATGTTATAATAGAAAAAATATCAACAGGAGGATCTTAAAACATGAAATATCGTGATCTGGGAAACACCGGGCTCAAAGTCAGCGAGATCGGACTGGGCTGCGAGGGCCTTGCCGAAGACCAGTGCCGCGCCGCCAAAACCCTCATAGACGCCGCGGACAGATACGGCATCAACTACATCGACTTATATACCTCCGATCCGGACGTGCGCTCCAGTGTGGGCGACGCGCTCGCCGAAAGGCGCGAGAGGTTCATCCTCCAGTCTCACCTCTGCTCTGTCTGGAAGAACGGCCAGTACATGCGCACCCGCAAGATCGACGAGGTGAAAAAGGGCATGGAAGACATGCTCTCCCGTCTCAAGACCGACTATATAGACGTGGGCATGATCCACTATGTAGATTCCATGAAAGACTGGGAAGCCATCGAGAACGGCCCGGTCCTGGCGTACGCCCTGGAACTGAAAGAAAAAGGGACCATCCGCCACATCGGACTGAGCAGCCACAATCCTCAAGTGGCGCTGAGAGCTATCGAGAGCGGCCGCATCGAAGTCCTGATGTTCAGCGTCAATCCCTGCTACGACCTGCAGCCGGCCAGCGAAGATGTGGAAGCCCTGTGGGATGAGAAAAATTATCAGCGGCCTCTGGTCAACATGGATCCTGAGCGGCAGGGCCTGTATGAGGCCTGCCAGCGGCTCGGCGTGGGCATCACGGTCATGAAAGCCTTCGGCGGCGGGGATCTTCTGGATGCCGCCCTCTCCCCCGCGGGAAAAGCCCTGACCGTCAACCAATGTCTCCATTACGCGCTGACCCGCCCCGGCGTGGCGACCGTCCTGTCCGGCGCTCATTCCGTGGAACAGCTGGAGGCTTCCGTCGCCTATGAAGACGCCTCCGAGGAGGAAAAAGACTATGCGCCCGCTTTTGCCGGCTTCCCGAACATAAGCTGGAAGGGCCACTGCATGTACTGCAGCCACTGCGCCCCCTGTCCCCAGAAGATCGACGTGGCTTCCGTCACCAAGTTTCTGAACCTGGCAAAAGCCCAGAAGTGCATCCCGGAGACCGTACGGGAACACTACGGCCTCCTGGAACACCACGCCAGCGAATGCACAGCCTGCGGCGCCTGCGAGACCAGATGTCCTTTCGGCGTCTCCATCGTGGAAAATATGGAACAGGCGGCACGGCTATTCGGTCAATGATCCGCCGCATATGACAAAACCGGGGACCTGTCTTTGGATCCCCGGTCTGTCCTCATCATATCGTCTGTCCTGCCCTCAGCTTTTTTTCAGATGGATCATCCGCTCCCAGACCCTTCTTCCAGGATCTCCCAGTCAAAGTCTTCCACCTTCTGATCTGAAGCCAAGGAATCAGTGACCATATCTCTATATTCTTCGAATGCGATCTGCACACCGTTTCTATAAGCGACCTCCCCGCTCCCGTCGTCAGCAAAATGTCCGTTGTACTCCTGCTCGACCTCCATGGTGTATCCATCGTCAGCGATCCGTCTCCAGATGTCATTGGCGCCTACACCATACTCTTCTCCGGGCGGACCTGCCGTGAGCTCCTCCCGCTCCCAGATCCGTCCGTCTGTGTAGATCGTAAGATCCGCTGCTCTGCAGTCGCCTGACCGGACCGCCTGCCTGCCGTCAAAAGTATAGAGATCGATGATCCTCGTCGGCGTCCATTGTGTGCTGCCGATCAGCAATTCATCCGCGCCGTCTCCATTTACATCGTAATACACATAGCACAGATCGAATGTCCGGCTTGCCGCATGTCCCATGACCTTCACATTTACGTGGGGATACTCTTCCCCGTAGATCTGCTCGAAGCTGTCCCCGCCCGCTCCCAGATCGATCTGCGCGGCTCCCGCATACTCATCTATGATCGCCTGGTACGCCTCCTGTCTGGTTGCCTCCGGAGTTTCTTCTATCCGCTCGTATTCTTCTTCATAGGTACTCTCAAGGATATCCCACTCCCGTTTCAGCGGCTCCGGCACTTCCAGGATATGACCGCGGGTCCCTTCTGTAAATCCTACCCGTTGTCCGGATACCTCTATATAGATCCCGTTCTCAAAGGGACGTCCGATGTCTTCAAAGATCGTAGAGAACTCCCTGTCCCCGGCCGTCCTGAACGCCTCTAAACGTACACGGACCGACCGGGGATCGTTTTCCGTGATCGTGATCCTCCCCGCGCCTATGTTATTGCCATTCATATATGTGCCTATGTAATCTCTGATATCTACATTCCGGCCAGTGTCCGCTTCCCCGATCTGATAGGTCCCGCTGATCACCGTATCCGCAGCCGCCTGATAGCGCTCCGGCGCCTCCACGATCAGCCGGTCGCCGGCCAGGGTAAATGTGACCGTATCCCCTTGCGGTGTCTCCAGATCCATGGCAAGCGTCTCGCCGCCCATCACCGCCGTTCCTTCTCTATTGAAAGGCTCCGCGCCTTCCCCAAAACGATCTTCCAGGACCACATCCGCCCGTATGCTGCTGACCGGCCTGATCGTGATCGCTATATCCGTGTCCGGGCTGGTGTAATATCCTTCGAAATCCCTCGCCGTGACAGATGCGTTTTCCGTCGGCTCTTCCATTGGCACAGGCGCCTCAGCCTCCCTGTCTTGGGAGAGGATCCCTGCGGCCGCACCGCCCAGGAGGGCCACCGCCACGACACCGGCCAGGATCTTGGCCGTCATCCCTTTGGAGGCGGCCCCCGCGCCTGCTCTTGCCGCTCTCGCCGCTCTCTTGCCTGCCCTGCCGCCTGCCTGGCCGCTGTCAACACGCTCCATAGGCGGTCTGCCATCCTTCGCCTGCATAGCCTGCAGGATATCCCCATCCGAGAGCTCCGCCGCGTAGGCATCCTGGCTCCTGAAGAGCAGCAGCAAGAATGGGATCGGTGCCAGACCGTAGAGCTTCGTGCCTTTTTTCTCCAGCTCCAGTACGCCTATCTCGATCTTCTTTCGGGCAGCTCTGAGCCTGCTCTTGATCGTGTTCTCATTGACCGCCAGCTCCTCCGCGATCTCTTTTACAGAAAGCCCCTCATAATAAAATAGTTCCGCCACGATCCTCTGCTCCGGCGACAGCGTATCGAGGATCTCACCCAGCAGCCGGGTCGTCTCCTGCCGGTCGATCACCACCTCCGGGAGGTTTTCCATCCGGTCGTCCTCAAATTCCACCATCTCATCGGAATCCGCCGACACCATCTGTGAAAATGATATGACCTTTCTCTTGCGCAGTACGTCGATCGTCATATTTCGGGCGATCTTCTTGATCCATCCCCGAAAAGCCGCCGGTTCCTTGAGCTGCCCCAGATATCTCATAGCTTTCAGGAACGTATCCTGGGTCAGATCCTGCACCAGATCCTCGTCTGAGATCATCGTCTTGATCGTATAGTAAACATTGTCCCGCGTCATCTCATAGAGCTGGGTGATCGCCATCTGATCATCCCCGACCGCCCTGTCGATCAGCTCCTGGGTAAACTGCTGCGGTGAACCACACTTGGGACAAAACTTACTGTCGTCCGCGATCGTTCTTTTGCATTTATAGCATTTCATATGTACCTTCCTCCAAATGTAAAAATGCCCCGAACGCCTCCGCTGACCATGAGAATGATATGGTCCGGGAGCCGCCCAGGGCATCTGCATCCGTTTTTAAGGATCCTTAGGATCCGTCTTCTTCCAAAAGATAGACTTCTGTATGGTACATTCCTTTTGAAGATGCCTCTTCATGTGTGGCCACATAGATATCGATGCAGTTCTTTTTGATCGCCGAGCCGGTGTCTTCCGCCACGTATACCTGGCCATTGACAACGATCTTCGACCCGAAGGGGATCTGCTTCGGGTCCACCGCGATCGTCCGGTTCGTCACCGGGGGCACGCCGCTGGCCGTGGAATTCATGCCCGAATAAGGCCCGCAGCAGATGCTGCACGCACAGTAATGCGTGATCCTGAAATCCCCCAGCGGCCTTAATTTCGCCGTGGCGGAGACATTGACCGCTTCCCCTTCATTTACGATGATCGCGTTCGCCGCCTCCGACGCATCCTGGAGATTTTCCGTCGCCGCCTGCGCCCAGATGCTGTCCTCGCCCGAGGAAGACGGTTCCAGGACCGCCTCGCCCTCGATCAGTCCCTCGCCTTCCTCCGGCTCTTCTGATCCCTGGGCATTTTCGGATGCTGTATCATCCTTGTTCTCTTTTTTCTCATCCTTGATCTGAGACAGCACGGAATTTTGCACAAAACCGGTCACTTCTTTTCCAGAGCCGCCTTTGAACTTGATCTGACTCCAGTTGTCGCTGCACATCCCGATGCAGGCCACCGTATCCCCCTTGGAGACCTCGCCCACACCCAGCCCGTCCCGGATCCCGGGAAAATTCAGGACTTCGGTGTCTTCCAACACACGCAGTCTTTCCTGCATCTTCTCGATGAGCTTCTCGCTGGAGAGATAGTAGGACTCGGCATATCCATACGCCTTCTTATCATCCACCGTGATCACCAGTTTGCTCCATCCGTTATCACACAGTCCCACACGGTCCACGGACCCGCCAAAGGAAACGGTCTCGATCACAGACGCATCTGCGTTCGGATCTTTGCGGATCTTCAGGGATGGATGGGAACTGTAGACTTTTCCCGATGATGCCACCATCTTCCCCTTGTTCCCTTTTCCGTCCTCGAAATACTGTATCACAGCCGGTGAACCTTTCGCTTCTATCTTATTGATCGCCGTCCTGTAGTCCAGCGTGGCCGCCCGCACGCCTGCCGTCCATGCCATGATAAGAGATACAGATAATGAAACTGCTAGAAATCTTTTCATAAATCTCCCGGGCATACACCGCCCTGTGCTCCTTTCTCTGACTATTCCTCTGCTGCGTCGCCGGATACTTCCCCTTCCTCCGCGTCCTCGGCAGGACCTTCTTCGTTGGCGGATACTTCCGCCTCATCTTCCTCTGGCTCTTCTTCCTGCTTAAATGTAAATTTCAGGTTCGAGGTCACTTTTAATGTCTTTAGGACTTTCTTGTTTTCCTGGATGTCCGCGGCTTTTTTCCAATCTTCCAGTGTGTCATCGTACAGCTCCTGCTTCCTCTGCGCTATGATGGAGTCTTTCTCGTCCTCGGTGGCCTCTTCGTCGAAGGCTTTCTCCAGCCGCACCACATAATATGTGCCGTCTTCTTCCACCAATTCCCCGGCGACTTCGCCGTCTGCCAGATCTTTGACCACATCCTGCACGGCCTGGGGCACGCCCCCGATCGCTCCGTCCTCTTCCTCCTCGTCGTCCTCTTTCTCCTGAGGATCCGTCGTGAAATGTGTCTCGACGGCGTTCAGACCTTCATCCACCTCTTTTGCGATGGCGTCCATATCCGCGTCGGCCGTAGCCAGCACCTCATCTAAGATCTGCTGTGCCTTTTCCTTGGCTGAGGCTTCTGTCTCCTCTTCCTCGTTGGCGCTGGCTCCCTCTCCTTCTCCGGCCGCGTCCTCAGCGACTTCCACATAGGTCACGGACGTCTGCTGCGCTTCGTCGTCGCTGACGTTCGTATCCACGTCCGCCACGACAGGGTCGAACATCTTCTTCTCATATGTCTGGATCTCCAGGGCCGTCTCTATGTCGGACTGGGTAACGGCAAGGTTCTCCAGAGTCTCCCCTGTGTTCGCCTCCATGAACTCCTGCGCCGCCTCCGTGATCTGCTCCCGTTCTTCCTCTGTGATCTCTACATCATGATCCTTGGCCTTCTCTTTGAGCAGATACATCTCCTCTACCTGTTCTAAGACATCGTTCCTGGCAGACTCTCCGTAAGTCTCCCCGGATTTCTCATCGGCCACCTGATCCCACATGCCTGAATCCGCCCCGCCGAAATACATCTCGTACATCTGCTGGGTCTGGGCCTGCTGGTAGCGGGTCATGAAACTGACCACGCCTAGGGGGATGTCCGTCCCGTTGACCGTGGCCACCACGCTGGTCCCGTCCATCTTGCCTGAACACCCGGTCAGCCCTGTCACCGCCAGCGTCCCCGCCAAACATCCTACAACGATCTTCTTACCTATATTTTTACGATCCATGATCTTCCTCCCGATCTATATTTCCGCCAGGCATCGATCCTCCTGCGCCCGAACAGTAACAGTATATACTTTTTTTCAGCCCGGGGCAAGGAAATTCCCCAAAAATTCATACATTTTAAGAATGTTTTATCTTACAGTCCAACGACGCCCTGCATGTCTTCCAGGAACTCTTCCACTTCCTCAAACACCTTTTTCCCGACTTCCAGGAACATGCGCGGCTTTTCCCCCTCTTTGAAATGGAGCCTCGCCCCATATTTCTCTTTGATCTTCAAGATCCCCTGTGTGCCGACCCGGCCTTTGTCGTGCAGTGTGAACCTGACTTCTTTTCCCAACTGCTTGATCTCCGTTATATAAGCCTGGTGCCCCATCGCTTTCATATAGGCGATGGACAGCAGGTTCAGCACTGTCCGGGGCGGTTCACCGAACCTGTCCAGCATCTCTTCCAGCATATCCTCATGCTCTTCTCTGCTGGCGATCCCCGCGATCCTCTTATAGAGATTTAATTTATGAAATTCGTTGGGGATGTACGTATCCGGGATATAGGCATCCACGTTCAGGTCGATCGTCGTCTCGAAGCTCTCCACCGTCTGTATGCCCTTCGCCTCTTTGACTGCCTCGCTGAGCATCTTACAATACAGGTCGTATCCCACGGTCAGCATGTGCCCGTGCTGATCCGCGCCGAGCAGGTTCCCCGCCCCGCGGATCTCCAGGTCCCGCATGGCGATCTTAAAGCCGCTGCCTAAGTCCGTGTATTCCCGGATCGCCGAGAGCCTTTTCTCCGCCGTCTCCTTGAGCATCCGGTCCCTGCGGTACATCAGGAACGCATACGCCGTCCGGTTGGACCGCCCGATCCGCCCCCGGAGCTGGTAGAGCTGGGAGAGTCCGTATCGGTCGGAGTCGTGGATGATCATGGTATTCACGTTGGAGATGTCCAGGCCCGTCTCGATGATCGTGGTGGACACGAGCACATCCACCTCCCCATTGATGAATCTGTACATGATCTTTTCCAGCTCCCGCTCATACATCTGGCCGTGGGCATAGGCCACATGGGCATCCGGTACCAAACGCCCCACCCGGCCCGCCACGTCGGCGATATCATTGACCCGGTTGTAGACGTAATACACCTGGCCGCCACGGTTCAGTTCCCTCTGGATGGCCTCCCGGACCGTCTCCTCGTCAAATTCCATCACATACGTCTGGATGGGCATCCGATCTATGGGCGGCTCCTCCAGCACAGACATATCCCGGATCCCGATCAGGCTCATGTGCAGCGTCCGGGGGATCGGAGTCGCCGTCAGGGTCAGCACATCGATGTTTTTCTTCAGCTGCTTGATCTTCTCCTTATGTTTCACGCCAAACCGCTGTTCCTCATCGATCACCAACAGGCCCAGATCTTTGAAATCCACGTCTTTTGACAGGAGCCTGTGCGTACCGATCACCACATCCACCAGTCCTTTTCGCAGCTCTTCGATCGTCTTCTTCTGCCTGGAAGCCGCACGGAAGCGGCAGAGGAGATCCACCCGTATGGGAAAATCTTTCATCCTCTGCACAAATGTATTGTAATGCTGCTGGGCCAGGATCGTAGTCGGGACCAGATAGGCCACCTGCTTTCCCTCCTGCACCGCCTTGAACGCCGCACGCAGGGCGATCTCCGTCTTCCCGTAGCCCACATCCCCGCAGATGAGCCGGTCCATGACTTTGTGGCTCTCCATGTCCTGCTTGGTATCCTCGATGGCCTGAAGCTGCCCGTCCGTCTCTTCGTAAGGGAACATCTCCTCGAACTCCCGCTGCCAGACCGTATCCGGGCCATAGGCGTAGCCTTCCGTCTGCTGCCGGACCGCATAGAGTTCCACCAGCTCTTTGGCGATGTTCTGAACGGCCCCCCGGACTTTCGAACGGGTGCGGTTCCATTCCGGATGGCCTAATTTATTGAGCTTCACATGCCCGGAATCCGCCCCGGCGTATTTCTGCAGCATATCCAACTGGGTCGCCAGGATGTACAGATTGCTGCCGCCCTGGTATTCCAGCTTGATGTAATCTTTGAAGACCCTATCGACTTCGATCTTCTCGATCCCCCGGTAGATGCCCAGGCCATGGTTCTCATGGACCACATAGTCCCCCACAGACAATTCGGAGAAATCCTGGATCCTCTGGCCGCTGTATTCCTTTTTCTTCCGCTTCTTTTTCTGCTTCCTGCCAAAGATATCCGTCTCCGCGATCACCGCAAACTGGATCAGAGGATACTCAAATCCCCTGGATGCATGCCCGTAGGCCGCCATGATCTCGCCCGGAGCCAGCACCCGCTCGGCATCCTCTGAATAGAAACTGTTCAGGCCCTCCGCCTGCAGATCCCCTGCCAGCCTCTTCGCCCGGGTGCGGGAACCGGAGAGGAGCAGGACGCGGTATCCCTGTTTCTTCCATTCTCTCAGATCTTTGATCAGGAGCTCGAAACTGTTGTTATAGGAATTGATGGATCGGACCGTCAAGTCGAATTTCCCCGTGATGTCCCAATCCGCCTGCATCGGCTCCATCATGCACAGAGCGACGCAGTTGCGGCTGTTGAACCCTTCGCAGACCTGTGAGAGACTGCACAGCAGTTCTCCGTGGAGCTCCTCGTAGCCCTTCTCTTTACGATTGCGCATGCTCTCTGCAAATTCTTTCTCCAGTGCCTCCCCTTTTTCCATGAGCCTGTTGGGTTCGTCCAGGACGAACAAGGTCCCATCCGCCGGGAAATAATCCATGAAGGTCACCATGTCCTCTTTCTGATATCTCTCCGCCGCCGGGTACACGGTGATCTCTCTTAAGTTTTCCAAAGATCTCTGGCTCTCCGCGTCAAAGCTGCGGATCGAGTCCACCTCGTCGCCCCACAGTTCGATCCGCCAGGGATTTTCCTCCGTCAGCGGGAAGACGTCCACGATGCCGCCCCGCACGGAAAACTGGCCGGAGACTTCCACTTGCCCCGTCCGCTCGTAGCCCAGGCCCACCAGGTCTTTCAGGAACTGCTCCAGATCCAGCGAGCTCTCACAGGTCAGATGCAGACAGCTCGCAGCAATCTCAGGAAGGGGCCGCAGCCGCTCCATGCATCCCTCGATGCTGGCCACCACCGTGACTTTTTTTTGCTCCAGGATCTGGCGGATCACACGCATGCGCTGCTTGGTCAGCAGGTTTCCCTGGATATCCGCGTAATAGAACAACAGGTCTTTCGCCGGATACAAAAGGGCATCCGGCTGGTAGAAACGATAATCTTCATAAAATTCCTTGGCCTTCTGGTCATCCTCCGTCACCACCAGGCGGCAGTCGTGCAGATCCGATAACCCGTACAGCCAGTGAGCCTTCTGGGATCCCTGGCATCCGCTCACCTGCAGGATCCCCCGGTTTTCCCTCAGCTCCCGGCGGATCTGCCCATACTCCGCCAGCCCTTCCAATGGTCTTACAAACGCCTCCATATACTTTCTACCGTCCCTCTCTTTTACACTTTCCGGTTATACTGGTTCATGGCGGCATCTGCCCCATCCCGCAGGATCATCTCCACCGCGTCCGCAGCCCGCTCTATGGCCTCGTCCACTGCCTTTCGCTGCGCGGACGGAAAACGGCTCAGCACATAGTCCGCCAGATCCCAGCCCGGCGGCTTTGCCCCCACCCCGATCTTCACCCGGGTAAATGCCTGGGTCCCCAGATGACGGATGATGTCCTTCATGCCGTTGTGCCCCCCGGCGCTCCCTTTTTTACGGATGCGGATCTGCCCCGGCTCCAGGTCGATGTCGTCGTAGAGCACGATCAGCTCCTCTTCGGGATCGATCTTATAATAGTCGCACATGGCCCGGATCGGGCGTCCGCTCAGGTTCATATATAAGAGGGGTTTGAGCAGGACCACAGGCTCCGCGCCGATCCTGCCTTTCCCGTACATGGCATCAGACTTGATCCCGCCCTGGGGGATCTTATGCCTGTCGACCAGCACGTCCACCACGTCAAACCCCATATTATGCCGCGTGGCCTCATATCTTCTGCCGGGATTCCCCAGCCCCGCTATCACATACATCTCTTCTCCGATCTCGATCAAATCCGATCTCAATTAAAATAGACCATCTCTTCTTCCAGCGGCGGACAGCTCTCGATCTGCTGCGCCTCCAGCACCGGGCCTTCCCCGTAGTAGGCGTCTCTGTGCTCGATGGAGATCTTTGCCCGGACGTCCACCCAGCCCCCCTCTCTTAACCCGGCGGTCTTCGGACTCTTGCAGATAAATCCGATAAATGTGGTGTCGTCCGCGCAGCAGGTCATCGCGATCCTGCCCGGCACAAACTCCCCTTTCGGAAGATCCCCAGGCTTTAAGACGCGCCCCTGAAAATGGACAACCTTGCCCTCATATCTCTCCGGATCGTCCATGGCGTCCACGAACCACAGCCCGTAATCTTCCGGCGCGATCTCTATGACCGGAGCCTGGATATCAAAAGGCATCTCGCCGTCAAAGATATCCTCCAGCTCGCCCTCCTCGTCCTCAAAGATGATCTCCGCCCTCTGATTCGCCACTTTGATCCCCCGGCGGTACGTGGCCAGCGGCTGCTCCAGGCTGCTCCTGTTAAAGAGGACCATATCCGCATGGCGCACCATCTCCATGAACAGGGACCGCATATTGCTCATATACACGTCGAAAGTGCTGGCGTCCACGGTGGTGATATGCTGCACGATCCCCCAGCCTGCGGGAAACGCCATCTCCTCCAGCTCGCTCACCGGCCACATGCCATTGTACTCGATCAGGACGCGCCCCGGACTGTGGCAGATCTCGAAAGCCGCCAGCCTCTCCGGCGTCAGATCCTCCCGGGAATCGATGACCTCCAGGACCGTGTTGGCCTCTTTTAAAAGTTCCGGCTCATACTCTTCCATCCCTTCCTCGCAGAGGATCAAAAGGGTCTTCTCAGGTGTGGCAAAATACTCCTGCTGCAGCGTGAATTTCAGAAATGATGTCTTCCCGCTCTCCAGAAAGCCTGTGAGCAGGTACACTGGGACTTGGATATCTTCTTCCATAATTCTATACTCCCTTCTCTAAACGCCGAACAACCCCGACAATCTGTCCTCTTTGAGCTTCGAGCCGATCACGCACAGCCGCCCCGTGTAATCCGGTGCGCCCTGGCGGATCTTGATCTCCCCCGGGACCATATCAAAATACATCCATGACCCGGCGGCGTCCGGGACCATCCCTTTTGCCCGGAGCACCATGCCGTACTCCTCTTCCCTGGAGAGTTCTCCCAGGATGCGTTCCAGCGCCTCTCTCTCGAACGTACGGGCCGTCTCGCGTCCCCAGCTGGTGAATACCTCGTCCGCATGATGATGGTCATGGCCGTGCTCATGATGATGACCGTGGTCGTGTTCATGATGGTGTTCTCCATGCTCATGATGGTCATGATGAGGGCCATGCTCGTGCTCATGGTGGTGCTCTCCATGCTCATGGTCATGGTGATGCTCATGGCCTTCCCCGCATCCGTGATGATGGTGGTGGTGCCCCTCCAGCTCCTCCCGCAGGACTTCCTCCTCCAGGGATACCGGATGTTCCATGGTATCGAGCAGTCTCTCTCCGCTGAGCTGGCTGATGGGCGTTGTGATCAGGGTCGTATCCCCCTTCATCTTCTCAGACAGGAGCTGTACGGCCTCCTGTATCTTCTCCGGCTTTGCCACATCCGTACGGCTTAAGATGACCGTCTGGGCATGTTCTACCTGGTTTACGAAAAATTCCCCAAAATTGCGCAGGTACATCTTGCACCTGTTGGCATCCACCATCGTCGTGCTGCTGTTGAGCGCCACATCGGTGTCTTTCGCCGCTTTTAACACGGCGCTCTTTACATCGGATAATTTACCCACACCGGAGGGTTCGATCACGATCCGGTCCGGATGATAGGTGCCGACCACCTCTTTCATGGCTTCGCCAAAATCGCCCACCAGGGAACAGCAGATGCAGCCGGAGTTCATCTCCCGGATCTGTACGCCGGCCTCTTTGAGGAATCCGCCGTCGATCCCGATCTCGCCAAATTCATTTTCGATCAGCACCACCTGCTCGCCCCGGTATGCTTCTTTTAACAATTTCTGGATCAGGGTCGTCTTGCCCGCCCCCAAAAATCCGGATATGATATCTACCTTTGTCATCGTCCATACCTCCCATCATCAAAATGACAAAAAGACTGTTGCACAAACACCTCTGCAGGTATTTTGTCCAACAGCCCCGATTCCAGTATTCTAACACTTCTTCTATTTATGATCAGCTGTTGATCATAAATTTCATCAAACGGTCCACGTCTTCTTTCTCATGGGCAACCAGTTCCAGTTCCGGGATCTCTCCATTGGAGAAGATATTTGCCAGGGATACATACTGGGACAGTTTTGATTTCAGGTTCAGCCGGTCGCCTTCGCCTGTGACCAGTTCAACCTTGCCTACACAACTGTCGATCGCCTGGAAAAATTTGTCGATATCCTTGATATTTGATACTTTCATCTAAATGATCCTCCCTTTTCCTGCTTGGTCATTTCTTAAGTTATCTGTAACCCATTATACCCTGCTGCCCACAGAATTTCAACTGGTCATTCTTCATAGATCTTCAGGCTGCGGCATTGAAGATCATAGAGATCTTCCCGTGTGTTCTTCAGGGACGGGATCTGATCTTGTACATGTTCCCTATAAGCCAGGTCGATGTCCGCCGTTATGACGGCCGGCTCCTCACCCGCCCGGGCGATCACCCGTCCCCAGGGATCCACCACCATAGAATGTCCGTGGGCCAAAAACATCTCCTTATGGCCCGTCTGCCCGCAGGCGGCGATATAGCAGCCGTTCTCTATGGCCCTGGCCCGCAGGAGCGGCTCCCAGTGGGCCTTCCCTGTCTCCCGGGTAAAGTTGGCCGGGACTAAAATCACCTGCGCCCCGGCCCGCGCCATCAGGCGGAACATCTCGCCAAAACGCAGGTCATAGCAGATGGCAAAGCCCAGATCCGCCAGCCGGGTCCTGGCCACCACGATCTGATCCCCCGGGCAGATCCCGTCCGATTCCCGGCAGGCCGGGCCGTGGTCGATATCCACGTCGAACATATGGACCTTCCTGTAACGGGCGATCACTTTCCCATCCCTGCCAAAGAGCATACTGGTGTTGGCGGGCCGCCCGCCGCCCATACGCTCTGTGATGCTGCCGTTTAAGAGATACACGCCGTATTCCCTGGCCAGTCCCTGAAAGGACCGGACCGTCTCGCCCTCCGGATCACAGGCATGGCCGGGGATGTCCGGGCCGATATAGTCCACCGTCTCCGGGAACATGACCAGATCCGCCCCCCGGGATACGGCTTCCCCGCAGGATCTCCGGGCCGCCTCCAGATTGGCCCGCCGATCCGCCTGGGAATCCATCTGTACCAGGGCGATGGTAAATCTCCTGCTGCGCTCCTGCTCCATCGCGCCTCCTTTAATATTGGAAGATAGCCACGCCGAAAGGCGGCAGGTCATAGCCTATGGAAAAAGCCCGGTCGTCGCATTCTTCTTTTTTTGCCTTGTAGATGACCGGATCATCCAGGAACCCGTCCTGGGTGAAGACCAGTCTGTAATTCTTCTTCTTCGGCACACCGACCCGGTAATCCGGCCTGTGCACCGGGGTAAAGCTGCACACGATCAGGAAATTGTTGCGCCTGGTGGGCGATTTCCGCACGAAGCTGAAGATGCTCCGGTCCCCGTCGTTTCCGTTGATCCACTCAAATCCTGCCGGATCATGGTCCGTGCCTGAGAACGCCGGATAACGGACGTAGAGCCGGATCAGCTGGCGCACATAATCCTGCAGATCCCGGTGCCGCTCTTCCCCCAGCAGGAACCAATCCAGTTCCCTGGCCTCGCTCCACTCCTGGAGCTGTCCAAAATCCTGGCCCATGAATAAGAGCTTCTTCCCCGGATGCGCGAACATGAACGCATAGCCCGCTTTCAGGTTCTGGAATTTCTCCTCTAATTCCCCTGGCATCTTATTGACCATGGAGCATTTCAGATGGACCACCTCGTCGTGGGAGAGCACAAGGATGTATTTCTCACTGTAGGCGTAGACCATGGAAAAATTCATCTTATGATGGTTGTGTTTCCGGAAATAGGGGTCTAATTTCATGTATTCCAGGAAATCGTTCATCCACCCCATGTTCCATTTCAGGCTGAATCCCAGCCCGTCCTCTTCCACGTCCCCCGTGACCTTCGGCCAGGCCGTCGACTCTTCCGCGATCATCACCGTGCCTTTATTGCGGCCCAGCACACAGGAATTGAGATGCTTGAAAAACTCGATGGCCTCCAGGTTCTTATTGTCCCCGTATTTATTGGCCACCCACTGGCCGTCCTGTTTTCCGTAATCCAGATACAGCATGGAAGCCACCGCGTCCACCCGCAGGCCGTCCACATGGTATTCCTCGATCCAATACAGGGCGTTGGCGATCAGGAAATTCTTCACCTCACTGCGCCCGTAATTGAAGATCTTCGTACCCCAGTCGGGATGCTCGCCCTGCCTGGGATCCGCGTGTTCATAGCAGGCCGTCCCGTCAAACTCCGCCAGCCCGTGGGCGTCTTTCGGGAAATGTGCCGGCACCCAGTCTAAGATCACCCCGATCCTATTCTTATGGAGGTAATTCACGAGATATTTAAAATCCAGCGGACTCCCGTAACGGGCCGTGGGTGCGTAATACCCGGTCACCTGGTACCCCCAGGAGCCGTCGAAAGGATGTTCCGCGATCCCCATCAGCTCCACATGGGTATAGCCCATCGTCTTCACATAATCCACGAGCGCGTGGGCAAAATCTTTATAATCATAGAACCCGTCCTCGTTGTCTGGCGTGATGGGATGCTTCTTCCAGGATCCCGGATGCACCTCATAGATCACCATGGGTTCTTTTTCCACATCATAATTCTCGCGCTTCTTCAGCCAGATGCCGTCTCCCCAGTTGAACTGGCTGATATCCACGATCTTCGAGGCGTTGCCCGGCCGCAGTTCCGCCGCGTTCGCAAAGGGATCGGCTTTGTAGAGTTCTTCCCCGTGGGCGCCCTCGATGTAATATTTATAGAGCTGGCCTTCCCGGGCGCCCGGCACGAATGCCTCAAACACGCCGATATCGCCCGCCTTTTCCATCGGATCCGCCGTGATGTCCCACTCGTTAAATTCTCCGATCACATGCACGCTCCTGGCGTTGGGCGCCCAGACAGCGAAGTACACGCCCTCCTTTTTCCCCACGGTCGTGGGATGCGCGCCCAGTTTCTTATATATATCATAGTGGGTCCCCTGTCCGAACAGGTACTGATCCAACTCTGAAAATCTCAATCTCTTTTCCATTGTACTCTTCTCCCGTCCTATTCTCTCACAGCCGGCCCGCACAGAAATATCCGGCTGTCACAGGGTTTCAGATGCAGTTCGAGCTGCCCGTCGTCACACACGACCGTCTCGCCGCTGACCAGATCTTGGCAGGGATGTGCGCCTGTCGGGACAGTGACACGGACCGTGGCCTCCTGCTCGTCGTTGTTGACCGCCACCAGGACGCAGTTCTCATCCAAGATCCTGGCGAATGCATACTGGCGGTTGGTCAGGAATAATTCCTGGTATACGCCATAGACCAGCTCTTTTTGGCTGGTATGGATCTTGGCCAGCGTCCTCACCCACTGTGTCACTCTCTCGTCCGGCAGTTTTTCCCGCACCTCCTCGATATCCACCGCGGGGCGCAGCGGGTCGTCGTTGGGTCCTTCCTTCCTGCCCTCGATCCCCCATTCACTTCCGTAATAGAGTGAGGGGATGCCGGGCAGGGTGAACAGCAGGGTAAAGACCGGGTAGATGTGCTCTCTGTCATTGAGCTTGCTGATGATCCTGTCCACGTCGTGGTTATCCACGAAAGAGTACAAAAACGTCCCCCGATACAGCCCGCCGCCCTGGTCGAACTCCCGGCGGATCGTGTGGGCGATCTCGAAGTAATTATGATCATTATGTCCAGAATACAAGCCTTTATGCAGTTCGTAATTGGTCACGCTGTGCAGCAGATGGTCAGCGATATACCGGCTGTAATCCCCATGGATCACCTCGCCCATCAGCCAGAAGTCTTCTTTTTTCTCCTGAGTATACCGGCGCATGGCCTCCATGAACCCGAAGTCCAGGCAGTCCGCGCAGTCCAGCCGGATCCCATCGATATCGAACTCCTCGATCCAATACCCGATCACATCCAGCAGATACTGCCGCACCTGCTCATTTGCCAGGTTTAAATTGACCAGCTCATAGCAGCCGCGCCACGCCTCGTAATGAAAGCCGTCGTGATACGGGGTATCCCCTCCGAAATAGAGCCCTTTGTACCAACTGCAGTAGGGGGACGCCTCCCTTTTCTCCAGGATATCCTGAAAGGCAAAAAACTCCCGGCCCGTGTGGTTGAACACGCCGTCCACCACGACTTTCAGCCCCAGCTCGTGGGCCTTACCCACAAACCTTTTGAAATCCTCGTTATCCCCCAGCCGTCTGTCTACAAGTTTATAATCCTTCGTGTCATATCCGTGGCTGGAGGATTCGAATAACGGTCCGATATAGATGGCTGTACATCCCAGCCATGCGATATACGAAAGCCATTGTTCCAACTGTTCAAACCGATGCACCACTTCCGTCTGCTCATTTCGCCGGGGCGCGCCGGACATCCCGATCGGATACATATGATAAAAGACCGCTTCCTCAAACCATTTTCCCACTGTTCCTTCCTCCTAGCCCTCAAATAAGACTTCTTCCACCAGCTCTGCCGCATCCTGGATGCACCCCGGACAGGAACGCAGTGCTTTCCCGGTCTGTACTCCTTTCAGTTCTTTGCAGATCACAGACTGGTTCTTCTCGGTGAACTTCTCCAGGATCTGACTGGAGAGCTTGTATGTAGCTTTCACGCTGTCCGGCGCATCCAGATTCCCTGTGCTCTGTTTCATGCTGGCCAGGACGCAGGCGGCCGCCACGGCCCCGCAGTGGCCTTCCATCGTTCCGGCCATGCCGGCGCCCAGAGTCTCTGTCATCTGGAACATGAGCTTTTCGTCCACGCCTACCATATCACAATATGTACACGCGACAGACTGGGCGCAGTTATAGCCTTTTTTACGTTTTTCCAATGTTGTCTCCACTCTTGTATCCATATCTTTTTACCTCTTTTTCTTTTGGATTTTTTATGATCTTCTATTCCTTTATTCTAAGGCAAATGACAGAAAACCGCAAGTCATTTTTACTCTTCTTCTACCTTTTTCACGAGTAAGAGCGGACAATAGGGCGGCACTTCCTGTTCTTCCAGCCCATTGAGCTGGCAGATATCCTCCACCGTGGTGTAAAATGCTTTGGCGATGTCCCACAGGGTGTCCTCCGGCTGCACCATATAGACCGTGATCCCCGGCATGTTCTGGATCTTCTCCATGTCCAGCGGGTGCTCCTCGATCTCCCGGATGATGAACTCCTGCTGCCGGTCGAGCACGAGCGCGTTTAAGTCCAGGACGATCTTCACCTCGATCTCGTTGCTGTCCACCATGGTCGTGGACAGCTGCTCCAGATCCGTATGCAGATGGTAGATGCAGTCCTCATCGATCCCCACCGCCTCGATCACATGGGAGAACGGGATCATCGCTTCCATGGAATAAAAAGGCATGGCGTCATCGCTGACGATGTACAGGACTTTTACGGACACTATGCCCTCCGCCAGCACGCCGTTTTCCACGATCTGGGTCTTATCCACCTTGACCGTGCCCTGGCTGTGGCAGATCTGCAGGATCTTGCCCTGCACCTCCCGCACCTGGAGCCGCTCCCCGATCCGGCATTTGGAGAAATTCTTCACCAGCAGGCTGTCGAGGGGTTCCATCCCTCCTTTTGTCACACATTCCTTGAGCGGCGTGTACACATCCATCAGGAGTGAATGCTCCTCCTCGCAGTAGATCTGTATATCCAGCTCCAGCACCGCGTCCACCTGGATCACCCGCTCCTCCCCGTCGGAATCCGGCTGCACATCCAGGCGCTGATGGATCATGCTGACCTCCACGTTGGGGATCATCTCCATCCGGCAGCCCTGGCACTCCACCTCCTGATAAAATGGAAGGGAATGTTCCAGCCACTGTAAGGGATCCCCTTCCTCATCCCCCCGGTAGAGCAAAAAGACGAACAGCTCGCCCTTGACTAGGATCTTATCCTCCTCCGGGCGGATATCCATCCCGCGGACCTCCACCGTGCTCCAGAGCACCTGGGCGATGTTTGGCTTGTTGGAGGCCAGGGCCACCTCCTCTTTCATCCGCACAGTATCTTTTTTATGTATGCACAGCCCCAGGACTTTCACCATCTTCTTTTTCATGGAGATCTCTTCCGGGCGCAGGCCGACAGGCAGGGCCAGCTCCACCAGTTCATCCACCACGGCAAAAAAAGACAGGATCGATTTTATGTTCAATTTCCTGGAATTGATCACGTGGAGGCTCAAGTCTTCGATGTCCCATTTCAGGCACATCTTATCCCCGCTCTCGATCCCCTCCAGGTTCAGCGTCTCCTCGATGGGCAGGGCCGCCGTCAGGCTGCAGATCCGCCCTTCCTCCTGCTCCTCCACGTAGAGGAGTTCCACCACCAGCTTCGCCTTGACAAAAGCCTGGTCGTCATTTAGGTTCACCTCGTCTACCTGCACGGTGCCCTTGTGCTGGATCATCCGCCCGATGTCCGGCTTGGCATCCGGCACATTGTAATCTTCATCAAATGTGATCTGGTTGGTCGCATTGCTCTTCACACGTAACATCTGCACATTTTCTTTAATGATCTCCACTCGTCTGCTCCTTTCAGATTAAGCTCATCAGATCTTCGGCATCACCCGTCAAACTGCACGGGCGCCTCCCGGTACTCCAGTTTTACGACGATGTACGGATAGGAAGGTTCCAGGGAAGGCTCATCCTCTTTCGCCGGCCCTACCAGCGATGTCCTGAAAAAAATAGACTCCGCGAACAAGGACAGCTCCTCCACCTGGATGCTGTATCCCCCCGTCTTCTGCCGGCCGTACCCCCGCAGCAGATAGAGATACTCCCCGTCCTGATATGTGATCTGAAATTCCTCCTGTTTCTTGCTCTCGATCAGGCTGCTGATGGCGGGCGGGATATCTTCCTGCTTCACCACGGTGTAGTCCAGGGGCTGTTTTTCTTCGGACCGCATATTGGTCACCTTGCACCCAAATAACAAAAAGCACATGAGAAGGCCCGGCAGGAACAGGATCAAAAAAGTTCTCTTCATGGCTATACCTTGTATCTTGTTCTCATTATGTATTGTATGAAGGATGAGGAGGATTTATCGCAAGTATTTCTGACGAGGTGAAAAAACATATTGCCAAACAGACCCGCATATGCTATGATGACATTTATCAAGGACGTTAGCTTTCATGCCAACACGGCAAAAGGCCCAGGGGAGGGCTGTTCCCCTGGGCCTTTCTTTTTTGGCTGGTCGTCATTTCTTGTCGTCGCCGTCCAGCCATCTGCAGATAACGACACCCCCTATCATATCATACTTTTCGACATTGTTTTTTATATTTATAAAAATAAAACAAAGATCTTATATTTCTTATATTTACTTTATATAGATATGATCTTATAAGACATCCCCAGCTCCTCTGCCCGCTGCAGAGCACATCTAAGGATTGCATCTCTCTTCATTTTTACGTATAATAGAGATAAAAAACGGTAAGAAAGGTGACACATATGATACGTTTCCTATTGACATGCATCGTCGTGATCGGTTTTCTGATCCTCTCGATCCCGATCCTGATCGCAGAATGGATCATCGGAAGATTTTCCCCTGAGACCAGGGACGCAAGCTCCCTCAAGATCGTGCTGGCCGTCTTCCGGCTGTGCATCCGCATCACTGGCTCCTCAGTCACCGTGATCGGCGAAGAGAACGTACCCAAAGACACCGCGGTCCTGTACATAGCCAACCACCGCAGCTTCTTCGATGTCCTGCTGACCTATGTGCGCGTCCCCCGGTGTACCGGCTACATCGCCAAATATGAGATGAAGCACATCCCCCTGCTCCACGCCTGGATGTGCCTGCTCCACTGCCTGTTCCTCAACCGCAAGGACCTCCGGCAGGGGATGAAGACCATCCAGGCCGCCGCAGAAGATGTGAAAAAGGGCGTGTCCATCTGCATCTTCCCGGAAGGGACCCGCTCCAAGAACGCGCCGGAGCTGGAGATGCTCCCCTTCCACAAAGGGAGTTTTAAGATCGCGACGAAGACCAACTGCCCCATCGTCCCCATCGCCCTGACCGGCACCTCCCAGATCTTCGAGGACCATCTGCCGATGATCCGACCGGCCCACGTGACCCTGGAATACGGGAAACCCATCTACCCGGATGACCTGACCCGGGATGAGAAAAAAAATCTGGAGCAGTACACCCAGGACATCATCCGTACGATGCTGGAAAAGAACATTCCTATTTCCGCCGCTTGCGCAGGCTCTGGAAAAACGTCCTGATCATCTCAGAACACTCCTGCCCGCGCACACCCTCCTCGATCTGTACCTGATGGTTAAATTCCGGCACCTGCAGAAGGTTCAGGATGGATCCGGCACACCCCGCCTTGGGGTTTCTGCACCCCATGACCACCCGCCGGATCCGCGACTGCACGATCGCCCCCGCGCACATCTGGCAGGGTTCCAGGGTCACATACAGGTCGCACCCGTCCAGCCGCCAATCACCCAGCTTGCGGCTGGCCTTTTTGATCGCGTTCAGCTCCGCGTGGGAAAGGGTGTTCTTGTCCGTGTTGCGCCGGTTATACCCCCGGGCGATGATCTGCCCCTCATAGACGATCACGCACCCGATGGGCACCTCATCCAGGGCATAGGCTTTCTTCGCCTGCCGGATCGCCTCCCCCATAAATCTCTCATCATCCGTCATCATGACTCCCCCATGCTCTTCAGATATCATCCAGGAGAGCATTATAGCACACCCTTGTAAAAAAGAAAAGCAGATCAGGGAGTCCGAGCCGTCCTCTTCGCTGATTTTCCAGAAGACTGCATCTAAAATAATGACAGATCGGAATTTTTGTGTTAAAATCTGATCAGGGACACTGAACAAACACATTAAAAAATAAAAGGGGATGTAGATATGGAAAGATCAAAAACCGACCTGGATCTGGAACTGATCCAATATACACTGGCACTTTTGGACATCCCTAAATATGAAGATATGGACAAAAAAGATCATGACATCCTGACCGCACAGCAGGTGATGCGGTTCATGGACGAGATGCCCGGCGGTTTTTTCATCTACCGGGCAGACGGCGAAGAGGAGATCATCTTCGCCAACAAGGCCGTCCTGCGGATCTTCCAGTGCGCGGATCTGGAAGAGTTCCGGGAGCTGACCGGAAATTCCTTCAAGGGGATCGTACACCCGGACGACCTGGAGGAGGTTGAACAGAGCATCTGGGAACAGATCGGCGCCAGTCAGTACGACCTGGACTACATCGAGTACCGGATCATCGACAAGACCGGATCCATCCGCTGGATCGAAGATTACGGGCATTTCCTCCACAACGAATCCCTGGGGGATATCTTTTACGTATTCGTGGGCGACGCCACAGAAAAAAAAGAAAAGTTCCAGCGCCTGATCGAGACTTATGACCAGGAGCGGAACTCTATCAACCAGGAACACCTGCGGCGCCTGGAGGTGATCGAAGGACTGAGCGTCAACTATGACTCCATCCTCTATGCCGACCTGGACAAAGACAAGATCCTGCCCTACCGTCTGAGCAGCCGGACAAAACGCCAGTTCAATGAGCGGTTCCAGATACGCCGTTTCCTCTGGTACATCTCCGATTACATCGACACCTGGGTCCACCCGGAGGACCGGGGGAAAGTCTCCCAGGTGACCGCTCCGGAATACATCCGCAAGAGGCTGGCCGACACCAAGACCTATTATATCAACTACCGGGTCGTCAAAGACGAGCAGATCCAATACCTGCAGCTGCGCATCGTAAATGTGGGCAGCAAGGACCATATCTCCCAGATTGTCATGGGATACCGGCGGGTGGACGAAGAGATCCGGCGGGAGATGGAACAAAAGCAGCTGCTCAAAGAAGCCCTGAACAATGCCAGACTGGCGATCGTGGCCAAGAACACCTTCCTCTCCAACATGTCCCACGACATGCGGACCCCGTTAAACGCCATCTTCGGCTTCACGGAACTGGCCAAAAAGCACACTGGTGATACCAAGGCCATCCATGAATATCTGGAAAAGATCGAGACTTCCAGCCGACAGCTCCTGAACCTGATCGATAAAGTCCTGGAGATCTCCTGGACGGAGGCCGAAGATACGCACATCACCGAGACAGAATGCAGCCTGAACAGCATCCTCCAGGATATCTACAAGACCCTGTCCCTGCAAGCCTCCGAGAAAAACATAGATTTTTCCCTGGACACGACCGGCCTAGAGCACCCGGATATCTACGGCGACCAGGATAAATTAAGACAGCTCTTCCTGTACCTGACCGACAATGCCGTCACCTATACGGAGTCCGGCGGCAGAGTGGATATGATCATCCGCGAGACCGAGCATCTGCCCAACGACTACATCGTCTACCAGTTCACGGTCCGGGATACCGGGATCGGGATCGGCAAGAACTTCCTGAAACGGATCTTCGATCCCTTCGAGCGGGAAAAGAACACCACGTTCAGCGGCATCCACGGCACAGGCCTGGGCCTGACGATCGCCAAGAACATCCTGGAGATGATGCGGGGGACCATCGACATAGACAGCACCCAGGGCAAAGGCAGCACATTCACCATCACCCTCCGTCTGCGCATACAGAACCAGCCTTACCCTGTCTTCACCGACACGGAGGCGATCATCGACCAGTTGAAGGATCAGAAGATCCTCCTGGTGGAAGACAACGAGATCAATCTGGAGATCGAGACAGATATCCTGGAGGAACTGGGATTTGTGATCGACACGGCCGAGGATGGCAGCATCGCCGTCCAGAAGGTGGCCGCCTCCAAACCCGGGGAATACGCCCTGATCCTCATGGATATACAGATGCCCGTCATGGACGGACGCCAGGCGACAGAGAAGATCCGCAGCCTGGACGACCCGGTACTGGCCCACATCCCCATCATCGCCCTGTCCGCCGACGGATTCGAGAGCGATAAACGCAGATCCATAGAGAGCGGCATGGACGCCCATCTGACGAAACCGATCGACGTACCCATACTATTAGAAACGATCGCACAGACGATGCATGCACATGAGATCGCACAGACTTGACCCCGCAAAGATACCAAATAGAAATGGACACGCCTGTATACACAGACATGTCCATTTTTTTTGCCCGATCAGCCCACCAAGTATTTTTTCACGGTCCTGCGCACTGCTCCCGGGCCTGCGATCTCTTCCCGGAAGATCTCTTCGATCAGCTCTCCGATACCCGCCTCATAAAGATCCGTGGCGAAGATATTTTCATTGGATAAGACACCCCGCAGCTGGTCTTTCAGACTGGACGGATCCCCGATCACGATGCCCGCCATCCGCTCCTGCATCTCCGGGACCATGGGATCTGGCGCCAGTTCATAAGTCTTCCCTTCATCGTCCACGGCCAGGAGATAACGGAGCCAGCCCGCGATCGCCACAGGGATCGCCCTGAGTTTCTTCGCATCCCCGTATTTGGCCACATACGCTTTCACCGTCTCTCCGAAACGGATCCCGATCCCCTGGGAAGCGTCCACGCACAGCCGCTGGGTGGTGTCGCCCAGATACGCGTTGGGGAACCGCTCTTCGATCAGCTCATCCAGGAACGCTTTCGGGGAGAGGATGCCCGGATCCGGGACCACGTCCATGCCTTCCACATATCCCACCTGGCGCGCCAGCTCGAGCATATCCGGATCTTTCATCTCATCTGCAAAAAGCTCATACCCCAGCACACAGCCGTAGGGTCCCAGCGCCGTATGGATCGGATTTAAGCAGACGGTGACTTTCATCTTCTCGGATTTATTGACCGTATCCCGGTCTGTCACGTATACGCCGGCCTTTTCCATGGGCGGACGGCCGTTGGGGAAACTGTCCTCCACCACCAGGTACTGAGGGCCTTCCGCGTTGACGAAGGGCGCGATGTACGTATTCTTGGAGGTGACCACGGGCTGCATATCCTCTACCCCGGCCGCTTCTAAGTCAGCCGCGACTTTTTCGCTGGGACGCGGTGTGATCTTGTCGATCATCGTCCACGGGAAAGAGACTCGGCTCTCATCACTGACATAGGAAAGGAAACCGTCGTCCACAAAGCCTTTTTCTTTCCATTTCTCTGCGAGTTCTACGACTGCGCTCCTGAACTTTGCCCCGTTCTGAGAACAGTTGTCCATGGAGACGAGAGCCAGCGGCGACGCGCCGTTGTGATAGCGCTCCAGCAGCATGGCGGCGACCACGGCCATGGCGCTGACCGCCTTCTCAGGCCCATTCTCGATATCCGCCTTTACATGGTCAAAATATGTCCCATCCGTCTTCGTCAGCGCATAGCCTTTTTCCGTGATCGTCAGAGAGACCATCTGAAGATCCGGCTCCCGGAAGATCTCTTTTAAGCGTGTCCACTGAGCCGCGTCACAAGACTGGCCCTTCACCGCCTCTGTCAGCGACCCCAGCACTTTCTGCTCCGTGGTGCCGTCCCCGTGGAGCGTGACCGCCAGGACAAGATTGTCGTAAGGCGCATAGATCTTATCCACCACATCGTGGTCAAAGAGTTCCACACAGGTGATGCCCCGATCCAGCAGCCCCTCCGCGATCAGCTGATCCGCGATCCCGCCGATGAAGATCCGAAAGATATTTCCCACACCTAAATGTACCCAGACCGGGTTTTTCCTGGTCTTCTCTGCGACTGCCGCCACATCATAGGACGGGAGCGCGATCCCCGCTCTTTCCCAGCCCTGACGGTCCTTCAAACCTTCCAATGTCAGTTTCATTACCATATCCTCCAATCTTAGATCAAGATCATTGACTACTCCCTTTTAGTATACCACAGATCTCCATTTTATAAAGTTTTTTTATCAGACGATGCCAAAAAGTTCCCGGTTACAGGGATACAGCTTTTCAAATACGACAAAACGCTCCGCATACAGTTTCATGTTTTCTTTATCCGGGACCGTGACCTGATCGCTGAAACGCACGATCCGGCCGCAGGCTTCCTTCAAGTCTGAAAAGACGCCGGTCCCCACACCCGCCAGCATAGCCGCCCCCACGCAGCCCTGCTCCCTGACGAGGCTCGTGACCACCTCGCAGTCAGTCTGATCTGCCAGGATCTGGCGGAATACCCGGCTGTTGGCGCCGCCCCCGGAGGCCACCACCCGGTCGAATGACAGGCCCATCTCCCGGAAGATCTTAAAGGTACACTTCTGGGCATAGATGATCCCCTCCATGGCCGCCCGGATCATATCCGCCCGGTCATGCTTTAAGCTCAGGCCGAAATAGATGCCCCTGGCATCCGGATCATTCCAGGGTGTGCGCTCCCCGCTCAGATACGGGAGAAAGAATAATCCGTCGCTGCCCGGCCTGGACTGCTCCGCCAGATCCGTCATGGCATCGTAGCTCTCCATCTGAAGGATATTGTTCTTCAGCCATTTTAAGGTGACCCCGCCGCTCAAGTTCGCCCCCATGAGCAACCACTGATCCGGCCCCACATGGCAGAATGTATTCGTGCGGAACTCTTCATCATAGACCGGCCGATCCGCTACCGTCACCAGCTGACTGGCCGTCCCGATGTTCGAGATCGCCATCCCCGGAGAGATCACCCCATTGCCCAGAGCCTGGACCAGCGTGTCCCCGCCGCCGTACACGATCGGGATCCCCTGGGGCAGCCCTGTCTCCTCGGAGCATTCTTTCGAGACAGTCCCCGCGACTTCTGTGGACTCATGACAGGGCACGAAAAAGCTCTCATCCAGCCCGACCTTGCGGATCAGCTCCCAGGACCACTGCCTACCCGCCGTGTCGAAGATCGCCGTGCTGGACGCATCCGATACGTCCGTGCCCATCTGCCCGCACATCCGAAAACGGATATAGTCCTTTGGCAGCATCACCTTGTGGATCTTCTCATAGTCTTCCGGCTCATTCTCCCGGACCCACACCAGCGAACTCACTAGGAAGCCAGTGCTGAGAGCGTTGAGAGTGATCTTCTGGTACTCTTCCCTGGGGACTGCCCGATAGATGCTCTCTATGGACGCGGACGACCGCTGATCCGCCCAGATGATCGTATTCCTGACCTCTCTGCCCTCTTTATCCACCATGACCAGCCCATGCATCTGCCCAGAATAGCCGATGCCGGAGATCTGCCCTTTAAGCTGCGGGCACTGCCCCAGCAGGGAGCGGATCGTCCCCGCCGCCGCCTCCCAGAGCTGTCCGATCTTCTGCTCCGCCCAGGACTGCTCGGGTTTGAGCATATCATACTCCTGCTGCGCGATCGCCGCCACATGCCCGTCCTCGTCCATGAGCAGGGATTTCACACTGGACGTACCGATATCTATACCTAATAAATATCCCATAGTCATTTCCTCCTCTCTGTACCGATCGTTTTGATCCTATCTGCGTAAACTATACCAGAAAAAAGCTGTGCAGGCAATATACACTCTTTATAACTAAAACACTCCAGGAGGAACAAAGTATGGACAATATTTTCGGATACGCGCGCGTGTCAGCCGCAGACCAGAACGAGATCCGCCAGATGATCGCACTGCACGAAAAGGGCGTGCCTGCCCCAAACATCTACGTGGATAGACAGTCTGGCAAGGATTTCAACAGACCCCAATACAGAAGGCTCGTACAGACCCTCCAAAAGGGGGACCTTCTGTACATCTTAAGCATCGACCGGCTGGGGCGGGATTATGAGGAGATCCAGCATCAATGGCGGATCCTCACGAAGAAGATCGGGATCGATATATGCGTGATCGATATGCCGCTCCTAGACACCCGAAACGGAAAAGACCTGATGGGCACGTTCATCGCGGACCTGGTCCTGCAGATCCTGTCCTTCGTCGCGGAATCAGAGCGGAAAAATATCAAAGACCGCCAGCGGCAAGGCATCGCCGCGGCAAGAGAACGGGGCGTCAAGTTCGGCAGGCCCGAGGCCGTACCGCCCGAAGATTTCCCAAAGATCGTACAAGACTGGCAGATGAAACGGATCAGCCTCACAGAGGCCCTCGGCAGGAGCCATATGAGCAGATCCACATTTTACCGGAAACTCCGTAAGGACATGTAGGGCCGTCTCATAATGTCTACTTTATGACACACCGGATGCATGATCCAATTTGTTACATATTATCACAAAGATCCTCAGAAATCCACATATTTTTTTAAAAAAAGGCTTTTCCAGATGCCCTTATACCGTGTGTCATAAAGTAGACTTATTGATCTGCCGCGGCCGCCACAGAACGTATTTAAAGATCGCTTTCCCCAGGATGTATCCAACATCTGGCGGGAGATCTGCTTTGGACCAGTCGCTATGCTGGCAAGATCCGGAGTAGATCTCCCGCCAAATGGGGATGCTTATCCTGGGAACGGGTTTTAAAATACGCTCTAACATAAAGGAGTGATCCAAAATGCAAAAAAGGAATCATACGATCGATCTTTTGAAATTTATCTTTTCACTTGTGATCATGCTGCGCCATTCGGAAATGATGTTTCAGGGGGATCTGAGATATGAGCACATCACTTTCCTGGGAGGGAGCAGGGCGGTGGAATTTTTCTTTATCGTGTCCGGTTATCTGATCGCAGCTTCCTGTCTCAACAGGAGGTATGACAATGCTATGGAATACATGTGGCATAAGATAAGACCCTTTTTGCTCCCGGTCTGGATATCATGGCTGGTCTCATTCATCGGTATCCATATGATAGCAGAAAATGTAACTGTGCGGACGCTCCTCAGAGATGCCCTCTATAGTATTTTTGATCTGTTGTTTTTACGGAATGCAGGTTTCAGGGGGATCTCTTATATCGGAACGTCATGGTATATATCGGCGTTAATGCTGTCAACGCTGATCATCTGTGTACCGTTGATGAGATATAGAGAAACGTATGTTTTTTGGCTGGCCCCTGTGTCCGCGATCATGATCCTCGGCTATCTGTCGCATGAATGCGGTCATATCGTGGATATCGATCAATGGATGGGGATCGCATATAAATGTCAGCTGCGCGCCTTTGCCGAGATCGATCTGGGGATCTTTTTATATGGCGTCTGCCTGTATCTCAAAAAAATGGATCTTACGGGGCTGGGCAGATGTCTGTTAGGCTGTATAGAAATAGCAGGCTATGGGATCGCCATGGCTTATATGCTGTATGAAAGCAATACTTATAAGTACGATTTCGTGATGACCATCCTGTTATCAGTCAGTATATCGATCACTTTTTCAGAGAAAACATTTTCTTGTCTGATCGGTGAAAAGGCGCCTGGGATCTTTGGATGGTTAGGAAAATATAGCCTGTATATCTATCTGGATCAGAAAGTGGTCTATAACATCGTCCCACATTTTTTTGGCGATAGAACATATGGGGAGATGCTCGCTCTGTATGTGATCGGAGTCCTGCTCACCGCATTGTTTGTGATGAAATGCGTCGAGCTGATCGAGGATCATGCACTGCCTGCGATCAAAAGTCTCCTTATAGAGTCATGATGTTTCGGCAAACGATGATCTCTGGCCGGATACGTGTTAGAGCGTGTTTGAAAGCCCTCTAAATCCTGTAAATAAATTAAATATTACGAACATTTGCTACGATCCACGACCGCTCAGGTCTTTGGGTGTGTACTTTTCTGCGAGAAAAGTACCA
>CAJTYN010000012.1:0-10893 GCA_910584115.1 uncultured Lachnospiraceae bacterium
CTGACCTCCACCATGTTCCTGATCGGCGGCAATGACAGCTACCGCGCTTACGAGGGATCAGCCGCTGCCTGGGAGGGACCGTTTGACAGCGAAAAGGCTGCACAGGCGGAGAAGATCTATCAGGAAGTCAGCGCCCGGTACGGCACGGATACACGGATGATCACCCGGAGCGTCAAAGACCAGCCCAAGATCATCCTGGCGGTAAACTACCACGCCTATGCCGAACGGGTAAAGGAATACTGGAACGGCACACCGCCGGAGAGTGCAGAGGAACCTTACGGCATTGCCCTTCTCCAAGGGAAGATCGCGGAACTGGAAAGCCAGGGAAAGCAGGATACCGCCGCCTGCCGGGAACTGTCCGCCTCCCTGCAGAGGCTGAAAGAACTGGGCGAGCCGGAGTTCGCCAACACCCTGCTGTGGGAGAACCTGTTCAACAACTGGGGGGAACATATGATGCAGTTCCTGCTGTTCCTGCCGCTGGCCTTTGTCATCGCCCCGGTCTTTGCTGTGGAACGATCCAGCGGTATGGACAGCCTGATCTTAAGTTCCCGAAACGGCAGGCGGAAGATCGTCACGGCGAAATTACTGAGCGTACTCATTGCCTCCACTGTTGTGGTCGTGCTGTATCTGGCCGCTACTTTTATATTCGGTTTTCTGCCCCATGGGAGTTTCCACGGCTGGGACGCCGCCATCCAGTCCATTCCCACCTATGCCCGGTCCATGTTCCGATTTAAGGTCTGGCAGCTTGCCGCTGTCGGAGCTGTGTGGCTTATCTTTACCGGCGCGGTCTATAGTCTGATCATCTGCTTTATCTCCTCCCGTATGAAGAGCCAGATGGGTACGGTGGGCGTGAGCCTGGCGGTCCTGTTCGTGAATGTGGGACTGGCGGCGATGGGCGATACTGTTACGCAAAAGCTCGGGGTACTCGTGGATCTCGGTCTGGCAAATGTCACTTTGGCAAAAGAGGTATTCGGCGGTTCTAAGGTCTTCCATGTATTTGGCATGAATGTCAGCTATCCGGTCATGGCATTTCCCGTTTTAGCTGTGATCGCCGCTGTGGCTGCTCTTGGGACCTACTGGGGGCAGAAGAGCAGAACAGTCGCATAGATGGACCAGCTTCTGCCTACTCCTATCTCAGATATATTTCACGATGATCATAGCGATGCTCATCCCCGCGAGCCCAAACCCGAGCGCCCGGTTCATGGTCCTGGCTGATGCCTGGTTGGCGAACTTCGCCGTGAGCATCGCCCCGATCAATGTGAAGACGACGCACATGGTCAGTATGCCATAGTCCGTGATCCCGCCGCCGATCATGAAATGTGAGACTGCGCCTGTGAGGGCGGTGAAGGTCATGATGAACACGCTGGTCCCCACGGCTGTCTTCAGTTCGTATCCCAATACGCTGACCAGGACCAGGAGCATCATCATACCGCCGCCCGCGCCGACCAGACCGCAGATCATGCCGACGGCCATCCCGCAGACGATGGACTGGAGCACGGCTTTCTTACGGCTCCTGTCCTGGTTGCTCTCTTTGGCCTGCATGACTGGTCTGAAGATGAATTTCAGTCCTGCGAACAGGGTCATGAACATGGAAAATCCGCCCATCGTCCGCTGCGGTATGAAAGACGCCGCATAACTCCCCACAAAGGTGAAGATCAGGACGGAGATGAGCATGACGATCCCGTTCTTGACGTCCAGGTTGTCGTTTTTCTTATAGGTCCAGGCCGAGGCGGCGGAGGCCAATACATCTGAGGCCAGCGCGATCCCCACCGCCTCGTAGGCGCCTACATCCAAAAAAGTGATCAGCATCGGTGCGATGACCGCGGCGGCGGAAAGTCCTGCAAGGCCGGTCCCGAATCCCGCGCCTGCTCCGGTGGCCAGACATATGATCGTCTTGAACATCTATTCTTTTATCCTTTCTGTTGTTGGTCGTATAGGATCTTTTATCTTACTAGGATCTTCGCTTCGACCAGTTCATTTTCCGGCCGGCGCCGATCTCAAAGTGGTATTTTACGATCCCTAAGTCTGATCTCGTGTAAGGACCGAAGCCGGGGCGGACGGATACCTTTCCTTTTTTAAAAGTGAATACGAACTTTTGCTGGTTCAGGGCTGTCGGTGCGAGCAGGGCGGCTTGGATGCCGTTTTGGAACCAGTCCGGTGTCTTTTCATCTGTGACGACCACCTCGTCGAATGTCTTGGATCTGTGCGGGACGCCCTGGGTCTTGCCATAGCCCAGCGCGATCACCAGATGGAGCTTTTCACCTGGATCGATCGCGAAAGCGGTCTTTATCTTACGGTATGTCAGCGCGACCCAGCAGGTGTTCAGGCCCAGTTCCTGTGCAAGGAGCACGAGGCGTTCTCCGTAATAGCCGCATTTTTCGTCCGCTCTGGATCCTTTTTTCCCGATCATGGCGATATAGTTTTGGACGCCGCTGAATTTCCCATAGTGCGCCATGCGGCTGTCGAAGGCTTTCGGTTCATCCGTGACGAGCTGGATGTGGAGTCCGCTCTCTTCATTGCATGCGCGGATCTCTGCCTGTAATGCGGACAGGGCTTTTTCGTCTAAGGGCCTGTCCTCGTACTGGCGTACGCTGTGCCTGTTCTTGATCGCTCTCATCATGTCCATTTTAGAAGATCCTCCTGTCTTGAGATATATTGATGCAGACCATTATACCACGATCGGAGTGTTTTGTGGTAAACTATGACTATGGAAAAGTGTTGGAGAAAGGGGAACGTGAGATGATCATCAGGAGATACATGCCGTCGGATCTTCTTGAGCTGGCGGAGCTGTTTTATGAGACGGTGCATGCGGTCAATGTGAGGGACTATACGAAAGAGCAGCTGGACGCATGGGCCACCGGTCAGGTCGACCTTGAGAGGTGGGAGAGGACGCTCTCGGAGCATCATACGCTGGTCGCCGCGGAGGATGAGAAGATCGTCGGGTTTGGCGACATGGATCTGAGCGGATATCTGGACCGGCTGTTTGTCCATAAGGACCGCCAGCGCCGGGGGATCGCCACGGCCCTCTGCGACCGGCTGGAGGAGGCTGTCCGCGCGGATCGGTACACGGTCCATGCATCGGTCACGGCGCGGCCGTTCTTCCTCTTTCGGGGGTATCGGGTGGTGAAGGAGCAGCAGGTGATCCGGCGCGGGGTCGCCCTGACAAATTATGTGATGGAGAAAAAGATCTAGTCAGCCGGGGTTATATGGGAGATGTCCGGCGCGGCCACCAGGGAATAGTTGGTGTGGTAGATGACGAAACCGGGCTTCCCGCCGGGTGTCTTTTTCACGTGTTTTTTCTGGATGTAATCGATCTCCACCTTGGGCGTGCCGCGGCCGCTGGAATAATAGGCGGCCAGTTGTCCCGCTTCCTCGAATGTCTTGTCCGGCAGCTCTTCGTTGTTGCTCTTTACGATCACATGGGAGCCGGGCATCTGTTTGGCGTGGAACCACCAGTCATTTCCCGCTGCCACCTTGAAGGTCAGCTCTTCATTCTGGAAATTGTTCTTGCCCACGTACATATGGTAGCCGTCTGAGGAGATGTAGTGGAAAGGCTTGGACTTCCCCTGGATCTTCTGTTTTTTGCCGTATTTGCGCCGGATGTAGCCGTAGTCCATCAGTTCTTCTTTGATCTGTGCCAGGTCGCTCTCCTGCAGGGCGATGTCCAGGGAGGTCTGGATGGAGCTTAGGTGCATGATCTCGGCGGACGTTTCCTGGATCTGCTGGTTTAGGGCTTCCTCGGTGCGTTTCAGCTTATTGTAGCGGGTGAAATACCGTTTGGCGTTCTCGGCGGGGGAGTAGTCCGGGTTTAAGGGGATGGTGATCTCCTCGTTGGTGTAGTAGTTGAGGGCGCGAAAAGACTTGCAGCCTTCTTCCAGCCCGTAGCCGTAGGTGTTGATCAGCTCCCCGTACACCTTGTACTGGTCTTTTTTCTCTGTGTCCTTGAGCTGCTTGAGCTGGAGCTGGTATTTCTTCCGGTTCCGGTCCAGGGCGGTCTGGACGATCTTGCGCAGGTCGGCAGATTTCTGGCGGATACGGGTGATCGTACTCTTGGAGGCGTACCAGCTTTCCAAAAGTCTCGACATGGAGGGGATGTTCTCCTGGGTGTATCCGGCGCCGTATTGTTCCATGGGAAAAGCCCCGTACTCGATGGGTTCGCCGTCCTTGTAGACGATGTGGGGGGAAAAGTCGCCGCTCTTGATCTGGTCCATCAGGCGCAGGAATGTGTGGCACAGGTGGAGCTTCTCATTTTCCGTCAGGGACTGGGCGATGGCGGCGCCGTCGATGGAAGCGCGGGCGCAGATCTCATTTGCCATCGTGGGGCTGATCCCTGTGCAGGTGCAGTAGAGGGCCTTGCCGATCTCCATCGGGCGGGTGCAGACTTTTTCGAGGAAGTTTTCCTCGGAGAGTTCCAGAGGATCTAACTTGTCCTGGGTCTTGGGGATGAAATACTCCCGGCCGGGCAGGACTTCCCGCACGGAACTCATGTTGCAGGAGACATGCTTGATGCTGTCTAGGATCTTGCCGTCCTGGTCGCAGAAGATGATGTTGCTGTGCTTGCCCATGATCTCGATGATCAGCCGCTTCTGGCACAGGTCGCCCATTTCATTGAGATGTTCCAGGTCGATGAACAGGACCCGCTCCAGCCCCGGCTGGGTGATCCCAGTGATCCGGGCGCTGCCGATGTGTTTGCGCAGCAGCATACAGAAGGCGGGCGCGGTCAGCGGGTTGGGTTTGCTCTGTTCCGTAAAATAAAAAAATGGCAGGGAGGCGCTGGCCGACAGGAGCAGTTTTCTGGCCCCGTCTTCCCCGCGGCAGGTCAGGAGCAGCTCATCAGTCTCCGGCTGCGCGATCTTATTGATGCGCCCGCCCAGCAGGGAGGACTTGAGTTCCGCTGCCAGGCAGGCGATGGTGATACCGTCAAAAGCCATATCTGTATCCTCATTTCTCAGTATTCGTTTTTATGATCTATGGCTATTATACACGCAAGAAACGGAGATCACAAGCCTATCATTTCGTCAGGACGTGGCGGCAGTATCTCAAGCTGCCGCATTTCGGGCATCTCAGTCTCCGTTTTGTGATCGTATGGGGTGTCATGATGTAGTCCCGCATGTCGGGGATGAAACGTTCCTGGCATACGGGGCACTCGAAAGCGCCCGCGTCTCTGTCAAGGATACACGCGATGACGATCCCCAAGGCGATCACGCAGCTCCCGATCCCGATCAATGTGGCGCGCAACCACGTCTCGATCTCGATGGCGCCCGCCAGTACGAATAATGGGGTCGCCGCGAAGATGGCAAGCCCTGCGACCATTGCTGATAAGATGATCTTCTTTTTACTTTCCTGTGCTTCTTTTACCAGATCCACCATATTTTCCTCCGCTTTCTTTTTATAATCCGTTTCCTGCAGCCGCTCGCCGGAGAGCAATTCATTGACGGTGATCCCCAGTTCGTCGCAGAGCGGCAGCAGCAGCGACACTTCAGGGAAACCGTTTCCCCGTTCCCATTTTGAGATCGTCTTATCGCTGATGCCGAGCCTGTCTGCCAATTCTCTCTGGGTGTATTTTTTGCATTTTCTCTCTTCGGCGATAAAACGTCCGGTCTTGGTCTGATCCATGGGTGTGTTCCTCCTTTCTGCTGTCATCGTACGGGGATCGGGGCGTCTTTTACACCCACGGGGCGTAGAAAATGGCGGATGCGAGCGGATCCTACGTTCCGTAGAGTGGGGACTGGTCAAGATAAGCGTTCAGAAAATGAGCTGCGAGGCTGTTCGGAGCGATATTCTCTCTTGCTTCGTCCCGGGAGAACCATTGATAGGCATCGATCTCCTCATTTATGCAGAGATCCCTGTCGTCTTTTACAAATGCTGTGAAATTGCACATCAATGTGTCGGACGGCTCGAAAAAACGCGTCCGATTGAAGGTGAGCCGGGAGACTGTCAGGCCCGTTTCCTCTCTGATCTCCCTTGCGGCGGCGTGTTCCAGGGATTCCGTCCTGTTCACATATCCCGCCACCAGGACGTAGACGGGACGGCCGTATTGTTTGATCAGCAGGATCTGGCCGGTCCATTCACTGATCACGATCATGCTGACCGCCACGTTATACATGGGGAAACGATACTGGGCGCATCTGGGACAGAAAGGGACGATCCCTTCGTTCTTTAATCCTTTTTCGATCAGTTCTGTACCGCATTCCGGACAAAATCTCCTGTTCATGGCATAGACCTCCATCGCATGATGTATTCTTCTTCATTTTCTTTAACGATCGCAAAACCGACGTTCTGATACATCTTGACCGCAAAGTTGGCTTTCTGGACGGACAATGAGACTTGTCTGTATCCATTTTCTCTTGAGAGCCGCAGTATTTCCCCTATGAGGGCAGTCCCGATCCCCATCCTCCTGTAACCGCTGTAAATGGAGATGGCGCAGGACGGCGTCTCATCATTGATATGTCCGTAGTCGTCCATGATGCGGACCCACGCGGCACCGATGATCTTATGATCGGATTCGGCCACCAGGCCCAGATCCCCTTTTTTCCGTCCAAAACCGGCTGTGTAGACCTGAAGCTCCGGCCGTTTTATGATCTCTTTCGGCGGCGCCGGGATGCCTTCCGGGACGAAGATCGCTTCGTATAAGAAATCTTCCAAAAGGCCATATTCTTCTTCGCGTATCTTTCTGATATCATATTTCATAAAGACCTCCGATGAAATCTCTGATGCACCTGTTGACTGTTTCGGGGGCGTCGATGTTTGCGTTGTGCGCGGCGTTTGGGATCGTGATCAGCGGTATGCCGGTCCTTGCGGCCCACTGTCTATTGTATGTCCTGACTTTTCCGGTCCGGTCTTTTTCGCCCACCAGGAGCAGGGCGGGGCAGGGGATCTCAAGCGCCCGGTTGTCTTCGAGGAAGCCGGCGTATCCGATCTTCAGCAGACGGCAGAGTTCATCCTTGGGATATTGGGAGAGCATCTTCGCCATGTTCCGCCGGCCGATATCCGAAACGGCGTTCTGGCGGGCCATGGAAGAGCGCAGGAGTCTTTCTGGAAAAAGCCTGCTCATCCATCCGATCTGCCGCAGCCACCAGAGGTCGGACTTGGGATAGTGTTCCCAGAAGGGGCAGGAATCGATCGCGATGAAGCCGCGCACCATCCGGGGATACCGGCAGAGGAAGGACTGGGCGATGAAGCCGCCCATGGACTGGCCGATCAAGACCACGTGGGAGATCTTCGCCTCCTGCAAGATCCTGTGGAGTGCTCTCGCCGCATCCGCGTAGGAGAACGCGGGATAGGGCCTGGACCGTCCATGGGCCGGGGCATCCCAGGCGATCACGTTGCAGGTCTTTTTGAAATAGGCCGCCTGGAAGCCGAACATGGTATGATCTGCCGTCAGGCCGTGGAGAAAAAATAAAGTGGGCCTGTCCGGGCGGATGGATGATATCCAGTAATAAACGTTTCCATGGTCGGTCTTTATATGCATCTCCTTCATGGCAGAGTGTCCTTTCTTTATGTTACTTTGATCTGTGTGCCGCGTTCCTCTTCGGCAGGATCTTTTTGTGCGCCTTTAATTTTTTCATCGCCCAGTCGTAGTGGCTGGAGGTGGTGCTGACAAAGTAGGATCCCAGAGTGCTCCCGCCCACCCATTTATACACGCCTTTGGAAAACAGTTCCTCGTTTGAAAAAGTCTCCGCCAGCGCCAGGACTTCCGCGTGGGATCCCTGCAGCAGGTGTTTGGCGTCGTCCAGGGAAGTGTCCTGATGTTTTTTCCAGAATTCCACGTTCATCTCCCCGTAGGTCCTCCAGTTGTAGGGCTTGGGGATAAAGGGCTGGCTGCCGCCGTTTTTGTCCGCGTGCACCCAGTTGAGCAGGAGCTGGTGCCATTCGTAGAGATGGATCAGGATGTCCCGGAGGTTTTTATCCCTGTTCCAGTGTGCCTCTTTCTTTTTGGCTTCGTCTGAGAAGTCAAAAGGCGTTTCCAGTTCCTGCTCGGTCAGCCCCGCGATGAGGGCGTTCAGTTTTTCGTAGTTCGTCTCTGCCGCGGTCAAAAGATCTGTCTTTGTTGTTGGTCTGCTCATGTTCTTCCTCCTGTTCATCATGGATCAAGGTGTGTCTGTGACTCTTGCCTATGAGCATACCAGGGGAATGCTGACACCTTGTGTCAAGGTTTATTTTTTTCGTAGATCGCTCTTGCCTGTTCGGCCACGATCTCTTTTAGGCGCGCGGGAGAGAGGATGTCCACCTGGGTCCCGAAGGATAAGAGGAATCCGATCAGCCACGCGTCTTCCGGCATCTCGGCGGAGACGATGAGGTCCCCATCTTCCTGTCTGTGTACCTGGGTGCTGTCAAATTCATCGTAGACCCGGTAGGCCATCTCTCCTGGGAAACGGAGCGTGACGGCCGTATATTTTTGCGGCGGAAGTTCGGGCTGGTCTAAAAAGGCATCGTATGAGAAATGTTCCTCCGTGAGTGCGTGGTCTAAGATCCGGGTCAGCTTGAACAGTCGGAGGGCTTTTTTCTCTGTGCAGTATGCTCTCAGGTACCAGGACTTTGATCTGTAGAGCAGTCTTAACGGATGGACCGTTCTTTCACTGGTCGTTCCATACGGGCCTGCGTAGGTGATCCGTATGGCTTGGCGGCGGATGATGGCCGCTCTGAGTGTCTGGAATTTCTGGTCGTCGCTCCCGTCTCCTTCCCGGTCGCTGCCCCATCTCGAAAAATCCACTTCCAGCCAATCTTCCGGATGGGTGTGAAAGAGCGCGGAGAGTTTGCCCAAGATCTCGCTGCTGTCGATCTGGCGGGTGGCGCTCAGGCTCTGCAGGGACAGGAGGATCTCCTGCTTTTCTGTTTCTGAGAGCACGGCCCGGTCCAGGACGAAACCGTCCAGCAGATGGATGCCGCCATTTCGGCCCGGCTCCGTATAGATGGGGATCCCCGCGCCGCTCAAGGCGTCGATGTCCCGATAGATCGTCCGGACCGATACTTCAAATCTGCTGGCGAGTTCCGGAGCGGTGGCCTGTCCCTTGGTGAGCAGATGGTATATGATCTTAAATGATCTGCCTTCATGCATAGGAAGTCCCTCCTTGTCTATATCCTATCCTTTTGATCGGTACGCCTCCGGGCTGACCTCCACATGGGGGCCGTGGACGACTTCTTTTAGCTGGCCGCATCCGCCGAAAGCCCAGGCATGGATCCTCTTGAGTCCCGATCCGCACACGACTTTTTTCAAGTCCTTACAGTCTTTGAACGCAAACGGCGGGATGCTCTCCACCCCGTCCGGCAGGACGATCTCCTCGATGCTGCTGCGCACGAAAGTGAGTCCCCACAGGGTCGTGAGCCGGGCGGGCAGTCTGAGCTGACGGAGGCCCGTACATCCGTCAAACAGAAATTCGCCCATGTCCGTGACCGTATCCGGGATATGGACAGAAGTGATCTCTGTGTGACCTTTGAACAAGTCATCGTAGAGGATCGTCACGTCCCGGTCATCGGGGATCACCACCTCTGCCTCATCCCCCTGATAGCTCATCACACAGTACGTTCCGTCTTCGATCATCTTATATATGAAATCCTGCATTTTCATATCCTCCTTCGCTGTTGAGTCTCATCGGACACCCTCCATGCGGCGCCCACTCTCATTATATAGGAAAATACAAGATCGTTCAAGTAGCACGGATCCTGTTAAGATTGTCTAAATATTCTTGACAAAGCGCCCAGATCTCAATATAATGTATAGCATATGCATTTGTGGAATAGAAAATGGAGGAGGATCATTACAATGAAAAGGAAGATCGCGTTATTATTGTGTGCTGTGCTGACAGCGGGAATGCTGGCAGGCTGCGGAGGCGGCTCTGACTCAGCGGAGACAAAAGAGACACCTGCGGCAGAAGAAACGGCTGCGGCGGATGAGGATGCTGAGGCGGCGGATGAAGCCGAGGCTGAGGATACATCCGGAAAGAAATGGGTCGTTGCCACAGATACAGTGTTCAAACCTTTCGAGTACACCAACGAGGACAATGAGTTCGTGGGGATCGATGTGGACATCCTTGCGGCGATCGCGGAGGATCAGGGATTTGAGTACGATCTCCAGAGCCTGGGATGGGATTCAGGCGTGGCAGCCGTACAGGCGGGACAGGCCGATGCCCTGATCGCAGGAGCTACGATCAAGCAGGAGCGTATCGACTCCGGCTGGATCTTCTCTGACGGATATTACGATGCGACCCAGACATTTGTCGTACCGACAGGCAGCGACATCAAGAGCTTTGAAGATCTTGAAGGCAAGAGCGTAGCGGTCAAGAATGCCACGGCAGGCGCCGACTTTGCCAACAGCCTGAAGGACGAATATGGATTTACCGTTACCACATTTGAAGATTCACCGACGATGTACCAGGACGTGATCCTGGGCAACAGCGCGGCCTGCGTGGAAGATACGCCGATCATGGCGGCTTCGATCAAAGAAGGCGGCCTGGAGCTTGAGATCCCGGAAGGCATGGAGAGTGAAGGCGCACCTTACGGCTTCGCGATCATGGATGAGAAGAACCAGGAACTGCTGGATCTGTTCAATGCGGGACTGAAGAACATCAGGGAAAACGGAAAATATGACGAGATCATCGACAAATATCTGAAATAGCATACACAGATCCTATGGAGGGCGCGGAAGATCATGGATGGTCTTTCGCGTTCTTGTCTTTACAGGGATATTATGGTAAGATGAAAGAAAAACAAAAGGAGAAGAGCCATGATCGTGATAATAGAAAAATATTCCTCCATGCTCTTAGGGGCCTTGGGGAAGACGCTGCTCCTGACATTGCTGTCGCTGATCTTCGCGGCGATCGTCGGGATGATATTTGCCCTGATGAACGTGGGCAAGAACCGGATCTTGAACTTTATCGGCACGGTCTATGTGGA
>CAJTYN010000012.1:10993-20025 GCA_910584115.1 uncultured Lachnospiraceae bacterium
GTGCTGCCCCAGGCGATCCGCACGATGATCCCGTCGATCATCAACCAGTTCATCATCACGCTGAAAGATACGTCCATCCTGTCCGTCATCGGATTCCCGGAACTGACGAACATCGGTAAGACCATATCGGGGAATACATTCAAGAGTCTCCAGACGTGGGCGATCGTCGGCGTCATGTATATGGTCGTCATCGTCACGTTGAGCAGGGTCGCGAAGAGGATCGAGAGGAGGATGAACCGTGGGAGATAAAAAGGTAAAGGTGCATGTGAAGAATCTGAAAAAGAGCTTCGGGAAACTGGAAGTCTTAAAAGACATCAGCATCGACATCGACGAAGGCGAGGTCGTGGTGCTCTTAGGCCCTTCGGGAAGCGGGAAATCCACGTTCCTGCGGTGTCTGAACCAATTAGAGACGGCCACGGCGGGGACGATCCTGGTGGACAACCAGGATGTGACGGATAAACATACGGATATCAATAAGGTGCGTGAAAATATCGGGATGGTGTTCCAGCATTTTAATCTGTTCCCCCACAAGACCGTGCTGGAGAACATCATGCTGGCGCCTGTGGAACTCAAGAAGATGACGAAGGAGCAGGCGTCCCAGGCAGGGATGAGGCTCTTGGAACGCGTGGGGATGGACGCGAAAGCGGACGTGTACCCGAGCCAGATCTCCGGCGGGCAGAAGCAGCGTGTGGCGATCGCCCGGGCGCTGGCCATGAACCCGGACATCATGCTCTTTGACGAGCCCACGTCCGCGCTGGACCCGGAGATGGTGGGCGAAGTCCTTGCAGTCATGAAGGAGCTCGCCGCGGAGGGCATGACGATGGTCGTCGTGACCCATGAGATCGGTTTTGCCCGGGAGGTGGCAGACCGGATCGTGTTCATGGACGCGGGCTACATCGTGGAACAGGGGACGCCGGAGGAGATCATCGAACATCCGAAGGAAGAGCGGACGATCGATTTCCTGAACAAAGTCTTATAGATCGATCTTATAAAAAGAGGGGGCCAGGCTATTATGAAGAAGATCATAACGATCAGCCGTGAATTTGGCGCGGGCGGAGGCGAGATCGGGAGAGCCATCGCGAAAAAGCTGAATTACGAATATTACGACAAAGAGATCATCCTGCAGGCGGCGCGCGTATCGAACATCGATGTGGAGAGCATCATCAAATGGGATGAAAAGGTGCCGATCAATTTTGGATTCGCCCAGAGTCTGTTCGATTTTTACAACAAACCGCTCAACGAAAAACTCTTTGAGATACAGCGGAATGTGATCCGCTCGATCGGAGAGAAAGGAAGATGTGTCATCGTAGGGCGCAACGCCAACACCGTTTTAAAGGAATTTGACAACGGGCTCCATGTGTTCCTCCATGCGGATCCCTATTGGAGGCAGCAGCGCATGAAAGACCGGATGGCAGACACGCCTGAATCGAAGATCGGCGAGAAGATCCGGCTCATCGACAAAGCGCGGCGGAAATACTGTTTCTATTACACGAACACAGAATTCGGGTACGCGGATCACTACGATGTCTGCCTGAGCACTTCGGCGCTGGGGATCGAGACGTGTACGGATATCTTGTTGAGACTGGCAGAGGAATAGACCTAAAGATGAACGGAGGAGAGCAAAGATGAGAAGAAGAGTGTTCAGTGTGCTGCTCAGCGCAGTCCTGATGGCGACAGCCCTGACCGGATGCGGCGGCAGCGCGGACACAGCAGACGATGCACAGACGGCGCAGGAGAGCCCGGAGAAAGAAGGCGCAGGGATCGCCAAAGAGGATCTGAAAGTCGGCTTTGTGCACATCGGTGACCCCAGCGACATGGGGTATACATACAACCATGACCAGGGCACCCAGAAGATGCAGGAGGATCTGGGCCTTTCAGACGACCAGATCATCAACAAATTCAACACGCCGGAGGATGCTCAGTGCGACACGGCCCTGCGGGAACTGGTGGATGCGGGGTGTCAGATCATCTTCGGCACCAGCTTTGGCTTTGAAGATTACATGCTGGAGGTGGCGAGGGAATACCCGGACGTGCAGTTCTGCCATGCCACAGGGTATCAGGCGGCCAGTTCCGGTCTTTCCAACATGCACGATTATTTTACCCCGATCTACCAGGCGCGCTATCTCTCCGGGATCGCGGCCGGCCTGAAGACAGAGACGGATAAATTGGGCTACGTGGCGGCATTTCCTTATGCGGAGGTGATCAGCGGTCTCACCAGCTTCTATCTGGGCGCAAAGAGCGTGAACCCGGATGTGACCATGGAGATCCAGTACACTAACGCCTGGAACGATCCGAAAAAAGAATCGGAAGTGGCACAGGCCCTGATCGACAGCGGGTGCGACGTGCTCTCCCAGCATTCCGACTCCACCGCCGCGGCCACAACGGCGGAAAAGAACGGCGCATGGCACGTGGGCTACAACGCGGACACGATCGCGGCGGCGCCGAAAGCGTCCCTGATCTCCGCGTGCATCGACTGGAGCATCTATCTGACAGAGGCCGTACAGGCGGTGATCGACGGGGAGGAGATCCCCGCGGACTGGTGCCAGGGTCTGTCTGAGGACGGCGAGACGGATACGATCTATCTGTCACCGCTGAATGAGGATATCGCCGCCGAGGGCACACAGGAAGCCATCGACGAGGCGGAGGAGAAGATCCGCTCCGGCGAGGTGCAGGTCTTCCAGGGTCCGCTCAAAGGCGTGAGTCCGGAAGGCGAAGAGTTTGAGGTAAAAGAAGGAGAACATTTCCCCGAGCAGGAAGAGGCGTCGGCCCCGACCTGGAGCTACATCGTAGATGGATGTACTGTAGTGGGATAGGCGAGAGGGGCAGGGCTGCGAAAAAAGAGTGGTCCTGCCCTAGTACTTGCAGGTCATCAGCAAAAAGAGGAGGGATTTACGATGGACGGGCAGGCCACGACATACGCCGTACAGATGAAAGGGATCACGAAATCCTTCGGAAGAGTAACGGCGAACCAGAAGATCGATCTGGATCTGAAAAATGGGGAGATCCTGGCGCTCTTGGGGGAGAACGGCAGCGGGAAGACGACGCTCATGAACATCTTGTCCGGGATCTACTTTCCGGACAGCGGTACGATCCAGGTGCAGGGCCAAAAGGTCGCCATCCGTTCGCCCAGGGATGCCTATGCGCTGGGGATCGGTATGATCCATCAGCATTTCAGGCTGGTGGAGACGCTCACCGCGGTGGAAAATATCGTCCTGGGGCTTCCGGGGGGCAGATACGTGGACCGGAGGCGGGCGGAAGAAAAAGTGCGGGCGATCAGCGAGCGCTATCAGTTCGACCTGGATCCCAGGAAAAAGATCTACAACATGTCCGTATCAGAGAAGCAGAAGGTGGAGATCATAAAGGCATTGTACCGCGAGGCCAAGATCCTGATCCTGGACGAGCCGACGGCGGTGCTGACGCCCCAGGAGGCGGAGCGGCTCTTTGGCGTCCTGCGGAACATGAGAGCGGACGGCAGATCGATCATCATCATCACCCATAAGCTCCACGAGGTGCTGGCGATCTCCGACCGGGTGGCGATCCTGCGAAAAGGCGAGCACATCGGGACCATCGAGACAGCCGACGCCACCCAGGAGGAGCTGACAGAGAAGATGGTCGGCCGTCCGGTCAGCCTCTCCATCGCCCGCCCAGAGCCCCGGCGGGGCGAAGAGATGCTCAAAGTAGTGGATCTGACCTGTATAGGCCCGGACCGGGTAAAAGTCCTGGACCGGGTCAGTTTTTCTGTCCACGCGGGAGAGATCCTCGGGGTCGCGGGGATCTCCGGCAGCGGGCAGAGAGAGCTGTGCGAGGCCATCGCCGGGCTCTACCCGGTGACCGGCGGCTCGATCTTATACAACTGCCGTGTAAATGGGACGCAGGTCATGGAAAACATCGTAGGCCAGCGCAGCGACCAGATCTTCCGAAAAGGGATCGCCATGGCGTTCGTGCCGGAAGACCGGCTGGGCATGGGGCTGGTGGGTTCCATGGATATGGTGGACAATGTGATGCTGCGCAGCTACAGGAGCACGCCCGGGATCTTCGTGGACAGAAAGGCGCCGCGCAAGATCGCCCAGTCGCTGGTCCGGGAGCTTGAGATCCAGACGCCGGATGTCACCACCCCGGTGCGCCGCCTCTCCGGTGGAAATGTGCAGAAAGTCCTGCTGGGAAGGGAGATCGCCTACGGGCCGTCGGTGCTGGTGGCCGCCTATCCGGTGCGGGGGCTGGACATCAGTTCTTCCTACAAGATCTACGACATGCTCAACGCACAGAAAGAGAAAGGCGTGGCCGTCATCTACGTGGGGGAGGACCTGGATGTGCTGATGGAGATCTCGGACCGGATCCTCGTGCTGTGCGGCGGAAAAGTCAGCAAGATCGCGGATCCGAGGACGACTGGGAAAGAGGAGATCGGGCTGATGATGCTCCGTGGGAGAGGAGAGGGGGAAGAAATATCATGATATCGCTGCATATGGTAAAAAGGGAAGAACTCCCGAAGAGAGAGCAGTGGCTCATCCGTGGGATCGCTCTCATGGGTGCGCTCCTGGCGGGCGCGCTCCTGCTCCTATCCCTGGGCCATGATCCGCTGGCTGTGTACAGGGACATGGTGGTCGGCGCGCTGGGGTCGCCCACCGTGCGCAAGGAAACGGTGAAGATCGCGGTCCCTCTGCTGATCACGGCGATCGGGATCTCCCTGGCGTTCAGGATGCGGTTCTGGAACATCGGGGCGGAGGGGCAGATCCTGATGGGAGCGGTCTGCGCCGGATATTTTGCCTTTTTCCAGTACGACAGCATGCCCCGGCCGCTCCTTTTGCTGGTCATGTTCCTGGCGGGGATGGCGGGCGGCGGACTTTACGGCCTGATACCGGCGTTTTTCAAGGCGAGATGGGGGACGAACGAGACGCTGTTCACATTGATGTTAGATTATATCGCTCTGTCTTTTGTCAAATATCTCCAGAACGGTCCCTGGAAAGCGCCGCACAGCCAGTTCCCCAAAATGCCCATGCTGGACGACCGGGCCCGCCTTACAAAGGTCTTTGGGGTCCACTGGGGCTGGATCTTGGCTTTGGTCTTGGTGGCGGCGGCTTACTTTTATGTGACAAAGACAAAGCAGGGATATGAGATCGCCGTCGTGGGCGAGAGCATGGACACGGCCCGCTACGCCGGGATCGATGTGCGTTTTGTGATGATCCGCACGATGGTCCTCTCAGGAGCGCTCTGTGGGCTGGCCGGTATGCTCCAGCTGGCCGGTTCCGACCATACGATCACGGAGGGCACCGCGGGGGGCGTGGGTTTTACTGCGATCACGGTGGCCTGGATGGCGAAGATGGACGCCTTCGGGATGTTGGCGGTGTCTGTCTTCATCGCGATCCTGGAGCGGGGGGCGGATAAGATACAGACGACGTTCAAGATCCCGGCCTCGGCGGCGGAGGTGCTGACGGGGCTGATCTTGTTTTTTATGCTGGGCTGTGAGTTTTTTATTGATTATAAGCTGGCGCGCAGCAGGGAAAAGGAGGCCCGTGCATGAATACATTACTGGATCTGGCGGTGGCCGCTGTGCTGGCCGGTACGCCGCTCCTTCTGGGGACCCTGGGCGAGATCCTGACGGAAAAGTCGGGGAATATCAACCTGGGCGTGGAGGGCATGATGTTCATGGGAGCGATCGCCGGGCTGGCGGCTCCGTATGTGTATGAGCAGTGCGTCCTGGGCGCGGGGGGAAGGCCCCTGGGCTGGCTGGGCGCAGTTTTTGCCCTGATCGCGTCTTTTCTGGCGGGGGCTTTGGGGGCGCTGATCTACGGGTTTTTGACGATCACGCTCCGGGCGGACCAGAACGTGACGGGGCTGACGCTGACCATCTTCGGGACGGGCGTCGGGAATTTCTTCGGGGAATACTTAAGCGGCAGGGCTGGCGGTTATGTGGCGCTGGGAGATGAAGTGAAAGCGGCGTTCGCGGGCATCTCCATCCCCGGTCTGTCTCAGATCCCCGTGGTCGGGCGGCTGTTCTTTCGCTATAATTGGGTGGTGTATCTTGCCGTGGCGGTGGCATTGGCGATGCATCATTTCTTTAAGAGGACCCGTGCGGGACTCAACCTGCGCGCGGTGGGGGAAGACCCGGCGGCAGCGGACGCGGCCGGGATCGATGTGGCCCGGTATAGATATCTGGCGACGGTGGTCGGGGGCGGCCTCTGCGGGATCGGGGGGATGTATATGAGCATGGTGACCACCTCCTGCGTGTGGGTGCACGATTGTGTCAGCGGTTATGGCTGGCTGGCGGTGGCGCTGGTCATATTCGCGGCGTGGAACCCGGCCCGGGCGCTCCTGGCCGCGCTGGTCTTCGGCGGGCTGACGGTGCTGCGGCTGTATCTGCACATACCGGGGATCCCTATGCAGATCTATGATATGCTCCCGTATGCGGTGACGGTGTTGGTGCTGATCGTGACCAGCATCCGCCAGAGCCGGGAGAATGTGCAGCCGAAGAGCTGCGGGGTCAATTATTTTAGGGAAGAACGGTAAAAAATGATAATATATAGATCGTCTTTTTTTGATCTTATGGTATGATCTATTTATAAAGATGGGATTTTTAATAGGAGGGATTTATGGATAATGATCTTAAGATAAATGAGTTTGATGATAGGATCTCTGACATGGAACGGCAGATAAATGATGAAAGGGCACGTTTATCGACTGATCGGATGGATATTTCTTTTGGCGAGTTGATCAATATGTATAAAGTAGGCGAATTGGTGATCAGACCAGAGTACCAAAGGCTTTTTAGATGGAAAGGACATCAAAAAACGGCGCTGATCGAATCTATTTTGCTGGGGATCCCTATTCCACCCATTTTTGTGGCCGAGGATGAGGACGGTGTGTGGGAATTAGTTGATGGATTACAGCGGTTATCAACGATCATAAGTTTTTTTGGCAGTCTGGACAAAAGTTTATTGGTAAGAGATCCTGATGAGGATATTGGAGAGGATAGTGAAGAGAATAAGAATAAATGGGAATTAGAAAGTGGTGATCTGGTTGGGGGATTGGAAGGTTTTAATGTTGACACATTGCCCAAAAAATATGTTATCAATATAAAACGGGCAGTCTGTAGGGTCGAGATACTCCGTGGTGAGAGCAATACGGCTATGAAGTATGAATTGTTTAAAAGATTAAATTCAGGTGGGTCAAAATTAACGGCGCAGGAAATACGTAATGCGATCTATAGAGGGGTCGACCCGACACTGAATAAACTCATTGAGAAGCTCAGTAAGGAAGAAAACTTTAAAAGGCTTGTATCTTTAAGTGCGCAAAAAAAACAGGAGCTTTATGATCAGGAATTGATCCTTAGATTTATAGCATTTTTAAATAATATAGATACGATCAATTCTAATACGGAAAAGTTTTTGGATAGGTTCATGGAGAAATCTGTCAGAGATAGGGGATTTGATGTTGGATATTATGAAAGCATTTTTATTGAGGTCATGAAAATGCTCGCTGATGCTTGCAGTGATGATGTTTTTAGAAATGAACGTAATGCCTTTGTTCCTGCGTATTATGAAGGGATCATGATAGGGGTTGCGCAGAATATAGAAAAATATAGAGAGGATCCAGTACTTATTGCAGAAAAGGTCGAAGAACTTAAAACGGATACAGATTTCAAGAAATATTCTGGTTCGGCTTCCAACAGTAAAAACAGGATCAAAAACCGATTAAAACGTGCGAATACAATATTTGGCGGATAACAGGGAGATGGGATGGTGGATTTTGAAAATGAACATTTATCCATGATAGAACAATATGGATCCAGCGCATCAGATATAGAAAGGATCTTTTTTACAGGCAGATATCGGCTTAGCAAGAAGCATTATGCTCTGTTGGCAGTTCAGTCGATAACGATATTGTATTCATATTGGGAGGGATATATACAGAGTTCTTTCAGACTTTATATCGAATATCTTAACTCATTAAACATCGACTTTGATATGTTATGTGATGAGCTGATCGTTTTTCATATGGATAAAACATTCAAGCAGTTTAGAGAATATCCCAAAAAGACAAAACAAAAAATAAATTTTTATCGGAGTCTGCAGGAACATTTTAAGGAAAACCGACATAGTATCTATCCAATAGTTGATACAGAAAGTAATGTAGGGTTTGAAGTTTTAAACAAATTGTTAAGGCAATTTTCTTTGGAAGAATTCCCGGAACATTGGGAGGGATACACGTATCCTAATAGTAGTCTTAAGGAAATGTTGAGCGTTTTTATCAGATATAGGAATGGTGTGGCACATGGTGGGGATATTTCTTCTGAAGAGAGTATAACACAAGAGGTATATTCAAAATATAGGAAGCTCATAAATGATCTGATGTATGCGATGCATGATAAATTTTTGAAAGGTATTCAGGAGCAGACGTATATGAAGCAGAATGAAAACTGTTTCTGATCAGATCTTACATAATCTTTATAAAAAAGTAAAGGTTCTCGGGGTTCAATCTGCGCGCGGTGGGGGAAGATCCGGAGGAAAAGATGATGATAAAGAGAGGTGTCGGAGCCCGACTTTTTGCACCTCTCTTTGTCTGAGACTTTTTTGCGGTCATGGATTTTTCATCGACTCTTTATAAGAGATCCCCCACGCTTCCATGGAGTCCATGATCGGGCGCAGGGTTTCTCCGAGCTCGCTCAAGGCGTATTCGACTCTCGGCGGGACTTCCGGGTATGCGGTCCGGGTGATGAGCCCGTCGCTCTCCAGGGAGCGCAGGCTGTCCGTCAATACCTTCTGGCTGATGCCTGTGAGGTCTTTCTTTAATTCATTAAAACGCCAGGGGCGCATCCGGAGATTTCGTATGATCAGCAGCTTCCATTTGCTGCCGATCAGGGCTACGGTCGTGGCGACCGGGCAGGCGGGCATTTCTTCTTTTGTCAACATATCGGTACCTCCATGAGTTTGGATCTGGATGTTACATACAGATTATAATCTGACAGGAGGATCCCGTCAAGCGGGTGCGTGGGAGCCGTGGGCATGTTGCCATATCTTCAGACGGAAGAAGAGCTG
>CAJTYN010000012.1:20125-33496 GCA_910584115.1 uncultured Lachnospiraceae bacterium
CCACTGACACTCTGGATCCCGACAAAAGGTGAAAATGAGATCTTTGTACCATATTTTTCGTAAATAGCCGGAAGATCACAGCACGGCTGTACGGAATCCCAGGAATCGATCCCGCAGTCTATAAAATCTCCGATCAGCTGATCTACTTTTCCACAGCTGTGCAGGCTGAAGATGACACCACGACTTTTTACATGATCCGAGATCTTCTTGATATTATCTTTGAATAATGTCCGCCAGGTTTCGGGAGACATAAAAAGATTGAGCTGCGTTCCATAATCATCGTGCATGGAAATGATATCAGGTTTATAATATGTGATCAGTTTATCCAGACAGCGGATCCTGAAGTCTGTCAATGCGTCAAGAAATCTGGCTGTCTCTTCTGGCTCTAGCAGGAGTGCTGTTAAAGCGTCTTCAAACTCCATGAGCGCATGCATCCTTTCAAACAGGCCGACAGGTAAACGGACCCACAGAGCTTTTTTCTCACGGTCGATCCCCTGACAGTCGATCTGAGCACCCTTTTCCCAGTCGATCTCTTCAAGATCCGGAAAATGGACCTTTTCTTCCCATTCTGTGATATCTTCAAGTAACCGCTCACCTGGAACAGTGACAAAGTCTTTCCAGTGAACGCCGAACCAGTCGTAGGAATCACCGGCAGGCCGGTCGCGGATCGTGCTCCATGGCTGGATCGTTGCAGCCGCTATGTTCGGATCAGGGATCCATTCTGGATGGTCTACATGAAATGCGCGTAATAGATTTTCTTTTTCAGTCATCGTTTTTTCTCCTTTTATGTAGTTTTATAAATCTTTGATATGATAGATACGCAGTCGATCCATCACCCTAAGATAAAATATGCACCGGCGAATGACAGCAGATAGATCATGATACACGGGATCAGAGTGCGTTTGACGATATCCAGTGCGTTTATGTCCGCCTGTTTACAGCAATACTGGATATGAGGTCCGGTCCCCAGGGACAGGCAGCGGAATGAGTTCGCGGCCTGGATAGGATAGATCGCTGCAAAAAATGGGATCCCGGTATTTTCAGCAGCGATCTTGATCGGGTTTGCGACGATAGCAGAGATCGCAGATGCATCGCCGATCAAAGCCGACATCAGGATGATGAATGCGCCAGCTATAAAAAACAGCATCCAGCCGCTGATCCCTGTGGCAACGATTTGCTGGATCAGCCAGTTAAAACCATTTAGTTTACTCAATAAATTAGAAAACAACTGAATGGACGCGACCATGAGGAGCAGGTTAGCAAAACCATTTCCCATGCCGGTAAACCAGACAGTGATATCGGATAACCGCTCCAACAGATCCCTTTTATTGATAAATTCAATGGCGGCAGAGATGAGTATGGAGATCAGTACCGCGGCGACAACGCTGATGGATATACTGCTGAAGAATACCTTGCTGAAGATGATGATCAGGAACATGGGGAGCAAAGGCAGGACAGCATAATATCTCGGTGGTGTTTCCAGCATCTGACCATCATCAGAAGGCGCATCGCTTCCCATGACATAGCCTTCTTTTTTATCAAAATACTGCATGACGATGCCTGCGAGCAGCGCAGTGATGATGAGGATGAAAGGCATGACCCTTACAGAAGCATTCAAAAAATATCCTGTGATATCATTGACGTTTGCTCCGCTCAAGACTATGGCGACCACAAAGTCCGCAGGCCCCCAGTCGAAACAGGTGCCTAAAAAGAGCGCGGCCATAGCGGTCTTTTTGCTCAGACCGGCACGGAGCATGGCAGGATAAAGAGTGGAAAACAGCAATGCCAGTATCGCAAAAGCGGATACGATAGCGATACGCATGATACCACAGATGATGATGGCGACAAAAACACCGACAAAATATGGATTTTTAGATCTGGAGACCGGTCTTGCCACGATACTCCCGAGCACAACAGAAGCATTGATCTTCTCCATATAGACAGAGTATCCAAAGATCGGGAGCATGGAGAGACCTACGGAAGAAAAAGAGGTGATCAGCTGCTCCTTGAATACTTCAAAAATATCGATCACCATATTCCCGCTCGATGTATCGGCTACGCTCTGCCCGGTAGTCACTTCGTATATGATCGCCAGGCAAAATGAAAGCGCAAGAAATACGATCGTGTTTGGATATTTTTTCTGAAGAAGAAATACCGCAAGAAATATAAACAATAATGAAACGATCAGATTGATCATATGACTCCTTTCCGCAGTTTTACTTTGAAAGCTCCGGACAGCGGCCATGTGGAAGGCGTGCTGGCACGCGCTGACACATGGACATTGGACGGACTAAGGTGTATGAGTGAGCAGGCTGATAAGCCGGATCACGAATACGCCTGGCAGCTGTGGGAGTGCCGGAGGCACGGAGCAGCTGGCTTTCATTCATGGTGATGTCGCCGTCAGGCGACATGTCAGTTTACTTTAAAATGTACAGCCTTATCTTTCTGCTCTATCATTCAGGCTGTTCATGATCTGACATCATGAGTATGTGATCTTTTTATGTCATACATTTCTCCTTTCATTTTTTTTACGTGACGTTGTTTTCGGGTCCAACCTTAGATCAAGATCCGGATCTTTTGATAGCTCAAGTATAGCATCTTGCGGGCTTTCAGGTAATGCGCATTATATCCGAAGATTTTTTTAAAAATACGAAAAAAAAGCAGGATAGTCTGGGACCATCCTACTTTTTGCGCATTATAGCTGCGATCTATGTACACTTTGTAGCAGAGCGGGAATGACTAAAGAAATCCAGGGTCATATCCTGCGAATTTCAAAAACAGGAAGAACAGATTGAGGGTATCCGTATCTTCGATGTTCGTGTGTGTGATGGAAGAGATCTTGTCCAGCCTGTAAAGAAGGGTACTCCGGTGAACGGATAATCCTTTGGCTGTCTGAGTGACATTTCGATCATTATCGATATATAAACGCAATGTTTTTAGATACTCGGTGTTGTTTTTTCTATCCCATTCCAGCAGATCGTGGAGTTCCGGGACCATGTATCTTCCCCCTGGAAATCTTTCCGATACGATATCATATAAATATTGGTATCTGTAGTCTTTAAAAAAATATACCCATGTAAATGGCGCATATGCCATTCCGAGCTGCAGAGCGATCTGAGCCTGTTGATGATATATAGATGCCTTGAAAAGATCAGAAAAAGGAAAGCTGATGCCCGCACGGAAATTTTCATCTCTCAGAAATCCGAGCAGTTTTTTGGGGACCGGATCTTTCTGCTGCCACTCCGGTCCCATTTTGATCAATACTGCCAATCTGTCTTCGTAGGCGATCGAATAGGCAAGATCGAAAGACTGATCCATGAGCATATTATAATACGGATAGGCAGTGATGCTGCCAGTATTTTTTCCTGACCGCATGCTGATGATCAGGTATCGGTCACTCGCATCCAGACCGAGATTTTTCAGAAAAAACTGCATATCCTGCTCTTTTACAGGCGTATCTGGTTCGAGCAGAGCATGAAATATCTTCTGGAGCCGGGGCGCGTCATCGGAGCTGTTGTCCTTCATATGCAGGTATTTTTCTTTTACGATATCCACAAAATATAAGAACAGAGCAGGATCATAAGGGCGGAAGTCTTGATCGATATCAATGAGTTTAACTCTGTAAATAAAAATATCATGGACAAATATATCAAAGCAGATCATCTTGTGATCTTTATACTGGTACGACCAGACGTTTTCCGTACATAAACTTTCCTTGTAATCCGGATCGGTCTTCAGATGCTGGATCTCTTCAACGGCAGTGTATCCAGCTTTGTCCAGGGGATCATCGGCATACCGCAGAGTCTTATAACTGTGCGCGATATGATGATATCCGCTGTCTCGGATCGTGATCTCATTGCCAAATAGGGCCGTTGCGATCTCTACCAGCTTCTGCATACTATCATCAGAAAAAACAGTTTCTTTCAGTGCATGATCAAAACGTCTGTATTTTTCAAACACAGCGGATAATTTATTGATCAATACTCCTAAAGGCACATCTTCTGGTGAGATACAGAAATATGCTATGTTTTCCGGACAGTCAGACCCTTCTTTATCTCCCAGAAAGATCATGGATGTCCCTTCTTCGATAGACAGAAGTTCAAGAGAAGGCAGACTTGATCGTTTCAAGATATAAATGGTGTCAGAATGAAGCTTGAGATCACCGTCATAAAATCGATATCGTTCGATCAAGAGCATCTTATCATACTGATGAAAACAACTCTCAACAATAGATCCCTTAAATTCTTCAGCGATCATGGCGATCGATAATCTCAAAGATGTCCTCATATCATCATCTCCCTTCCTGTTTCAGCAGATCCTCGTAAGATACCTCTATTATAACACAGATGGAGGTATCTGCGTCTTGATCTGCTATAAAATATATAAATGACCGATAAGTTACAAAAAGGTGACTATGTAACAAAAAAGTGCGTACTTTTTTTCTGTTAAATATTTCGATAAGATAAAACTGCGGACAGGAAAAGGACGCAGATAAAAAAAACGGAGGTAAAAGATCATGGCACTTTCAGATCTATCAGGATGGAACAATTTTGCGGCGCCTGCTTCAGCGTGCGGAGCTGGCGATAAGCCTGCGGCATGCGGATCAGCGTGTGGGGGCGGTGACAAGCCTGCGGAGAAGCCTGCGGCATGCGGATCAGCGTGTGGGGGCGGTGACAAGCCTGCGGCATGCGGATCAGCGTGTGGGGGCGGTGACAAGCCTGCGGAGAAGCCTGCGGCATGTGGATCAGCGTGTGGAGCTGGCGATAAGCCGGAGGAGAAGCCCGCGGCATGTGGATCAGCCTGCGGGGCCGGTGACAGATAAGCTGTCTGCCGGGTGACATCCATATTTCCGGCGGCCTGCGTTCTGATGGGCTGCCGGAAATCTTCTAAAAAGAAATACACTGTATGGTGTTTCACATAATAAATTGATGGAGGGAGGGGCTTGGCCCATGAGAGAATACTTTGCTTTCCAGTGGCACATCACGGATGACTGCGACCAGAGGTGCAAGCACTGTTATATTTTTTCGGAAAATGATCGTAAGGAACTGGACGCCATGTCCTGGGAGCAGATGCAGGAGGTGGTGGAAAACTGCGAGGATTTCTGTGAGATGTACCACAGGCTGCCCTATTTTTATATCACGGGGGGAGATCCGATCCTGCATCCGGATCTCTGGAGGCTTCTGGGGCTTTTGAAGAGCAAAGGGATCCCTTTTGCAATCCTGGGAAACCCCTTCCACCTGAATGATGAGGTATGCCGGAGGCTGAAGGAGCATGGCTGTCAGAAGTACCAGCTTTCCCTGGACGGGATGCGAAAGACACATGACTGGTTCCGGAAGCCGGGTTCCTTTGACATCACCCTGGAGAAGATCGGCTGCCTGAAACGGGCGGGCATCCGGGCGGTGATCATGACCACGGTGTCCGGCAAGAACATCAAAGAGATCCCGGACATCATCGATACGGCAGTGGAGCATAAGGCGGATGTGTTTGCCTTTGCCAGGTACTGCCCTACCAGTGAAGAAAAGGATACGGGGATGTCCCCGATGGAGTACCGGGAGCTGCTCGCGGCCTGCGACAAAAAGTTTAAGGAGTATGAGGCGGCTGGCTGTGAGACATATTTCAATAAAAAAGACCATCTGTGGACGCTTTATGAGTACGAGACCGGGGCGTTCAAGATACCGGAGGACGCGGAGGAGGGCGTGATCTACGGGGGCTGCAACTGCGGCAACTGCCATCTGACCATCCTGCCGAATGGGGATGTGTATGCCTGCAGGCGGGTGCTAAGCAGCAAGGTGTCCAATGTGTTTGAAGACAGGCTGGCGGATGTGTGGGTATGCCAGATGGAGCGGTACCGGGAGTATGACAGATTTAAGAAATGTTCTAAATGCGGATTGAAGGCATGGTGCCGGGGATGTCCGGCAGTGGCGAGCGGGGCGCACGGAGATTTTTATGATGCGGACCCGCAGTGCTGGAAGGAGGTTGCGGGATATGAAAGCAGTCGTTCTTAACGGCGTGACTCCGGCAAAAACCGTGGCGCTGTCAAAGGTGGAGATCCCGAAGGCAAGGCCGGGATGGGTGTTGGTGAAGGTGAAGGCTTTCGGCATGAACCACTCGGAACAGATCCTGCGTCTGCATGAGATCGAAAATGACTATATCCAGAAACCCATCATCCCCGGCATTGAGTGTGTGGGCGAGATCGCGGATGCGTCGGACAGTGGCTTTCAGACCGGGCAGAGGGTGGCGGCCCTGATGGGCGGCATGGGGCGGAGCTTCGACGGCAGTTACGCGGAGTACGCGCTGCTGCCTGCGCACCATGTATTTCCGGTGGAGAGCAGTCTTACATGGGCGCAGCTTGGGGCTGTGCCGGAAACTTATTTTACGGCCTGGGGCTCCCTGTCTGAGGGACTGGATCTTCAGCCCTCGGATACGCTGCTGATCCGGGGCGCGACCTGTGCGCTGGGATATGCGGCGATCCAGATCGGGAAGGCTTGCGGATGCCGGGTGATCGCGACGACCCACCGGGAACAGAAGCTCCCGCTCATTGACAGCGCGGATGAGGCGGTGTTGGATACGGGGAAACTCTCCGGGCTCTTGTCCGGCGTGACAAAGGCGCTGGAGCTGGTGGGGCCGAAGACGCTTTCCGATACGCTGCGGTGTATGGAAAAAGGCGGGATCGTGTGCGATACGGGTATCCTGGGAGGCGTGTACGCCCTGAATGGGTTTGACCCCATCAAGTCTATCCCGAACGGCGTATATCTGACCGGTTTCCACAGCAACTGGCCCACAGGGGAAGTGATGAGGGAACTCTTTGCCTTTCTGGAAGAGAAGGGGCTGGAACCTTGTGTGGGCGCGGTGTATGACTTTAAGGATATCCGGGGAGCGTGCATGGCTCAGGACAGCGGGAAAGTGAATGGGAAGATCGTGGTCACAGTCTGAGAAGGATGGAGGAAAACAGATGGGAACAGAACAAAAGACTCTCTTTAAGATAGACAAGTCAAAATGTCAGAAATGCGGAAGATGCATCAACACCTGTGCAGGGATGGTGCTCGCCTGGGGAGCGGACGGATTTCCCAAGATAAAGCCCTTTGAACGCTTTGGGTGGAGGGGCTGCTGGCGGTGTCAGCACTGTCTGGCCGTATGCCCGGAGGGCGCGGTCTCGATCTTCGGAAAAGACCCCGGGGAGTCCCTCCCGCCTGCGCCGCCAGAGATGGGCGGATATATGGAGCGGCTGATCGTAAACCGCCGTTCCTGCCGCAGGTTTCTGGATAAAAATGTGGACCCGGAGGTCATCTCCAGCATGCTCCGCGCGATGTCGGCCGCGCCTACGGGCGGAAACGCCTGCAAGGTGGAGTACACGGTCATCGATGATAAAGACAGGGTGCGCCAGATCTGGAAAAAGGCATATGCCAAGATGGACGCGGACGCGAAAAAACACATCTATACCCACAGCTTTGACGATTTCTTTTATGGGAAGATGAAGGAGTCGGAAAAGACAGTCCGTAAAGGCGACCTCCTCTTCTGCGGCGCGCCCCATCTCTTTATCGCCCATGAGCGCTGCGCGGGAAAATGGGCGGAGGATGTCAAAGTAAACTGCAACATCGCCACGGCCTATTTTGAGCTGCTCTGCAACGCCCACGGCCTGGGTGCGATCATCATGAGCTACCCGGCGGAGGTGTTAAATGAACTTGCGCCGGAGGCGAGGGAGATGCTCGGCATCCCGGGGGATCACTACACGAAACTGATGGTCGGTTTCGGCTATCCCGAGATCCCTTACGCGAGGGGCGTGCAAAAAGACAGGAGTGAGAGGATACACCGTTACACGGACAGGGATATATGATCGGCAAGATCTTTGTGGATATGTAAAACAGGATGGAGGTGGTGTTCGGATGTTTGGAAAGGATCGCACATCAGGGATCGAAAGGCTGAGAGAGGCGCTGGATGATGCGGATGCGGTGGTCATTGGCGCCGGCGCGGGGCTTTCTGCTTCGGCAGGCTTTACTTATGCGGGGGAGCGCTTCCGGCGGTATTTTTCCGATTTTGAGGAAAAGTATGGTTTCCATGATATGTACACGGGAGGGTTTTATCCTTATGGGACGCTGGAGGAGTATTGGGCGTACTGGAGCCGTTATATCCAGGTCAACCGCTACATGGATGCGCCAAAGCCGGTCTATCAGAGGCTTTTTGAACTGGTAGAGGATAAGGATCATTTTGTGATCACCACGAATGTGGATCATTGTTTTCAGAAAGCGGGATTTGACAGAGAGCGGCTCTTTTACACCCAGGGGGATTATGGCCTGTTCCAATGCAGTGGGCCCTGCTGTCTGGAGACTTTTGAAAATGAAGAGCTGATCGGCAGGATGGTCCAGCAGCAGGAAGGCATGCGGATACCGTCAGAGCTCCTGCCGGTCTGTCCCCACTGCAAAAGACCGATGACCATGAACCTGCGGTCAGATGGCCGGTTTGTGGAGGATGAGGGCTGGCACAGGGCGGCGGAGCGATATGCGGATTTCCTGCGCACCAGGAAAGGCCGCCGGATCCTGTTCCTGGAACTGGGAGTCGGCTACAACACCCCGGTCATCATCAAGTATCCTTTCTGGAGGATGACGGCGGAAAACAAAAAGGCTGTTTACGGGTGTATCAACCATGGAGAGACGGAGCATCCGGATGAGATAAAGAGACAGTCGATCTGCATCGACGGGGATATCGGAGAGATCCTCGCGCGGATGATGGTTTCCGCAGAGGAACAGGAGGCATCTCTCCAGAAAGAGAAGAACGGTCATCTCACAGCTTGAAGGCTTCGGGGGATCAGCCCCGAGCCTTCTCTTTTTGCATGTTTTTGCGCGCTGTGGACAGCATCAGCTTGATCCTGTTCAATTGGTTGACTTCACTGGCCCCTGGATCGTAGTCGATGGCCACGATGTTGGACTCAGGGTAGCGGCGGCGCAGTTCTTTGATGACCCCTTTGCCCACCACATGGTTGGGCAGGCAGGCGAAGGGCTGGGTGCAGACGATGTTGGGCGCGCCGCTGTGGATCAGCTCCAGCATCTCCCCGGTGAGGAACCAGCCCTCCCCGGTCTGGTTGCCGATGGATACGATGGGGGCGGCCATCCGCGCCAGCTCGGCGATGTTGGCGGAGGGGGTGAAATGGCGGCTCTTCTTGAACGCCTCGTTGGCCGCGCCGCGGATGTGATCGATCCCCCAGATCGCCATGTTGGCCATCCGCGCCGTGCTCTTTTTTGTTCCCAGGTGTTCGGACTTGAAGTTCTGGTTGTAAAAGCTGTAGCTCATGAAGTCAATCAGGTCCGGCACCACGGCCTCGGCGCCTTCCTTTTCCAAAAGCTCCGCCAGGTAATTGTTGGCGGCGGGGAGGAATTTGACTAGGATCTCGCCCACGATGCCCACCCGGGGCTTCCGCTCGTGGGAGACGGGGATCTCGTCGAACTCCCGGATCATCCTCCTGCAGATCGTCTTGAAGGTGATGTAGTTGCAGCGTCTGTCGGAGAGGAAACGGATACAGCGTTTTTCCCATTTCCTGTGCATCCGGTCGACGGAGCCTTTCTTTAATTCGTAGGGGCGCATCCGGTAGATACATTTCATCAGGATGTCGCCGAAGACTGCGCCGTATGTAAGCCGCGTCACCAGGGGCAGGGTGATCTTAAAGCCGGGGTTGCTCTCCAAGCCGCTCAAGTTGATGGAGATCACCGGGATCTGCTCCATCCCCGCTTTTTTCAGCGCCCGGCGGATGAAGCCTATGTAGTTGGACGCGCGGCAGCCCCCGCCGGTCTGGGACATGATGATGGCCACTTTATCCAGGTCGTATTTACCGGACAGCAGAGCCTGCATGATCTGACCGACCACCATCAGGGAGGGGTAGCAGGCGTCGTTGTTGACGTATTTCAGGCCCACGTCCACGGCTTCCTTGTTGTCGTTGGGCAGCACCTGCAGGTTGTAGCCGCAGGAGTTGAAGGCCGCCTGTAAGATGGAAAAATGGATGGGTGACATCTGCGGGCACAGGATCGTGTAGTCCTTGCGCATCTCTTTGGTAAAAGGTCTCTTCGAGATCGCGGAGGGCTGGATCTTCCGTTTTCCCGTCTGCGCCTGTTTGACCCGGATGGCGGCGATCAGGGAGCGGACGCGGATCCGGGCAGCGCCTAAGTTATTGACCTCATCGATCTTCAGACAGGTGTAGATCTTGCCGCTATTTTCCAGGATCTCATGGACCTGGTCGGTGGTCACGGCGTCCAGGCCGCAGCCGAAGGAATTCAGCTGGATCAGGTCCAGGTCGTCTCTGGTCTTTACAAAGTTGGCGGCGGCGTAGAGTCTTGTATGGTACATCCACTGGTCGTTGACCCGCAGCGGCCGCTCTAAATTCCCCAGATGGGAGATGGAGTCTTCCGTCAGCACCGCCATCCCGTAGCTGTTGATCAGTTCCGGGATACCGTGGTGGATCTCCGGATCGATGTGGTAGGGCCGTCCGGCCAGTACGATCCCGTGCCGTCCGGTCTCTTTTAGATAGCGCAGGGTCTCCTCCCCTTTGCGCATCAGGTCCTTGCGGGCAAACTCCAGCTCTTTCCACGCTGCCTGGGCCGCCTGGGCGACTTCCTGGGCGGGGATGTCGGGAAAAGCTTTGATCAGCCCCTGGGTCAGCACTTCCAGGTCTGCGAAGGACAGGAACGGATTTTTGAGATCGATGGATGGATCTTTTAACTGCTCCACGTTGTTCTTGATATTCTCCGGGTAGGAGGTGACGATGGGGCAGTTGTAGTGGTTGACGGCATCCTCAAATTCCTGCCGTTCGTAGGGGATACAGGGATAGAAGATGAACTTCACGCCCTTTTTCAACAGCCAGGTCACGTGCCCGTGGGCCAGCTTGGCCGGGTAGCATTCAGACTCGCTGGGGATGGACTCGATGCCCAGCTCGTAGATCTTCCGCGTGGACGTGGGAGAGAGCACCACCCGGTATTTGAGCAGTGTGAAGAACGTGTGCCAGAACGGGTAGTTCTCGAACATGTTCAGCACCCGGGGGATCCCCACCTCCCCCCGCACAGCCAGGTCCGGCGAGAGGGGTTCGTAGCCGAAGATCCTCTTGTATTTGTAGTCAAATAGGTTGGGGATCTTGTCTTTGTTCTTCTGTTTGCCGATGCCTTTTTCACACCGGTTCCCGCTGATGAACTGGCGGCCGCCGCTGAATTTGTTGATGGTCAGACGGCAGTTGTTGGTGCAGCCCTTGCAGTTTGCCATGGAAGTCGTATATTTCAGGTCATGTATCTGTTCATAGGAGAGCATGGTGGTCTGCCGCGGCCCATCCCCCGCGTGGAAGCGTTCCCTGGCGATCAGGGCCGCGCCGAAAGCGCCCATGATCCCGGCGATGTCCGGGCGGATGGCCTGGCAGTCCGCGATCCGCTCAAAACTGCGGAGGACGGCATCGTTGTAAAAAGTCCCGCCCTGGACCACGATATGTTTTCCCAGTTCTGTGGCGTCCGATACTTTGATGACTTTGTAGAGGGCGTTCTTGATCACGGAGTAGGCGAGCCCGGCGGAGATATCGGAGACTTCCGCGCCCTCTTTCTGGGCCTGTTTGACTTTTGAGTTCATGAAGACGGTGCAGCGTGTTCCCAGGTCGATGGGGTTTTTAGCAAACAGCGCTTCCTTTGCAAAGTCCTCCACGGAATAATTCAGAGACTTTGCAAACGTCTCGATGAAGGAGCCGCAGCCGGAGGAGCATGCCTCGTTGAGCTGGACGCTGTCCACCGTGTGGTCCTTGATCTTGATACACTTCATGTCCTGGCCGCCGATGTCCAGGATGCAGTCCACCTCCGGGTCGAAGAAGGCGGCGGCGTAGTAGTGGGACACGGTCTCCACCTCCCCCTCGTCCAGCATCAAGGCCGACTGGATCAGGGCCTCCCCGTATCCGGTGGAACAGGAGTAGGCGATCCGGGCGTCGGAGGGCAGGAGCGCGTGGATCTCCTCCATGGCGCGTATGGTGGTGGCCAGGGGACTGCCGTCGTTGCTGCTGTAAAAGGAATACAAAAGGGAGCCGTCCTCCGCCACCAGGGCGGCTTTCGTGGTCGTGGACCCTGCGTCGATCCCAAGGAAACAGCTGCCGTGATAGTCCTGCAGGTCCCCGGTCTTTACATGGTAATGGGATTGTCTCTCGTGGAAAGCCTGGTAGTCCTCCTCCGAGGAGAATAGAGGTTCCATGCGGGCGACTTCAAAATCCATCTGGATATTTCCCGCCAGGCGTTCTTCCATCGCGGCCAGGGTGTTGGTCACGGTCAGGTCGGCGTTCAGGGCAGAGCCGATGGCGGCGAACAGGTGGGAATTTTCCGGTATGATCGTGTGTTCTTCATCCAATCTCAGAGTGCGGATGAAGGCTTCCTTTAGCTCAGACATAAAGTGCAGCGGTCCGCCCAGGAACGCCACATGGCCCCGGATGGGTTTGCCGCAGGCCAGGCCGCTGATCGTCTGGTTTACCACAGCCTGGAAGATGGAGGCGGATAGATCCTCCCGCGTGGCCCCCTCGTTGATCAGGGGCTGGATATCTGATTTGGCGAATACACCGCAACGGGCTGCGATCGGATAGAGAGCTCTGTAGTCCTTTGCGTATGTATTTAAACCCGCCGCGTCGGTCTGCAGAAGGGAGGCCATCTGGTCGATGAAGGAGCCGGTCCCCCCCGCGCAGATGCCGTTCATGCGCTGTTCGATGTTCCCGCCTTCAAAATAGATGATCTTGGCATCCTCCCCGCCCAACTCGATCGCCACGTCGGTCTGGGGAGCCGCATCCTGGAGGGCGGTGGAGACCGCGATCACTTCCTGGACGAAGGGTACGTTTAAGTGTTTCGCCAGTGTCAGTCCCCCCGATCCGGTGATCACGGGGCTGACGGTCTGGTCGCCCAGTTTTTGGCGGGCTTTATATAGGAGTTGGGCGAGGGCCTTTTGTATATCTGCGTAATGCCGCTGGTAATCGGCGGCTAAGAGTGTATGTGTCTCATCTAAGACCGCGATCTTCACGGTCGTTGAACCGATATCTATCCCAAGTGTAAGATTTTCCATAGGTATTTCGTCTCCTCCTTGGCATGTCCGTTTGCACGGGCAGTTTCAATGTCTCGTAACATTATACGACACAGATTTTCAAAAAACAACTTATAAAATATGGAGGATCCGGGAAATGTATTCGATGTTGCGGCGGGGTCTGATCGATCGCATGCCTAACGGAAAAAAGTTTGTTTTGGAGGGTGTTTGGAAACCCCTTTAAACTTTGCAGGTAGCTCAGATTTTACGGACGTATGGTGCGGTCTATGGCCGCTCAGGTCTTTGGAGGTGTACTTTTCTGCGAGAAAAGTACCAAAAGCGCCGGGGGATCGCGATTTCCCC
>CAJTYN010000013.1 GCA_910584115.1 uncultured Lachnospiraceae bacterium
AGTCCTGTTTTGCGGGATCCGTCCAGGTCGGGAGCTATCTTGTCAGCAGCATCATGATCTCGTTGCTGCGGGCGATGAACTTGGTCATGGCCTCCGGCTCCAGCGGCTTGTGGCTGATCATGGCCAGGTCATAGAGCTGTTCGCAGAGCATGTGTGTATGTTCGGAGTCCTGATGTGCGGCCAGATACTGCACTAGCGCGTTCTTGGCGTTTAAGACCAGGGTCTCTTTGCCGCCGAACATGGAGGGGTCGCCCATACCGCCCATGCTGTACATCTTCATCATCTCCTGCATACGGCGGCTCTCTTCCTCCAGGGTCATCATGGAGGAGATGTTCTCGTTCTTTAAGTTTTCCACTTTCACCTGCAGATCCTCTTTGCCCAGTTCTTTGCGGAACAGGTCAGTGAGGGTCTTGGCGGTCTCCTCGTCCGCGGCGTCCTCCACGATCTCATCGGTCATGTCGGCGTCGATGCGCTGGAACTTGATCTTGTCGTTGAGCCGTTCCATGTGGGAGATGAACGCGTTGTCGATGTTGTGCTGCAGATGTACAGCGTCCAGGCCCTGTTCTCTGAAAAGATTGATGTACTGGCTCTGCTGTACGGGGTCGGTCACATAGAAGATCGTGGTCTTTTTCACATCTTCCTCGCCCTCAGCCGCATCACCGTCTTCTGGCTTGTTGTCTGCGTCGCTCTTTGTCTCGGTATCGGCCTGGTCGGCTTCCTCTTTGTCTTCGGGTTTTTCGTTCTTCTCGATGCAGTCTTTTAAGGTCAGATATTTATCATCTAAGTTCTTGAAGAGGATGTAGTCCATCATCTTCTCGGAGAATTTGTTGTCCTTGATGCAGCCGAATTTGATGAAGGGGCTGATGTCGTCCCAGTACGACTCGTAGTCTTCCCTCTGGGTCTTGCACATGCCGGTGAGCTTGTCCGCGACCTTTTTCGTGATGTACTCGGAGATCTTCTTTACGAAGCCGTCGTTCTGCAGGGCGCTCCTGGATACGTTCAGCGGCAGGTCCGGGCAGTCGATCACGCCTTTTAACAGCATGAGGAATTCCGGGATCACTTCTTTGATGTTGTCGGCGATGAACACCTGGTTGTTGTACAGCTTGATCGTCCCCTCGATAGAGTCGTATTCCGTGTTGATCTTGGGGAAGTAGAGGATGCCTTTTAGGTTAAACGGATAGTCCATGTTCAGGTGGATCCAGAACAGAGGCTCCTTGAAATCCATGAAGACTTTCCGGTAAAATTCTTTGTAGTCCTCGTCGCTGCATTCATTGGGATGTTTGGTCCACAGGGGCGCAGGGTCGCTCAAGGAAACGGGGCGTTTGTTGATCTTTACCCGGTCCCGGGCGGGGGAGATCTCCACGGTCTCTTTTTCGCCGTTCTCGTTCTCTTTTTCCTCGGTCTTGGCCTCCTCGTGGATCCGCTCTACGATCACGTCGTCGTCTTTTAGCTCGTCCTCATCGATCGTCTCGTATTCCTGTTCCGCGTTGGCTTTGCTCAGGTAGATGTTCACAGGCATGAAGGAGCAGTATTTCTCCAGGATTTCCCGCGCCCGGTATTCGTTGGAGAATTCCACGCTCGACTCGCCCAGGAATAGGGTGATCTCTGTGCCGATGGATGTCTTATTTCCCTGGGAGATTTCGTACTCTGTGCCGCCGTCGCAGGTCCAGTGTACAGGCTCGGCGCCTTCTTTGTAGGAGAGGGTGTCGATGTGCACTTCGTCGGCCACCATGAACGCGGAGTAGAAGCCCAGGCCGAAGTGGCCGATCATCTGGTCGTCCGTGGTCTTGTCCTTGTATTTCTCCAGGAATTCTGTGGCGCCGGAGAACGCGATCTGGGTGATGTATTCCTCCACCTCGTCGGCGTCCATGCCGATGCCGTTGTCGATGAATTTCAGGGTCTTTTCTTCGGGGTTGACGATCACCTCGATCTTGGCTTTGTAGTCGTCGGGGAACTGGTACTCGCCCATGATCTCCAGTTTTTTCAGTTTGGTGATGGCATCGCAGCCGTTGGAGACCATCTCGCGGAAGAAGATGTCATGGTCGGAATAGAGCCATTTCTTTATGATCGGAAAGATGTTCTCGCTGTTGATGGATAAGCTTCCTTTTTTAGCCGCCATTTCTTTATCACTCCTTTTTGTTTTTGGTCGTTTTTATCCGTTGGAATGTATTGTAATACGATGAAAGAGAAAAGTCAAGAAAAAATCAGCACTCTTTTTCAACGAGTGCTAATAATGGGGCGGAAATATCCTGTAAAAAACACTTGTATCCGCAAGCGGCTTATAATACGATATCTGTATGAGCATGAGAGCAAAGGAGGCAAAAGAGAGCGATGAGGACTGACTATGAGGATCTGGCCAAAAGATACCCGGTGATCCGCGCGATCCGGCAGGAAAAAGAGGTCGTCTGGATCAATCCGGACAAGACATCCTATATCGAGAGCATGGAAGGCCAGGAGCTGACGATCGAGGACGTGGACGACGCGGAGGCGAGGCTTCTGCGTTTCGCGCCGCTCATCATGCGCTGTTTCCCGGAGACAAAAGACAAGGGCGGGCTGATCGAGTCGGCGCTGTGCCCCATCCCGCGGATGAAAGAGCGTCTGGAGCAAAAATACGGGAGCGTCCTTCCCGGCAGGCTCTACCTGAAGCAGGACAGCCACCTGGCGATCGCCGGATCGGTCAAGGCCAGGGGCGGCATCTACGAGGTGCTCAAGCACACGGAAGACCTGGCGCTCACGCATAAGATCTTACAGCCGGATGAGAGCTACGAGAAGCTGGCGGACCCTGCCAGCCGGGATTTTTTCAGCGGCTATACCATCCAGGTGGGATCCACGGGCAACTTAGGCATGAGCATCGGGATCATGGGCGCAGCCATCGGATACCGGGTGATGGTCCATATGTCCGCTGACGCGAAACAGTGGAAAAAAGACCTGTTAAAAAGCCGCGGGGTGACGGTGCGGGAGTACGCGTCCGATTACAGCGAAGCGGTCAAAAACGGCCGGAAGCTCTCGGACGAGGATCCCAAAAGCTATTTTGTGGACGATGAAAATTCCCGGGACCTGTTCCTGGGCTACGCGGTGGCGGCCAAACGCCTGGCCGTCCAGCTAAAGGAACAGCAGGTGGCCGTGGACGCGGGACACCCCCTGTTCGTGTACATCCCCTGTGGGGTGGGCGGCGCTCCGGGCGGCATCAGCTTCGGGCTCAAGCAGATCTTCGGGGACCATGTACACTGTTTCTTCGTGGAACCCACCCAGGCGCCCTGCATGCTGGTGGGGTTGGCCACGGGGCTGGATCATAAGATCTCGGTGCAGGACGTCGGCCTGACCGGGCAGACCCACGCGGACGGCCTGGCTGTGGGACGGCCCTCGGGTTTCGTGGGCGGTGTGATGCGGACCATGCTCAGCGGAGAGTTCACGGTCCGTGATGCGGCCCTCTATGGATATATGCGGGATCTCTTGGAGACAGAGGAGATCTTCCTGGAGCCCAGCGCCTGCGCGGCATTTGAAGGTCCAGCCCGGCTGGGGACAGACGACAGCGCCCAGGGGTATATACAGGAAAATGGCCTGGCCGATAAGATGGCACGGGCCACCCACATCGCTTGGGCCACGGGAGGCAGCTTGGTGCCGGAGGAGGTCCGGGAAGAGTATAAGAACACATATTTGCGATGAAAGTCCCGGAAGGCACGGAACAGCTGGCTTTCATTTTACAGTGAAGGATCTTAAATTCAATATAGGAGGACAGGAAATGGATAAAAAAGTGATCCACACAGACAGAGCGCCCGCGGCAGTGGGCCCATACGTACAGGCGATCGAAAAAGGCGATACGCTGTATCTGTCCGGCCAGCTCGGCCTGGTCCCGGAGACAGGGGAGCTCCCCGCAGGCGTCCAGGCCCAGGCGCGGCAGTCGCTGGAGAACATCCGCGCTGTCTTAAAAGAAGCCGGATATGAGATCGGGGACGTGGTAAAGACCACCGTCTATCTGACGGACATGGCGGATCTTGGTCTGGTCAATGATGTGTACGCATCGTTTTTTGGAGAGGAGAAGCCGGCCCGGTCATGCGTGGGAGTAGCCGCTCTGCCAAAAGGCGGGCTGGTCGAGATCGAGGTGACCGCTGTAAGGTCAGCAGGATAAAGAGCGGGGAGGGGGATATCTTATTTTTAGAAGGTATCCCCTAGGATGTCTATGGCCTCCAGGGACAGGAGCAATCTCTGGCGGACGGCCGGATCGTCGAGGGCGAAGCCGCACAGATCCAGGATCTTGTCTATACGGTAAGCCAGCGTATTGCGATGGATGTGGAGCAGTCGGGACGTGATGATCGAGCTGCGCTCGTGCAGCAGATAGACATGCAGTGTCCGGAGCAGCTCCGTGTGGTTTTTTCGGTCGTACCGGTACAGGTCGGACAATCCCGGGAGGATCAGGGACTTGGAGTGTTCGTTTTTTGAAAAGATATACAGGATATGCCCCACCGCATATTTTTCATAATAGCGGATCATCGGGTGTCCGGCGGTCCCTTTTAAAAAAGAAGGGCAGGTCAGCGCCCATTCGGCCTGGAGATAATAAGTATGCAGGTCATAGAACCCCTGGAACGTGTCGCTTATGCCGATCTCGCAGTCCAGTCCGGTGCTGATCTGGCCCATCCCCCGCTCCAGCGCGGCGGTGTCCGGTTTTTTCCCGTGTTTGAACAGCACGGCGATCTTGTCCTGGTAAAAGACCGGTTTGGCTCCGCTGCAGCGTTCCATCTGGCTGGCGATCCGCTCATCGGACAGGCCGTGCTCTGCGGATGTGTGCAGCACGGCCACTGTAAAATATTCTTCCGGGCGTGCGCCCAGCGAGGCCATCTGCTGCCGGATCTTGTCAGGCTCCGTCAGTCTTCCGCTGAAGAGGTCCCGCATGAAATGTTCGTAATAATCCCCGCGTTCGTTCTGAAAACGGGAACTTTTCTGCAGCAGTTCCAGCACATAGTCACCGAGGTATTCCGCTAGTCCGAGTTCACCGGGGCTGATCGTCTTTTTCATCCCGGCGATAAAGAGATGCCCTTTTATCTTACCGCCCTGGGTCAGATTGTAGTTGATGAAAGGCACATAGAAATAACGTGAATGCACGATGACCGCTCTTTCCTCGGATTCCATGGAACAGAGCTCCCCGCTGCTGATCAGATTGCTGACCAGGTCAAAAGGAAGATATCCCTCGTCCTCCAGTCTCCGCCAAGCTGCGCTGAGTTCGCGCATATCATGCCCCCGGTCGATCGCCAGGACTTTGAAGCTGGAATCCACCAGATACGCGGGATTTCCCATGATGTCGTAGATCATCTCGATCAGTCTCTGGAGGCTCTGCTGGGTGTAGACCGCTGTCTTGAAGATCTCTATCTGCCTGCGGAGAAAGAGGATCCGGGAATGGATCTCATTGAAGATCTCCTCCATCGGCAGAGCGCAGGCGATCAGCAGGCAGTTACAGGAGAGCTCCAGCACACGATCCTTTGCCTGGGAAAACGCATCCTCTCCCACGATGCAGATCAGCCCCGGCGGCTGTGCTCCTCCCGCCGGAAGGTGCGGGATCCCTCTGACGATGTACAGGATATCCGGTGAAAACTGCAGGGGAGCCGGTGGTGGATAAAACATGAGGTCCAGGTATCTTTTGGGGATAGTCTCATGGATATAGAGCTGGCTGTGCGCGAAATGGATCCGTTCAGCCAGCAGCGTCAACGACAAAAACATTTTTCCTCCCGTTCTTGTGCATCTGGCACGATCAAAAGTCCTGAAACTCTTACGCGCCGCACGATGTGCACATGTTTTATTTATGATATGATCACATCATAGCATGGATCCGGCATTTTTGCACCTGGGATCTTCTGCTTTCAGGGAAGATGGATCATGCAGTATGTACAAATATGATAAAGGGGGACTACGACTATGACAGCAAAAGAAAATATGGAGAAGATCTTTCGGCATGAGAAACCCGACTGGATCCCGCATCTGGGATCGGAAGCGTACGGGATCCGGGATTATATCGTGGAGCGTCCGATCATGACCACAGGCTATGACGCGTGGGGATGCCATTGGATCAGCTGCGCTGACTCACTGAACATCACCCACCCGGACACAAGTGACATCAAATTCGACGATGTGACACAGTGGAGGGAAAAGGTGGTGTTCCCAGATCTGGACAAGATCGACTTTACGCCGATGGAAGAGGAGGCGAAGGCATTTACCGACAGGGACAGCCGGATGCTCCAGTATGTATCGCTCAATGGCATTTTTGAGAGGACGCATATCCTGATGGGATTTGAAAATGCTCTGTGCGAGATCATCACTGAGCCGGAAGAGTACGGTGCATTCCTGGCCGCGATCGCGGATCACAAGATCAGGCTCTTCCAGAAGGTCTATGACATCTGCCAGCCGGATATATTGGTCTACCATGACGACATGGCGATACAGACAGGGCCGTATTTTGCACCGGATCTTTATAAAAAATATCTTTTCCCGCAGTATAAGAGGATCGTGGACGCCGCCCGGGAGATGGGATATAAATATGTGGTCCATCACAGCTGCGGCAAAGTGGACAGCCTGATCCCGGATTGGATCTCCTGCGGCTTTGACGGCTGGGACAGCGTGATGCAGTGCAATGACCTTGTACAGGTCAAAAAAGACTTCGGCGACCGGATCGTGTTCATGCCGGGGCTTGACACGCAGCGTATCCTGGGGCCGAAGGAGTCCACGCGCGACGACATCGAGAAGATGGTCGTGGAATGGATGGAGATGTTGGCTGGCGACGGCACCGGGCTGATCATCGACTCGACGGTGGCATACAGCCTGAACCCGAAGAACGAGGAGATCTGTCTGGGATCCATACAGAAACATGGACGTGCGTTCATGGATGCAAAGAAGGCGGGAAAAGCATATCATGTTTAATGTTGATGAATACCTGGCCCATATCGGCTTTGTCCACCGGGAGGGGGAGAGCATGGAGGAGCAGTTCATCCGCCTCCATCGCTGCCACAGCCTCACGGTGCCCTTTGAGGATCTGGATCCTTTCTGCGGGCGTCCGGTGTCGCTGGACATAGAGGATATATTCAAAAAAGTGGTCAGGGACCGCAGGGGTGGTTATTGCTTTGAACTGAACCGTCTTTTTAGGGAGCTGCTGATCCGTCTCGGCTATCAGACGGGAGCCGTCCTGTGCAGGCCCTTTTCCGGGGAGGGTAAGAGGCTCCCGCTCACCCATCGTCTGACGATCGTTTTTCTGGACGGGCGGATGTGGGTCGCCGACGTGGGGCTGGGCGGGAACGGCTGGATCGATCCTCTCCTGCTGGAGCCGGACCTTGTGCAGACCCAGTTCGGACGGACGTATCGGATCAGGGAAGACGCCGGGATGGGGTATGTCGTAGAACTGGAACGGGAAAGATCCTTTGCCAGCGCTGTGGAGTTTGGGCTGTGGTACGCGCAGGAGAGCGACTTTGAGATGTCGAACCATTATACCTCGTCATGTCCGTCCTCGCCGTTCGTCACGCGGATGATGTGTACGCTCCCCACCCTGGACGGGCGGTATACGATCCGGGATCATTTATTTAAGATCAAACAGAACGGGGTTGTCTCGGAGACGGCGCTGGATGGCGGCACGTTCTCGGGCGTTCTCAAGAGGCATTTTGGGATCGTGCTGGATGAAAAGATGGATCAGTATATCCGCAGCCAGCTGCCCTGATCGAAAACATCGTGCGCCGGCAGGAGTGCAGACTGTCGGCGCCGTACTGTTTTCTTCAAAAAAATAAGATTCTCCTTGACAAGTGATGATCCCCCGTGTATAATGGAAACACTTTGAAGTCTATAAGCTGTAGAAGATCACTAGTTTTTAGAGATTATATTACAACGATATAGTCTGTAAAGACTGGTGAATTTTTAGTATCGGGAAATCTTGCTGGTTCATCAGTGGAGGCTGGCAGACTGGACGCCTGCCCAGCTATGTATATTTTTAATTTATTTTTTATGGAGGTAACATCATGAACAAAGGGACTGTGAAATGGTTTAACGCAGAAAAAGGCTATGGATTTATCACTGGCGAAGATGGGGCTGACGTGTTCGTGCATTTTTCTGCGATCCAGGAAGAAGGCTTCAAATCCTTGGATGAAGGCCAGGCCGTTTCTTATGATCTGAGCGAAGGCGCCCGCGGCATGCAGGCTGCAAACGTTACGAAATTATAATTTACGGGTATGCCGAAAAAAGCCCCTGGGAGTTTGTTCTCCCGGGGGATTTTTCATTTCTTTTGCTATTCTTCTGTTTCCAGTCCTGCCAGATAGTCGTCGATGGCTGTGGCGTCCATCACTGTCTCTATGACTTTTGCGTTCTGTGCCGCCGTCACTTTTCCATAGATGGAATATCCGATCCACCCGACTACGACGACGCAGAGTAAGATCCCTGCCGCCTTCTCTAGTGCGAGGATCCGTTTCTCTTTCTTATAGATCTCCTGCCGCCGGGCTTTCTGTTCTTTATAGCGGTCTACTTTTTCCTGGCTCATGGATAGCTCTCCTTTGTTTTTTTCTTTGTATTATACAATGATCTTTTTAAAAAGAAAAGACCTACATGACCAGGATGATCCCGCCGTCGTTGGCGTACATGGTGCTGACACCGGCAGTATCCAACAGGAGCACATTTTTGACGGCGGCTTTCTCTAAAATGGCGTCCCGGACCATCTCGGCGCGCTGCGGGCAGTTGCAGTGGGAGATGCCGACGGTCTTCTCCTCCAGGGAGTCGGCCTCGGAGAGGGCCAGGTTGACCATCTTGACCAGGGCTTTATTGATCCCGCGCGCCTGGTCCCGCTGCTGGATCGTTCCCTCCTCTGTGGCGCTCATCACGGGTTTTATGTTCAGTGCCGAGGCTACCAGGGCCTTGACCTTGCTCATGCGGCCGTTCTTGCGCAGGGTCTCCAGGTTTTCCAGTACGAAATATGTGGCTTGGCCGCTGATGTAGGCTTCCACCTGTTCCACCACGTCCTCAAACGCCATGCCGGCCTCCTCGCATTCCTGGATCTTCAGCGCGATCAGGGTCTCCCCCACGGACGCGGATCTGGAATTGAATACGTGGATCTTCTTCTGGGGATCTTCCTCCAGGAGCAGCTGCCGGCCCAGCATGGCGCTGTTGTAGGAGCCGCTCAGCTCGGCGGATAATGTGACCGCGTAGATGTGTCCGGCAGGGCAGTCAAAAGCGTTCTTATAATGCTCTGGCGACGGGCAGGCGGACTTGGGGCACTCGGGGCAGGCGGCCACCTTTGCCAGAAAACTCGCCTGGTCGAAAGTCTCGTCGTCCACGATGTCCTCGCCGTCTACGGTCAGGGTCAGGGGCACGGACGCGAACCGGTCGTCTTTTTTGTATGGGGGCGGCAGTTCCCCGCAGCTGTCGATGATGATCTTATAATCCATTTCTTCCTCTTATCGTCCTCTTTTCCAGTTTACATAGTATCCAATACCATATTATAGTATCATATCCCCTGCCGCATTAAAAGGGTTTTTGAAAAAAACTCCTGTTCTTTTTTGCCAGTTTCCTATATAATAGCCACAAAGATCTGATCTTTACGAGAAAGGGTAGACATATGATCGCATGTAAGATTATCCATATAAAAGAATTTATGTCCCATCTGCTGATCCAGGGGAGCTTCGACGCGTTCTGGCTGTCGGAGGCGACCATCACCACCAGGAATACATTTACCATAGACGGGGCGCTGCACCCGGAATTTTTTTCGGAGGAGGACAGGGAGATCTTAGAGCGCCGCCACAGGACCCATTCCCTCTGGAAGGAAGTAAAGCCTTTCTGCTATTCCATCATCCGGGGAAAACGGACGCCGCTGCAGTTTAGGATCGTCTTCAGGCTTTCCTATGAGAAGACCCGGCAGGCGCTCTCAGCGTGCGGGGTCGCACTGGATCCGGACCAGGTGGACGGACTCTTCCTGAATGTGCAGTATCATGGGGGAAAAGTGACCTGTACCACGGGGACGTCGGTGAAGACATTTACCACGGACAGGTCCTTGGAGCAAGTGTGGGACCGGATGGTCCTGAAGTTCTTCCAAAAGCTCAAGATCGAGCACGAAGACGCGTAAAGCCCGATCGTACGCGCAGAAAAGCAGAGTTCCTTCTTATGATGTGAGCTGTAAGGTTGCTTGAGGGGGAAGATCATGTTATAATCGAAAAAGAGTGAGTAGTTTTGTGAAAAATGTACAAGAAAGTGTGCAAAAAGGATAATGGAGGCGTTTATGGGGATTTTGATCAAAAACGGACGGGTGATCGACCCGGATACGAGACTGGATGAAGTCACAGATATCTACATCGAGGACGGGATCATTCAGAAAGTGGGGGTGATCGAGGAGGAGGCCGGGCAGGTCTTAGATGCCGAAGGCTGCTATGTGATGCCAGGGCTGATCGATCTGCATGTACATTTCAGGGATCCCGGGCAGGAGAAGAAAGAGGACATCGCCACAGGCGGGCAGGCCGCGGCGCGCGGGGGCTTTACCACGGTCCTGGCCATGCCGAATACCCATCCGGTCATCGACACGGCCAGCCGGGTGGGCTATGTCCATCATAAAGCGGAGGAGCTCAGTCCTATACGGGTCCTCCAGGCGGGCGCGGTGACGAAAGGGCAGAAAGGGGAAGAGCTGGCCGACATCGAGGAGATGATCCAGGCAGGGATCCCGGCGATCTCAGAAGATGGGAAGTCGGTCATGGATTCCCAGCTCTACCGGCAGGCCATGCGGATCGCGAAGGCCAATGACATCCCGGTGATGGCCCACTGCGAGGACTGGCCGATGCGGGGGGATGGCTGCATGAACGACGACGAGCGGGCAGAGCAGCTGGGTCTGCCCGGGATCAGCAGCGTGGTGGAGGATATCATCGTGGCCAGGGATATCTTCCTGTCAAAAGATACAGGCGCCCATCTGCATCTGTGCCATTGTTCCACAAAACAGAGTATGCGGATGCTGGAGCAGGCGAAAAAAGAGGGCCTGTCCGTGACGGGAGAAGTCTGTCCCCATCATTTCACCCTGTGCAGTGAGGATATCCCCAGGGATGATCCAAATTATAAGATGAACCCGCCGCTGCGCAGCCGGGAAGACAGGGAAGCGCTCCTGGAAGCGCTCAGGGACGGCGTGGTGGATGCGATCAGCACGGACCATGCGCCCCACACGGCCGCGGAAAAAGCAGGATCCATGCGGGATGCCGCCTTCGGGATCGTGGGCCTGGAGACCAGCGTGTCCCTGACGATCACGGAGCTGGTAGACAAGGGGATCATCACGCCCATGCGGATGGCAGAGCTTATGAGCTATAACCCCGCCCAGATCCTGCACCTGGACAGGGGCTCCCTGCAAGAAGGCAAGGCGGCGGACGTGGTGGTGATCGATCCGGAAGAAGAGTACGTGATCAACGCGCGGACTTTTGCCTCAAAAGGAAAGAACACGCCCTTCCATGGCCGCAAGGTCAAAGGCCGGGTAAAAGCGACGATCTGCGGCGGTGAGATCGTTTATCAGGATGAGAGATAGAAAGGACGGGCAAGGATGATCGAGAAACTGATCCAAAAGATAAAGAAGACAGAGGCGCCGATCGTGGCAGGACTGGATCCCATGCTGGCATACATCCCCCAGCCGATCTTAAAGAGCGCTTTTGATGAATACGGCGAGACTCTCGAGGGAGCGGCCCAGGCGGTCTGGCAGTTCAACAAAGGGATCATTGACGCCGTCTGCGACCTGATACCGGCGGTGAAACCTCAGATCGCCATGTACGAGCAGTTCGGGATCCCGGGCCTGGAGGCATATAAGCGGACCGTTGACTATTGCAAGGAAAAAGACCTGGTGGTGATCGGGGATATCAAGCGGGGCGACATCGGCTCCACCTCCGCCGCCTACGCGGCCGGGCATCTGGGCAGAGTACAGGTGGGGAGCCGGTCTTATGCGCCTTTTGACGAGGACTTCGCCACGGTGAACCCGTATCTCGGCACGGACGGGATTAAGCCCTTTGTGGACGTGTGCAGAGAATATGATAAAGGACTGTTCATCCTGGTAAAGACGTCCAATCCATCCAGCGGAGAATTTCAGGACCGGCTGGTGGACGGCCGGCCGCTTTATGAGTGGGTGGGCGAGAAAGTGGACGGATGGGGCCGTGATCACATGGGCAGCCAGTACAGTTACATCGGTGCCGTCGTAGGCGCCACGTATCCGGAGATGGGCAAGAGGCTGCGCGCGCTGATGCCGCGGACGTTCTTCCTGGTGCCGGGCTATGGGGCGCAGGGGGCAAGAGGATCCGACTTAGCCAGCTTCTTCAATGAGGACGGACTGGGCGCTATCGTCAATTCCTCCAGGGGGATCATAGCGGCTTATAAGCAGGAAGCCTACGCCGCTTTCGGCGAGGACGGCTACGCCCAGGCATCCAGAAAAGCTGTGGAAGATATGGCGGCGGATATCCGGCAGGCGTTAGGATGAGGCAGACGAGACAGGAGATGAGATGAAACGAAAAGAGGATTGCCGGGTGATCCGGCAGGAGCAGCTGTGCGCCGGGATCTTCAGCCTGTGGGTGGAGACGGAGCAGATCGCCCAAGAGGCACACCCGGGCCAGTTTGTGATGTTATATGGAACGGACGAAAGCCGCCTGCTGCCCAGGCCCATCAGCATCTGTCAGACAGACGGGAGGCTGCTCAGGCTGGTGTATCGGGTAGCCGGCGCCGGGACCAGGGAGTTTTCCGCCCTTTGTCTGGATCAGTCTATAGAGGTCCTGGGGCCGCTGGGCAATGGATTTCCCATACAGGATACAGAAGGGAGACGTGTGCTCCTCCTGGGCGGCGGTATCGGAATCCCGCCGATGCTGGGGACGGCGGCTGTATCAGGCGTGCGCGCCACGGCCGTTCTGGGCTACAGGGATGAGATGTTCTTGGAAAAAGAGTTTGAAGAGTTCTGCCCGGTGCTGGTGGCGACGGAAGACGGCAGCCACGGTGTGAAAGGGAACGTCCTGGATGTGATCCGGGAAAATGATATAAACGCGGATATGATCTTTGCCTGCGGTCCGGTCCCGATGCTGCGGGCGGTCAAAGACTATGCCGAGAAAGCGCGGATCCCCTGCTGGATCTCCATGGAAGAACGCATGGCCTGCGGGATCGGGGCGTGCCTGGGCTGTGTCTGTGATACAGTGCGAGAAGACAGCCATTCCCATGTCCATCGGGCGCGGGTGTGCAAGGACGGTCCTGTCTTTCGCAGTACGGAGGTGAGGTTATGACGCAGAAGATCCATATGGATGTACAGATCGCAGGGGTGACTCTCGCGAATCCTGTCATGACGGCTTCAGGGACCTTCGGTTCCGGGGCGGAGTATGGGGAATATGTGGATCTGAACGGTCTGGGGGCAGTGGTGACCAAAGGCGTGGCCAGCGTCCCCTGGGCCGGGAATCCCGCGCCCCGGATCATGGAGACCTGCGGGGGGATGCTCAATGCGATCGGGCTGCAGAATCCCGGCGTGGAGGTGTTCTGCCAGCGGGATCTGCCCTTTTTGGCGCAGCATGATACCCGGGTGATCGTCAATGTGTGCGGGAGGACCCAGGAGGATTACTGCCAGGTGGTGGAACGGCTGGCAGATGAGCCGGTGGATATGCTGGAGATCAACGTATCCTGTCCCAATGTAAAAGAGGGCGGCATCGCGTTCGGACAGAACGCGGGCGCGCTGGAGAAGATCACGCGGGCGGTGAAGAGATGCGCGGCCCAGCCAGTGATCATGAAGCTGAGCCCGAACGTGGCGGACATCGGTGAGATGGCCCGGGCGGCGGAAGCCGGCGGCGCGGACGCGATCTCCCTGATCAATACGCTGACCGGGATGAAGATCGACGTGCATAAAAGGACCTTTGCCCTGGCAAATAAGACCGGAGGACTCTCAGGCCCGGCAGTGAAGCCGGTGGCCGTGCGGATGGTCTACGAGGCGTCCCGGGCGTGCTCTCTGCCTGTGATCGGGATGGGCGGGATCCGCACGGCGGAAGATGCGGTGGAATTTATGCTGGCGGGCGCCACGGCCATTTCGGTGGGCACGGCGAATTTCCACGATCCATGTGCCACTAAGAAGATCATCGACGGGATCGGGCAGTATCTGCGGACGTATGGGATCGATGATGTGAAGAGCCTTATAGGCGCGGTGAGAGAAGCGGGCTGAGGCAGGAAGGGGACCATAAAAAGATCATGGAGAATTATAGTATATTCCGCGACCTGGCCATCATACTGGTGACCGCGAAATATTTCGGGATCATCGCGCGCAGGCTCAACGCGCCCCAGGTCGCCGGTGAGATCGTTGCGGGCCTGGTCATCGGGCCGAGCATCTTAGGACTGGTGCAGAATTCAGATTTTATCGTCCAGATCGCGGAGATCGGGGTGCTCCTTTTGATGTTCTCAGCGGGGCTGACCACGGATCTTAAGAAATTGGTGAAGACAGGGCCGATCGCGTTCTTAGTGGCCTGCTGCGGCGTATTCGTGCCGCTCGTCGGCGGGACGGTCCTGTACCGTGTATTTTATGGGGGCACGGGGAGCGAGAGCTTTTACCGGGCGCTGTTCATCGGCTGTATCATGACGGCGACCTCGGTGAGCATCACGGTCCAGGCCCTGCGGGAGATGGGGCATCTGCAGGGGATGGTGGGCACGACGATCTTGAGCGCGGCGATCATCGACGATGTGATCGGGATCATCGTCCTCACGTTCGTGATCGGATTAAAGAGCGATGATGTGAAGCCTTCCGGCGTGATCATCCAGACGGTCTTGTTCTTCCTGTTCACGATCGTCGTGGGGTTCGTCTTCTATCGGGTCTTCAGATATATCGACGAGAAGCATCCGCACACCCACCGCCTCTCGATCCTGGGGCTGGCTCTGTGCTTTGCGCTGGCGTATATCGCGGAGACGTTCTTTGGGATCGCGGACATCACGGGGGCGTTTGCCGCCGGGATCATCCTGTGCAGCATCAAAGATTCAGATTATATCGCGAAGAGGATCGACATCAATTCTTACATGCTGTTCGGCCCTGTGTTCTTCGCGGGGATCGGACTGAAGACAGATATCAGTGACATAGACGGGAGTATCCTTTTATTTTCGGCGGCGTTCATCCTGGTGGCGCTGGCCACGAAGATCGTCGGCTGCGGGCTGATCAGCCGGATATGCAGGTTTGATACGGCGGACTCCCTGAAGATCGGCGTGGGGATGATGGCGCGCGGGGAAGTGGCGCTGATCATCGCGCAGAAGGGGCTCGCTGTGGGGATGATGGAGCCGGTGTATTTCACATCGGTGATCTTGCTGATCATCGTATCGTCCATCGCCACGCCGCTCATATTGAAGATCTTATATGCAAAATATCCGGACGGGGATCAAAAAGAGCATAGATTTTGAGTAAAGGGGAATTTTGTATGAAGAGAGCATTGGCAGGTTTTTTATGTCTTGGGATGATCCTGGCAGGGATCTCTGGCTGCGGAAAAGAGAGCCGTGAGACGGCGGCGTCTGTGGACGCGGCGCCTGCGCAGATGAAGACGAGTCAGGCCGCGGAGACGGCGCCGGAAGAAAAGGGCGCGGCTGTGGCCACAGAAGGACCGGAAGAAGACCCGCCGCTTTCACTGGATGAGAGGCTTGCGCCCGAGAAAGGCACCCATATCGCCGTCGTGGCCAAGTCCACGGAGGGCGGCTATTGGAAGAGCATGAAAAAATATATGAAAGAGGCCGTGGGATACATCAACGAGTTTTACGGCCTGGAAGGGGAGGACGCCGTGCAGGTGACCTTCGAGGGGCCGGATTCAGAGACGAAAGTGGAAGAGCAGATCAATACGATCGACGCGGTGCTGGCGGAAAACCCGTCCGTGCTGTGTCTGGCGGCGATCGACATGAACTCATGCCAGGCGCAGATCGAGACGGCGCGGGACAACGGGATCCCGGTAGTGTTCTTTGATTCCAGAGTAAAGAACGGGGACGGCACGATATTCTGCGCCACGGATAACCAGGCGGCAGGAGCGGAGGCGGCCCGGCAGCTCTGCGCGGCCATGGGGGAGAGCGGGACGGCAGTCGTGTTTGCCGATGCGGCGTACAGCCAGGCAGCCCGGGGACGGGTGCGCGGTTTCCGCAGGGAGATAGAGGCAGAGCATGCCGGTGTGACCGTAAAGCGTATATTTGCGAAAGAGAATGATGAGGATACGCAGAAGGCCATCCGCCGGGTATTGGAGAAAGGCCGGGCGGACGGCATCTTCTGCACCAGCCAGGCCATGGCGGAGCAGGTGCTGTCTGTCCTGGAGGACTATCCGGAAGATGAGATCCCTTTGGTCGGATTTGACGCGGGCATCCAGCAGATCCAGGCGATCCGGGAGGGCCGGGAGATCGGGACCATCCTCCAGGACATCTCGCACATGGCGCGCCAGACGATCCAGGAGGCCCTCTATGCGGCCATGCCCGGACAGAACGGACAGGCGATCCGGGAGGAAGAGGAGATCAATGTGGGATATATGTGGGCGGACGGCCAGAACCTGGCGGATGCCGAGGCGCTGGGGCTGCTCTATGATTGACGGATCTGTATAGACTTTTTAGACGAAAAGAAGATCTGATAGTATATCACACAAAAATCCGACAATAATTTTGTAAAAAAGCAATAGAAGTAAAATTGGAAAAATAGATTGCACATAAGATAAGAAACTGTTAGAATAAGGAGTAGCGGACTATGAAGAAGTGGGCGGGTATCTCGGAGATGATGAAAAACATCACACTGCTGACCCAACTGGGGCTTTCTCTTGTCACACCTCTCTTGATCTGCTTGGCCTTATGCTGGTGGCTCAATGCCCGGGCGGGCATGGGCGGATGGGTCTATATCCCCGGTTTTTTCTTTGGACTGGGCGCTTCGGGCATGTCGGCATATAAAGTATATGTGACCGTGGTCGGGCGGCAGAAAAAAGAGAAGGGGAAAGAGAAGATATCTTTTAACAGCCATCATTGACACTCCATATGGCGAGGTAGGAAAACAAAAGACCGGAGGTATTGAAGTTATGAGTCGTTTGATCGGTGAGATCCAGCCGGCAGTCAAAAAAGAGACGCAGAGGATGATCGTGATCACAGCAGTGGGTGTGACGCTCATGTGGATCATATTTGCTGCACTCCATTTTTTTATGCCAGACAGAGTGCCTTTTGGCTACACTGTCATCCTGGGTGGGATCGGAGGTGGCCTTGTCGCCGTCCTGAATTTTTTTTGGATGGGACTGACTGTACAGAAAGTTGCTGCTGCCACGGATGAAGGCAGCGCCCGGACGAAGATGCGGGCAAGCTATACCCAGAGGATGCTCTTTCAGATGCTCTGGGTGGTGGCGGCTATCATAATCCCTTGTTTCCAGTTTGCAGCGGGGATCATCCCCCTCTTCATCCCCAGTCTAGGGATCAAATTCCTGGGGATCGCAAACAGGATCTCGTGACCGCGGGCTGGGCGGATACGGGGAATAGTTTTTGATATCAGCCGGAGGGGAGGTGAAAAAGTACATGGATGTGGATATTTCAGGTGCCAAAGTCTTATTTACACTGCCGATCGACTTGCCCATCCTCGGGCAGCTCCAGATCAGTGAGACGATCGTGGTCAGTTGGCTGGTCCTTCTGATACTGACGGTCTTGTGCCTGTGGCTGACCCATGACCTGAAGGTGGAGAAGATCTCCAAACGCCAGGCGGTGGCAGAGATGCTGGTGGAACTGGTCAATAACTTTGTCGTGGGCAATATGGGTGAGAGGTTTCGGTATTTCGTACCATTCGTGGCGGCGTTGTTCGCGACTGGCGTATGCTCGAACCTTATCAGCCTCTTCGGCTTGAGGAGCCCGACGGCGGATGTGGATACGGAACTCGCATGGGCGGTGATCGTGTTCATACTGATCACCAGGCAGAAGATCAAGACCAATGGCCTGGGCGGATATTTATTGGATTACACCAAGCCGATCCCGATCTTAGCACCTTTTAACGTGCTCTCAGAGATCGCGACGCCGATCGGTATGGCATTCCGTCATTTTGGCAACATCTTATCAGGCGTGGTCGTCAATACCCTGCTCTATGGGGCTCTGGCGCTGGCAAGTTCAAAGCTCCTGGGGCTGATCCCAGGCGTAGTCGGTGCGGCGCTGTCCCAGATCCCGATCCTGGATGTGGGTATCCCGGCGATCCTGTCATTTTATTTTGACTGGTTGTCCGGCCTGCTGCAGCCGCTGATCTTCAGTATGCTGACGATCATGTTCATCGCCAATGCGGCGGAAGAGTCCTGATCATGAAGTTTGGTCAGGGGTTACAACTGAATAAGGAAAAAGAGAAAGATCAAGAAAAACATTTTATTTATTTTTTAGGAGGATAATGTTATGGAATTTCTAGCAAAAGGTATCGCACTCGCAGGATGTGCTCTCGGCGCAGGTATCGCACTGATCGCCGGTGTCGGCCCTGGTATCGGTGAAGGCCAGGCAGTCGCATCTGCCCTGGAAGCGATCGGACGTCAGCCGGAATGTAAAGGTGATGTGACTTCAACGATGATCTTAGGTTGTGCGCTCGCAGAGACGACAGGTATCTATGGTTTCGTAACCGGTCTGCTGCTGATCTTCGTGGCTCCTGGCATGTTTACAGGTCTTCTGGGATAATATGTATCGTACCCGAAAGCAGCAGAACAGGAGGTTATGAGCATGCAGGTACAGGAATTAGTAGGATTCGTGCCGTGGACCTTCATTGCGCAGATCTGCAACCTGTTGATCCAGGTCTATATATTTAAACGCTTGTTATTCAAACCAGTGAATGCGATGCTGGAGAAGAGGCGGGCGATGGCGGACGCTGAGATCCAGGAGGCAGTCAAGGCAAAAGACGACGCCGAGGCTATGAAAGCTGAATATGAGCAGAATATGCGAGAGGCTAAAGATAAGGCGAATGAGATCGTGAGTACGGCTCAGAAGACAGCCGCGGTGCAGAGTGAAGAGATGATCCGGGAAGCCACCCAGCAGGCGGCGACCATCAAGACGAAGGCTGAGAAGGACATTGCTCTGGAAAAGGCAAAAGCAGTCAATGAGATCAAAGACGAGATCGGCAGTATGGCGATGGAGATCGCCGGAAAAGCCATCGGACGTGAACTCCGCGAGGAGGATCATGAGCAACTGATCAACGAATTTATAGCGAATGTAGGTGAGGGATCATGACACAGGCTGCCAGACTCTATGGCGGAAGCCTCTATGATCTTGCCGCCGAAGAACAGCTTACAGACGATATCAGGGAACAGATGTCCCAGATCCGGCAGTTGTTCCGGGAAAACCCGGACTATATAAAGCTGTTGTCGGAGCCGTCCATCCCCAATGCGGAGCGGATCGGCTTGATCGATAAGGCGTTTGGAGATAAGGCTGAAAAGTATCTGATAAATTTTATAAAATTGTTGTGTGAACGGAATATATTGGCAGAGTTTTCTGGCTGCTGTGATGAGTTTACGCGGCGCTATAATGCAGATCATAATATATCCGAGGCTGTGGTCACCAGTGCGAAGGCGCTGAGTGAAGGACAGATGTCGGCGCTCACGGAGAAGCTGGAGAAGATCAGCGGGAAGAAGATCTCCCTGAAGCAGCGGATCGACGCATCGGTGTTGGCCGGTCTGCGCGTAGAATTGGAAGGAAAACAGCTGGACGGCACGGTACAGAGCCGCCTGTCCGGTATTTCCAAGAAACTAAGTGAAGTAATCGTATAAGGATGGGAATGGAAACATGCAATTAAAACCTGAAGAAATATCCAAGGTCATCCGCAGTCAGATCAAATATTACGAGAATACGATACAGCAGAACGAGACGGGTACAGTCCTGATGGTCGGTGACGGCATTGCCAGGGCCAGCGGCCTTATTGACTGCATGGCCGGAGAATTGCTGGAATTTGAAGACGGCAGTTTCGGTATGGCGCAGAACCTGGAAGAGAACAGTGTATCCATCGTATTATTTGGCTCCGATGAGAATATCGGTGAGGGACAGACCGTAAAGCGGACCGGAAAGGTCGTGTCTGTACCCGTGGGCGACGCCATGATCGGGCGTGTCGTAAATGCGCTCGGACAGCCTATAGACGGTGCGGGACCTATTGAAACAAATGAATTCAGACCGATCGAGAGCCGTGCGCCTGGTATCTGTGAGAGGCAGCACGTATCAGAACCTCTCCAGACCGGGATCAAAGCGATCGACTCCATGGTACCGATCGGACGCGGACAGCGTGAGCTGATCATCGGCGACCGTCAGACAGGTAAGACCACATTGGCAGTGGATACGATCATCAACCAGAAAGGCCAGGACGTGATCTGTATCTATGTGGCGATCGGTCAGAAACGTTCCACAGTGGCGAGCCTCGTGGAAGACCTGACGAAGAACGGCGCTATGGACTATAGTATCGTGGTAGCGGCGACGGCTTCTGAAGCCAGCCCGCTGCAGTACATCGCACCATATACAGGATGTGCGATGGGCGAATATTTTATGGCACAGGGGAAACATGTGCTGATCATCTATGATGACCTGAGCAAGCACGCGGTGGCTTACCGTGCGCTGTCCCTGCTGATCCGCCGTCCGCCAGGCCGTGAGGCTTATCCGGGTGACGTCTTCTATCTGCATTCAAGACTCCTGGAACGTGCGGCGAAGATGGATGACGAGCACGGCGGCGGTTCACTGACAGCCCTGCCCATCATTGAGACTCAGGCAGGCGACGTGTCCGCGTATATCCCGACCAACGTCATCTCCATCACCGACGGACAGATCTTCCTGGAGACAGAGCTCTTCCACTCAGGTGTCATGCCGGCGGTAAACCCGGGTATCTCTGTATCCCGTGTAGGTGGTGACGCTCAGATCAAGGCCATGAAGAAAGTGGCCGGTACACTGAAGCTGATCTATTCACAGTACAGGGAGCTGCAGAGCTTCGCACAGTTCGGTTCCGACCTGGATGCCGACACAAAGGCGCGTCTGGATCAGGGTGCCCGTATCGTGGAAGTGCTCAAGCAGAACCAGGGCGCGCCCGTACCGGTAGAGAAACAGGTAGCGATCTTATATGCCGTTACCAAGGGTATCCTGTCTAAAGTAAACGTGGAAGACGTACATGATTACGAGATGGGCTTATACAGTTATCTGGATGCAGATGCAGACGGCATCGCCGTGATGAAAGAGATCCGTGAGACGTCTAAGCTGGAAGAGGCGACAGACGAGAAACTGAAAAAAGTATTAGAGAGCTATACAGAGCATTTTCTCAGCACAAAACCTGAGAGTGCCGGCAAATGATGTGATAGAGGAGGAAGCATATGGCTGCAAACATGAAAGCGGTGAAGCTGCGTATTAAGAGTGTGCAGAGCACGATGCAGATCACCAAGGCAATGGAACTTGTGGCATCCTCCAAACTGCGTAAGGCGAAGGAGCGGGCTGAGACCTGCCGTCCTTATTTCCGGGAACTGCATCAGACACTGCGGGATATAGCGGGAGAGAATACGGATTTTGATTCTGTTTACGCCCAGGATGCAGCCAGTGAAAAGTATTGCTATGTGGTGATCGCAGGTGACCGCGGGCTGGCAGGCGGATACAATTCCAACCTGTTCAAATGTCTGGAAGCGGATGCCGAAGGAAAAGATCATATGGTGCTGCCGATCGGGAAAAAAGCGGTGGAGTATTTCCAGCGCAGGGGCATTCCCTGTGTGAGCGAAGCGTATGCCGAAGTGGCCAGTATCTCTGTTGCAGACTGCTTTGAGATCGCGAAACTCCTGTGCAAGGAATTCAAAGAGGGGACTTTCGGGCATATCCAGTTGTGCTACACGGAGTTTGTCTCTATGTTGTCCCAGCAGCCCAGAGTATTTTCCATACTTCCGTTAAAGGATCTGGAAGAAGATCCAAAAGAGGGAGAACAGGCGGCTCGCAGCCAGATCCTGTATGAGCCGAGCAGCGAAGAAGTGTTCGATGCCATCGTGCCGGAATATCTGGCAGGGGTGATCTATGGCGGTGTCTGCGACGGCCTTGCCAGTGAACTGGCGGCCAGAAGGACAGCCATGGAAGCGGCCACCAGCAATGCCGAAGAGATGATCGAGAAGCTGAACCTGTTCTACAACAGGGTGCGTCAGGCTAGCATAACGCAGGAGATCACGGAGATCGTCGCAGGTGCGGAGAGCACCTAAAAGGTGACAAATACAGACAGATGTGAGAGCTTTTTTGCGCATCTGTATATGAAGGAGATTCAAGCATGAGTGAAAAACACACTGGCGAGGTAGTGCAGGTCACCGGTCCTGTTCTGGACATCCGCTTTGCGCACGATGAGCTGCCTGCACTCCTCAATGCCATTGAGATCGACAATCAAGGCGCAAAGCTGACGGCCGAAGTGGCCCAGCAGCTGGGGGATAATACGGTGCGCTGCGTCGCTATGAATTCCACAGATGGTCTGGTCCGCGGCAGCAAAGCTGTAGATACAGGCGGTCCCATATCCGTACCGGTAGGGGATGAATGCCTGGGCCGTATATTCAACCTTCTGGGCGACCCGGTGGACAACCAGCCGGCACCGGAGGTAAAAGAACGCTGGCCCATCCATCGTGAAGCTCCGGCTTACGAGGAGCAGATGCCGGCCACAGAGATCCTGGAGACAGGTATCAAAGTCGTAGACCTTATCTGCCCCTATGCAAAGGGTGGTAAGATCGGTCTGTTCGGCGGTGCGGGCGTTGGCAAGACCGTATTGATCATGGAGCTGATCCACAACGTGGCCACAGCCCATGGCGGTATCTCTGTCTTCACAGGCGTTGGAGAGCGTACCCGTGAAGGCAACGACCTTTACAACGAGATGAAAGAGAGCGGCGTTATCGACAAGACGGCCTTGGTATACGGCCAGATGAACGAGCCGCCGGGAGCGCGTATGCGCGTGGGCCTCTCCGGTCTGACTATGGCGGAATATTTCCGTGATGAGAAGAACCAGGACGTGCTGCTGTTCATCGATAATATCTTCCGTTTCACCCAGGCGGGTTCTGAGGTGTCTGCGCTCTTAGGGCGTATGCCTTCAGCCGTTGGTTACCAGCCTACGCTGGCTACCGAGATGGGTGCGCTGCAGGAGCGTATCACATCAACGAGAAAGGGTTCCATCACATCCGTGCAGGCTGTATACGTGCCGGCCGATGACTTGACTGACCCGGCTCCGGCGACAACATTCTCCCATCTGGATGCGACCACCACACTTTCCCGTGATATCGCCAGCCAGGGTATCTATCCGGCTGTGGATCCGCTGGATTCGACCAGTCGTATCCTGTCACCGGAAGTCGTTGGAAAAGAACACTATGAGATCGCACGTGCGGTTCAGAGAGTACTGCAGCGTTATCAGGAGCTGCAGGATATCATCGCGATCATGGGTATGGACGAGCTGTCAGAAGAAGATAAACTGTCCGTAAACCGGGCGCGTAAGATCCAGCGTTATCTGTCCCAGAGCTTCTCCGTAGCGGAGCAGTTTACAGGTATGCCAGGACAGTATGTCCCGCTGAAAGAGACACTGCGCGGCTTTAAGATGATCCTGGACGGCGAATGCGACCATATCCCGGAGAGCTGTTTCCTGTTCGCGGGGACGATCGACGAAGTTTTTGAAAAAGCAAAGAATCAGTAAAGGAGGCTGTCTATGGCGACATTTCCATTACGGATCGGAACACCAGACGGCCTGTTGTTTGAGGATGAAGTGGCCCGTGTTGTATGCAGGAGTATCACAGGGGATCTTGCGATCCTTGCGAGACATATCAATTTCTGCACGGCACTTGGCATGGGAGAAGCCCATGTAGTATTTGAGGACGGAACCCGGCGGGATGCCGCCTGTATCGGCGGGATGCTGTCTATGCTGGACGGCACTTGCCATCTGCTGGCAACAACCTGGGAGTGGAAAGAGGATATCGACGAAGACAGGGCGAACGCGGCCAAGAAACGGGCCGAGGAAGTCTTGGCGAAGAGCGGACTTTCCGACCGCGAGTATAAGCGGGCCGAGGCCAAGCTCCATAGGGCGTTGGTACGGTTGAGTGTAAAGAAATAATGATAAAGATAGAGAAGTCCCCCGGATGTATGGCCGGGGGTTTTTCTATATCCCGATCTGGAAAATATCTGTGAAAATATGGATCTTTTTAATTGTACAGCTCACCGGATCTGTGTATAATAGATGTCAGAGCAACTATTGATGATAAAAAACAAAGATGGGATGTGAAGAGATCATGAAGAGGATTGGACTATTGACCAGCGGCGGCGACTGCCAGGCGCTGAACGCGACCATGCGCGGCGTGGTAAAAGGGCTGAGCGGAGCGATCGATGAACTGGAGGTATACGGTTTTGACAACGGCTACCAGGGATTGATCTACAGCAAATATCGTATGCTGACTTCCAGGGACTTCTCAGGGATCCTGACCCAGGGCGGCACGATCCTAGGGACTTCCAGGCAGCCTTTTAAGCTGATGCGCGTGCCGGATGAAAAAGGCCTGGACAAAGTAGGCGCCATGAAGCAGACGTACTACAAATTATGTCTGGACTGCCTGGTGATCTTAGGCGGGAACGGCACGCAGAAGACGGCCAACCTGCTCAGGGAAGAGGGCCTGAATATCATCCATCTGCCGAAGACCATCGACAACGACATCTGGGGAACGGACATGACCTTCGGCTTCCAGAGCGCTGTGAACATCGCCACGGATGCCATCGACTGCATCCACACGACGGCGGCGTCCCACGGACGCGTTTTCATCGTGGAAGTCATGGGCCACAAGGTAGGGAGCCTGACGCTGCACGCGGGTGTGGCAGGCGGAGCGGACATCATCCTGATCCCGGAGATCCCCTTCGACATCAAGAAGGTGGTCGAAGCGGTCAACCGCAGGAGCAAAGCCGGCAAACGCTTCACGATCCTGGCTGTGGCAGAAGGCGCCATCTCCAAAGAAGACGCCAAGCTCTCCAAGAAAGAATACAAGGCAAAACTGGCCGAGCGGAGCAAGAAATATCCGTCCGTTTCCTACAAGATCGCACATCAGATCGAGAAAGCGACCGGAAACGAAGTACGCATCACAGTGCCGGGACACACCCAGCGCGGCGGCAGTCCCTGCCCGTACGACCGCGTTCTGTCCACCAGGATCGGTGCAGGCGCAGCGGAATGCATCATGAGAGAAGAATATGGGATCATGGTGGGGATCGTCAACGGCGAGATCAAGAGCATCCCGCTTGAGAAATGCGCGGGCAAGCTGAAGATGGTATCTGCCGACGACCAGCTCGTAAAAGCGGCAAAACAGATCGGGATCAGCTTCGGAGACTAGATATGGGGTATACAGCTTTATACCGGAAGTTCCGTCCGGATAACTTTTCAGATGTAAAAGGGCAGGAACACATCGTGACGACCCTGACCAACCAGCTGAAGAATGACCGGGTCGGCCATGCCTATCTGTTCTGCGGGACCAGGGGCACAGGAAAGACCAGCGTGGCGAAGATCCTGGCCAGGGCTGTGAACTGCCAGGAGCCGGTGGACGGCAGTCCCTGCAATCAGTGCGAGACGTGCCGGGAGATCCTCGCGGGAGTCTCGATGAATGTCATAGAGATCGACGCGGCGTCCAACAACGGGGTGGACAATATCCGGGAGATCCGGGATGAAGTGGCCTATCGTCCGACGAAGGGAAATTATAAAGTATACATCATCGATGAGGTTCACATGTTGTCAGCAGGGGCTTTCAATGCCCTGCTGAAAACGTTGGAGGAACCTCCTTCTTATGTGATCTTCATCCTGGCGACCACAGAGGCCCACAAGATCCCGGTGACCATCCTCTCCCGCTGCCAGAGGTATGATTTCCGCAGGATATCCATCGATACGATCGCGGGCCGCCTCACCCAGCTCTTGGAAGCGGAGGAAGTAGAAGCGGAAGAAAAAGCCGTCCGCTATATCGCGCGGGCGGCCGACGGTTCCATGCGTGACGCCTTGAGCCTGCTGGATCGGTGCATCGCCTTTTACATGGGGGAGGCCCTGACCTATGACAGAGTCATGGATGTGCTGGGAGCGGTGGACGCGGATATATTCAGCGGCTTGCTGCGCAGGGTGATCGACAGTGACGTGACAGGTTCCATACGCCTCTTAGAGGAGATGATCCGCCAGGGAAAAGAGATGGGTCAGTTCGTAGGCGACTTTATCTGGTATATGCGGAATCTCCTCCTGGTCATGACCTCCCGGCAAAAAGACGAGATCATCGACGTCTCATCCCATGTCCTGTCCCTCCTGGAGGAAGAGAGCCGGATGATATCGCCGGAGATCCTCATGCGCTATATCCGGGTCTTTTCGGAGCTGTCCAATAGGATCCGGTACGAGTCGCAGAAAAGGGTGCTGGTGGAGATTGCATTGATCAAACTCTGCCGTCCGGCCATGGAGACGGATCTCTCTTCCGTGCTGGATCGGATCCGCGTCCTGGAAAAACAGATGGAGGAAGGCGTGCCAGTATCCCGAGGAGAGCATGGAGCGGCAAGGATCCCCCAGGAAGACGGGCAGGCCGTGAAGGAGCCGCAGGAGGCGGATAGGCCAAGAGAGCTGCCGCCCCGGGCCGCCCCGGAAGACTTAAAGAAGATCATGGAGCAATGGAGCACGATCATAGCGGAGACCAGCGAGCCGCTGAAGGGGCTGCTCAAGCGCAGCGTGCCGAAATACAACGTAAAGGACAGCGAAGGGCCGCCGATCCTGTATGTGGAATTTGAAGACCATGTGGTCGCCCAGCGTTATGTGGACGGGACCGCAGGGAAAGAACAGCTAGAGGCCCTGATCGCGGAGAAGATGGGACGCTCCGTACAGGTGGAGATGCTGATGGCCGGAGGCCGCCATCCGGGAGAGTTGGCAGAATTGTCTGTAGATGATATAATAAAACAAGAGATCCACATGGATGTTGAGATCGAGGACTAGATGAGTTGGAGGATGATGAAATGGCAAAGAGAGGTGGATTCCCCGGAGGGATGGGGATGCCCGGCAACATGAACAACCTGATGAAACAGGCCCAGAAGATGCAGAAGCAGATGGAGGAGAACCAGAGAGAGCTGGAGGAAAAAGAATTTACCGCCACAGCCGGAGGCGGCGCCGTGGAAGTGACGGTCAGCGGCAAACGGGAAGTGACGAAAGTGAAGCTGGCTGAAGAAGCGGTAGATCCGGACGACGTAGAGATGCTGGAGGATCTGATCATGGTCGCTGTCAACGACGCCCTGCGTCAGGTGGAGGAGACGACGGCGGCCGCCATGTCCCGTCTGACCGGCGGGCTGGGCGGAGGCTTTCCGTTCTGATGGAATATTACAGCCGTCACATCAGCGGCCTGATCGAGCAGCTGTCCCGTCTCCCCGGGATCGGGGCGAAGTCTGCCCAGCGGCTTGCTTTTCACATCATGAACATGCCCGCAGACCAAGTGGGCATGCTGGCCAGCTCCATGACCCAGGCCAGGGAGAAAGTGCGCTATTGTAAAAACTGCTGGACGCTCACCGACGAAGAACTCTGTCCGATCTGCAGCAACGCCAAGCGGGATCACACGCAGATCATGGTCGTGGAAAACACCCGGGACCTGGCCGCCTATGAGAAGACAGGAAAATATGAGGGCGTCTATCACGTGCTGCACGGTGCGATCTCGCCCATGCTGGGGATCGGGCCGGATGAGATCCGTTTAAAAGAGCTGATGACGCGGCTCCAGACGGAGGAAGTCTCTGAGGTGATCATCGCCACCAATTCCAGCCTGGAGGGGGAGACGACGGCCATGTATATCAGCAAGCTGATCAAGCCCACAGGGATCAAGGTGACGCGGATCGCCAGCGGCGTGCCGGTGGGCGGGGATCTGGAGTATATCGACGAAGTGACCCTGCTGAGGGCTCTGGAAGGGAGGGTGGAACTGTAATGAAGAAGATCCGTATGGGTAAAAAAGGACGGATGTACGGGGACGAAGGCGGCGAGGAGTTTTACAGATGCATCGAAGACCTTTTGGAGCACCCCGCGGTCCAGGAGATGCGCAGATACATCCAGCACGGGACGACCACCTGCTACCAGCACTGCCTCAACGTAGCGTATTACAATTACCGCCTCTGCCGCTTCCTGGGGCTGGATGCGCGGCGGGCGGCCAGGGCCGGGATGCTCCACGATCTGTTCCTGTATGACTGGCATGTGCACGCGGCCCAGACCGGGGATCATTTCCATGGACTCAGGCATCCCAGGCGGGCCCTGGAGAATGCCCAGCGGTATTTCAGGCTGACGCCCCTGGAGCAGGACATCATCCTGAAGCATATGTGGCCCCTGACCGTGATCCCGCCCGTCCATGCGGAGAGTTTCGTCATATGCCTGACGGATAAATACTGCGGGTTCTGTGAGACGGCAGGCGACCGCCATCGGCTGCTCTATCGGCGGTATCCCCTTTACCGGAAGATGCTGCGGACGATCGGTCTTTTTCATCCGTGAGAGCGGCCTCTGGCATGGATGTGTACCCCATCAGAGAGAGCGCGTGGAAGATCCCGCGGGAGATCATGTCGGCCATCTCCACGACGGTGGACAGCCGGGTGGTCTGGAGGGAGAGATGTTCCATCCAGCCGGAAGCGTTGACGATGCCGGTGATGGCGATATGGCCCACAGGGGGAAGGTCTTTTTGCACGCCTGCACCTGGGTGGAGCGCACCGTTTGAGACGGTGACGAACCCCAGGTGTTTTTTTGTGCCCAGGGAAGCGTCGATGGCCACATAGAGCCCGTGGGGATGCTGCCGGGTGATCTCCTCCATGGAGGTCTGCAGATTCAGCGCGTGGATGGGCGCGTCGAGGGTGCCGTAGATCTTCTCATGGATCAGAGGGCACCTGGACAGGCAGTACCCAACGTAAGGCCCCAGGCTGTCCCCGGTGATCCGGTCCGTCCCGATACAGATGAAGACCAGCTCTGACCAGGAGTCTTTATGCTCGGCGATACATTTTTGCAGGGAAGTCCCCAGTGCTGCATGGGAATCTTTCAGGCGGGTGTCGATGTAGAAAGTCATGGGCGTCCTCCTTTCTGTTCCATCTTATCCAATTTATGGGAAAGTATTCCAGGAAAGTCCTGTCGAAGGGCGTCATACGATAAATCCCGTTCCCACCTATAATATGCTAAATTCTGCATCCCGATCGTGTTAGTCTCATTCCTGAAGGAGTGATGAGATGATAGAAGTCGTATATAAAGAGGAGAAAAAAGAGGCGGTGGGCAACGAGGGCTTTTTTCATATCCCAAAGAACATCCGTCAGATCGGAGAGGTCAGTCCGGCCCATAAGATATATATGGAAGATTACGCCCACACATTCCTGGTGCGGATCGCACAGCAGCGCCCGGAGGCGAAGGTGGGGCTCCTTCTGGGCAGGTCGAACTGGGCGGCGGGCGTCACTTATATCTTCATAAAGAGTGCCCTGCTGATCGAAGGGATGGACGTCTCGCCGGAACACATTGCCTTCACAGAAGAGGTCTGGCAGCAGGCAGATGAGAAGATCAGAGAATATTTTGCCGGGCAGGAGATCGTGGGCTGGTTCTTCATCATGCAGGAATGTACGATGGAGCTGACGGATGTGCTCTACCGCACGCATCTGAATTATTTCGGCGGCAACGACAAGCTCCTGTATATGATGGAGCCGCTGGAAAAAGAGGAGGCTTTTTTTCAGTATGAAAATGGCTGCATGAACAGGCAGAAAGGATTTTATCTCTATTACGATAAAAACAAGCCCATGCAGGAATACATGATCGAGATGAACAAGAATACGCCCCTTGAGGACAAAGATCTGGTCAAGGACAAGGCCGTCCAGGATTTCCGGAAGATCATCGCGGGCAGGCCCGTCAGGGAAGAAGAGGAGAAAGCCGGTTTTTCCCTGCTCCATGCCGTCGGGGTGTGCGTGCTCATCGGGGCGATCGCGGTGGGGATCACTTATCTGGACGACATCCGGGAGGCAAGAGAGACGACTGCAAGGACAGGCCAGACAAAAAGAACGGTCCTGTCCGACGACCGTACCACGCCCACGGCCCCCGCCGAGGAGAAAGAAGAAGAAAAGGCCGAAGAGACGCAGACACCATCCCCAACAGTCCCGCCTGTGGAAACGGAAAAGACAGAGAAGCCAGAAGAGCCAAAAGACACAGAAGAGCAGCGGGAAGGACAAGCCGCGGATGCCGCCATCCAGGGCCGGGGATTGACGGCCAACGGCTCCTATGTGGTCCAAAACGGGGACACGCTCTCTAAGATCAGTAAGCGCGTATACGGCAGCACCAACCAGGTCGATGATATATGCAGACTGAACAACCTGCAGCTGAGCGATATCATATACCCGGGACAAATCATTTTACTCCCATAAGAGAGTGTGCTATAATCAAGGGCAGAGAAAACAACGAGGATCTACATAAGGATAAAGGACGCAAAAGATGACAGACTTTTTAAAAAAATGGGTGCGCAGGGCCAGGCGGCGGGCAGCCCGGGCGGCCAGGACGGAAGACCCCAGGAGAAGGCGCAGAAAAAAGACCCGGCGGCTTTTGGCCACGATACTCATCCTGGCCGTCGTGGGCGCGGGTGTATACGTGTACGATCAAAACAGGACTTACACCGGCTATAAGCTCCTGGCGTCGAGCGGCCGTGAAGAAAACGCAACGGCAAGATATATAGAAGTAAACGGAGATCTTCTCAAATATAACGGCGAGGGCGCGTCCCTGGAGGATTACAAAGGGACTGCCTACTGGACCTACCCCTACGAGATGCAAGATCCGGTAGTGGACGTGTGCGGATCCACCATCGTGGTGGCCGACCGGGGCGGCACATCCATGGCGATCTTCGATGAAAATGGAAAGCTGGGCGAGGTGCAGACCGAGAAGAAGATCGTCAAGGCCCGCGTATCAAAACAGGGGACCGTGGCGGTGATCTTAGACGGCGATGACGATACGTGGATCGATTTCTACGGCTCAGACGGCAGCCTGATCGCGGAGAACCAGACGCGGGTGGACGATCCGGGATATCCCCTGGACATCGCCGTCTCAGAGAGCGGCCTGCTGATCATGGTGGCGTACCAGTTCGTGGACGGCGGGGAGACGACCAGCTATGTGGCGTATTATAATTTCGGGACGGCGGGCAAGAACCAGATCGACAACATCGTCAGCGGCTACCAGTACAAAGGCGTCGTGATCCCGCAGACCGTGTACCTGGACGACTCCACATCCGTGGCGTTCCGGGACGACGGCTTCAGCGTCTATGAGGGAAGACAGATCCCGAAGGAGAGTGTCAATGTGACGGTGGAGCAGGAGCTGGTCAGCACTTTTTACGATAAAGACAACATCGGCATCGTATATGAAAATGATGAAAAAGACAAGATGTACACGATGAAGGTCTACGACACAAAAGGAAAGGAAAGATTCCAGAAAGAATTGAACATCCCTTATACAAATATCCGCATGAGCGAGGGCGCTATCGTGATGAACAACGATTCCCAGGTCTGCGTGGTCAGCACCAGCGGGATCCAGAAGTTCAACGGCAGCATCGCCGAGGGCGCGGTGGAAGATTTCTTTAAGATAGGGAGAAATAGATACGCCCTCATATTAGAAGGAGCCGTGGGGATACTGAGATTAAAATGACATTTTTCGGAGGTCTACAGATGACATGGATGGGAGGCGCGGCAGTCCTGCTGCTGTTGGTCTTTGGCGCGATAGGGTATGGCCGGGGATTTATCAGGGAGGTAGTCTCGATGGTGTCTCTGGTGCTGGCCGTGGGGATCGTATGGCTGATAAATCCGGCTGTCAGCTCGATCATAAAAGAACATACGACATTTTACACAGAGGTCCGGGAGAGATGTGAAAACGTCCTGGAGGAGCAGTTGGAGCCGGGCGCGCAGGTAGGGCGGGAGATCCAGAGGACACTGATCGACCAGATGCCGCTCCCCGAAGGCATCAGGAAAGGGCTGATCGCCAACAACAATCCGGAAGTCTATAAACTCTTGGAGGCGGACAGCTTCATAGACTATGTGTCCGATTATGTGGCGACGATCCTGACGAACGGAGTGGGATCTGTCGTCTCCTTTATCCTAGCTTTCGCGGCGATGAAGATCCTGGTCTGGACGTTGGGCCTGGTGAGCAGCCTTTCCGTCCTGCGGGGAGTCGACCGGATGGCCGGGGGCGTGCTCGGCTTGGCAAAAGGCCTGATATTCCTGTGGATCATAGGCTTGGCAGCCACAGTCCTGTGCGATACGTCCATCGGGAAGGCATGTATGGATGCGGTCGAGAGAGATCCGCTGCTTGCGTTCCTATATGATACAGACCTGTTTGTACGGGTATTCGTCAACATTTTTTATGATCTCTAAAAAAAATGAAAAAAACTGTTGACAATTATTTCTACCCGTGCTATTATAACTAAGCTGACACGGGGGAGCACCCCAGAGGAAGCGATAAGAAATATCAGAAATGCACTTTGACAACTGAACAGTGAAACACACGATCATACATCTGTGACGGAGATATCTCAGGAGAGATATCAGTACAGTATAGATGAGTTCCTGAAGATCCTTAAAGAGAGATTTTCATAAAGCAAGAACAGATCCTAGACAGTAAATGGGATAGGGATAACAAGCTAGATGTAGAAGCTAGTGTCATTTTGGACAGAGAGTTTGATCCTGGCTCAGGATGAACGCTGGCGGCGTGCCTAACACATG
>CAJTYN010000014.1:0-3976 GCA_910584115.1 uncultured Lachnospiraceae bacterium
AGCACCAGTGCGATGGAAAATAATGCCTGTCTCTGTAATCCGGAAGAATAGGACATCTCACTGGCAACAGCGGTAGTCAGAAATCGGACGCTGCCAAACAGTTTCGGCATATTGGCAACATTTCCCGCTACCATCATGACCGCCATCGCTTCCCCGACCGCCCTGCCAATGCCTAATACGACCGCAGTGACGATGCCGCTTTTTGCGGCAGGCACAACTACCTTAAATATGGTTTCCGTCTTTGTCGCCCCCAATGCAAGGGAAGCCTCCTCATATTCCTTTGGCACTGCTCCTATTGCCGTTTCCGATACGGAAATGACAGAGGGCAGGATCATAACGGCAAGGACAAGGATCGCAGAAAAGAGGTTTGCCCCATCCGGGAGGTGAAATATCTCCCTTACACATGGAACAATGATCATCATTCCCACTAATCCGTAAACGACAGACGGGATCCCGGCAAGCAGGTCTACGACATTCCGTACTATGCTGCCGATCTTCTTTGGAGCCATTTTTGCCAGAAAGACCGCACAGAAAAGCCCCACCGGAACCCCTATGAGGATTGCCCCGCATGTTCCATATATGGATGTCATGATAAAGGGAAGGATCCCATAGGAAGGCTCTGCGGAAGTAGATGCCCAGACCTTCCCAAACAGGAAATCTCCCAGACCGATATCCCGCATTGCCGGAATGCCGCTCATTAAGAGAAATATGGTGATCAAGGCGACAAACAGTATCGTCAGCAGACCACATACCAGAAACAACAGGTTCATTGCCTTTTCCATCCATCTTGCTGTCTTTTTTATTTTTTCCATAACAGCCTCCTGTGATCATCGTTTGACTGGGACTGCGCCTGCCTCTGTAATAAGGCTGTCTGCCTGTTCGCTGGTAGCGAAGTCGAAAAACTCCTGTGCAGCTTTAGAAAGAGCAGTATCTTTTTTTGTGACTAGCACAAGATCTCTCTGGACTCTGTATCCCCCATCCTGAATGGACTCTGTCGTCGGGCTTACCCCTTCCACACTGACCATTTTCACCGTATCATTGACTGAGGCAACCGATGCATAGCCAATGGCATTGGGATTGCCGGATACGGTCTGCACGACATCACCCGCCGAGGTAAGCTCCTGCGAATATTTACATTTATCCTTTGTGCCTGTCACTTCCTCAAAACCGTCTCTTGTGCCGGAAGCCGCCTCACGCCCAATACAGACAATCGGTGCGTCGCTGCCGCCTACCTCTTTCCAGTTCGTGATCTCGCCACTGTAGATCTTCCCGATCTGCCCGATCGTTAGATCTGTTGCCGGATTATCAGGATGTACTATGATCCCGATCCCGTCAATGGCAACTACCGTTCCTCGTAGATCTGCTGTTTCCTCTTCCTTCAGGTCACGACTTGCCAGTCCGATATCACATCTTCCTTCTGCTACTGCCTGTATGCCGGAACTGGAACCCGTTGGATTGTATGTGACCTTTATGTTTCCATGTTCCTCCATATAAGCCTCACTCAAAAATCCGATGACTTTTTCCATTGAAGTGGAACCGTCGGTGGCTACTGTCTGTGAACTCTTTGTTTGCTCATTTGCTGTACTTTTGTCGCATCCTGTCAATACCCCTGCCATAAGCGTAAAAATAGTTGCGGTCATGATAAGTTTTTTCATATCGAACACACTCCTTTGTTTTTTGTATGGATCAAGTATACTGTTCCCAATGTTAATCCTAAAAGTGCATGTATGTTAATTGTAGGTTAGGAGTGCCCTGGCTACAAAGACTTGTGAGAAGTCATTAAGACGATCTCCATCTATAAAGATCAATAAAAAATGACCCAGCCATCCGAACAAAAAGCTGCCCGCGCCCAGATCTGGACGCAGACAGCTTTTTGTTCTCCTGAATACTGACCAGAGCGGTCAGTCATCCTCCAGCATGGACTGAAAGATACTTTCCAGTTCCTGGATTTTTTCATTGTCGGGCGTGATCTTTAACGCCTCTCTCAGTACGCTCAACGACAGCCTGATAAAGCCCTGGAACTGTTTGTTTGTCATACCCATACGATCACTTCCTATACACATACCTAACATCATCATATCAGCTTTTCAAGACATATCACGATCGGGGCCTTTATAGGGCGGCTTTATACCCGCACTTCCGCCCTGCTCCCGCCGGTCTTTTCTTTTACCACCAGGATCTGTTTCTCGATCTTTTCTTTCAGCTCGGCCACATGGGAGATGATCCCCACCAGGCGGCTGCCGTCTGTCATCTTTATGAGCGCCGTGTATGCCTGCTGCAGCGCGTCCTGGTCCAGGGAGCCGAAGCCTTCGTCCACGAACATGGTCTCGATCTGTATGCCGCCGGCGGACGACTGGATCTCCTCGGACAGCCCCAATGCCAGGGACAGGGAGGCGATGAACGACTCCCCGCCGGAAAGGGTCCTGACGCTGCGCTCCGTGCCGTTGTAATGGTCTACCACATTGAGTTCCAGGCCGCTCTGGCTCTTATTATCGGACGCGCCTGCCTGGCGTTTGAATTCGTACTGACCGCCGGACATGATCATGAACCGCAGGTTGGCCCGCCGGATGATCCTGTCAAAATAGGTGGTCTGGATGTACGTCTCCAGCATGATCTTCTCTTTGTTCTTGAGATTCCCGTTCACCGTGGCGGACAATGCGCCCAGCCAGCGGTACCGCTCCTCCAGGGCGGACAGGTCTTTGGCGCTTTTCCTGATGCTGCCCAGGATCTCCTCGTTGGCTGTCCGCCGTGCGTGGATCTTCTGCTGTTCCTGCGCAGTCTCGTCCCTTTTTCGCGCGGCGTTCTCCCGTTTTTCCAGTTCCTCTTCCTTTTGGATGAGCGCCTCTTTTTCCAGCTGCCCCGAAAGGGACCTGATCCGGCCGGAGAGGATGTCTTTTTCTTTGGCGCATGTTCCATAGGCGTCTCTGGCGTTTGTATAGGCTTGCTGGAGGACTGTGAGTTCTTTTTCCAGACGCTCTTTTTCCTCCCGGGCGGCGGCCTGGTCTGCATGGCGGAGTTTTTCGGCCTGATCCGCCGCCTGCCGCGCTAGGGTGTCTTTTTCGCTCTGGCCGGATGTGATCTTCTTTTCCAGGTCCTGGATCTCCTGCTCGGACTTTCGGAGTCTTTTTTCTTTTGCCGGGATCTGCATATCCAATATCTTTTTGCGGCGGATCTTTTCTTCTTCCTCTGTGATCTGCCGCGTCAGTCTCTGGATCCGGTCCTCCAGCCGGAGCAGATGACTGGCCATCTCCTGGATGGGCGCGGATCCTTCCAGCTGCTCTTCCAGTCGGCCTTGCAGGGACTGGATCTGGTCTTCCAGCTTTTCCTGCTCTCTGCAGGTCTTTTGGTAGATCTCCTGTGCCTCCTGATGGGATCTCTGGAGGGAGAGCAGCTCTTCTTGGGCGCTCTTTAGGCTCTCCTGCGCCTCCTCCCGGCAGGTGTATCGCAGTCTCTCTGTCAGATCCCGGAGCTGGATGGATAGGGAATGCCTCCGGGTCTTTTTGGCTGTTTCCTGCTGCTGCAGGTCTTTGATCTGTCTTCCCAGGTCCTCAAGCGCGTCTTCTTCCTGGGGGATCTGCTGGTCCAGTTCTTTTTTCCGCTGGATGTTCTTCTCTTCTTCGGCGAGCTTTTCCTTCAGATCTTGGATCTTGGCTTTTAACGCGGGCAGGAACGCGGACGTATTCTCAAGATATCCGGTCCCTTCAAGCCGCTCTCTGAATGTCTCTATCCGGTTTTTCAGTGCTTCCGCATGGGCTTTGCATGTCTCGTAGGCTTCTCTGGCTCTCTCATAGTCTTTTTGCAGGATGTCCGATCCCGCGGCCAGTTTCTTCCGCTGTTCTTCGGCTTCTTTTTTGCTGGCGCACTGCAGCCTGTCCGCTGCCTCTTTTACCTGTTGGGACAGGGACGCCTTTTGGGCTTCTTCTGTGGTGATCTGGTCTTTGAGCTCGTCAAGCTGTGCCCGGAGTTTTTCGGCGGC
>CAJTYN010000014.1:4076-32598 GCA_910584115.1 uncultured Lachnospiraceae bacterium
TCCCGGCCTGGGCGCTGGCTTTTTCGGCGGTCTGGGCCGCTTCCTGGTACGCGCGCCGTGCCGCCTCCAGCTCTTCCCTGTCCGGGACTTCCTCCTGGATCTGCGCCGGGTGCGGGTGGTGGGTGGCGCCGCACACCGGGCAGGCCGCGCCCTCTTCAAGTCCCTGGGCCAGGATCCCCGCCTGCCCGCTCAGGAAGGCCCTCTCAAGCCTGGCGGCGGCTGTCCTTAAGGCTTCCGCCTGGTCCTGGGCTTTTTGGTATGCGGCCTGCTCTCTCGTCAGGTCTCCCTGGAGATCGCCATAGTCTTCCGCTTCTTTTATAAATGTCTCTGCTCTTGCCTGGCGGTCTTCTTCCCGGGCTTTTTGGCGGAGCAGTCTTTCTCTTTCCTCCCCTGCTCCTTCCAGGGAGGCTTTCTCTCTTTTCAGATCCTGCAGGTCTTTTTCGATGGCCTGGTATCTGTTGTCCGCCGACTCTCTTTCTCTTCGGAGCTTTTCCAAGCGGAGCTGTGCCTCCTGGATCTGGCTGTTTTTCTGATCCAGGTCGTCGTAAGCGGGCATCTCCTGGGCCAGTATGGTGAGCTGTGTCCGGATCTGGTCCCGGCGGGGACTCTCCTCCTCTTTTCGGAATGTCTGCTCCCGCCGGGCGAGCGTGCTTTCAGTCTCCTGCTGCTGCCGGCAGGCCTCCTCCAGCTCTTCGCAGAGTTTTTCGTGCTCTTCGGCCTTTTCTCTTTCCTGGGACAGACGGAGCTTCTGTTCTCCTGCACGGGAGAGTGTCCCGCTTTCTTCCTTGAGGATCTCCAGACGGCGGCGCGTCTCTTCCTCCGCGCTGTATGTTCCATCCAGGGCCTCCCGGATCTCGGCCAGTTCTTTTTCCAGCTGCATCATCTCCCTGCCGGATCCGTCCAGTACATCGTAGTCCGGCATCTCCCTTTTCAGGAGCGCGATCTGTTCCTGGAGGTCGTCCTGTCTGCCTTTTTTTGCCGTCTCCGCCTCGTAGACGTCTTTGGCGCGCGTCAATTGGCGCGTCTTTTCCCGCTCTTGGAGGCGGGCCGTCTCCAGATCCCGGCAAAGTTTCTCTTCCCGCCAGGCCCGTTCTCTCTCGCCGCAGAGCCTCTCCCTGTGTTCTCCCGCATCTGACAGGGCCTGCCGCTCCTCTTTCTCCGCATCCAGGTCCCGCCGCAGTCCTTCCGCTTCCTGTGTTCTCAGCCGCCGTTTCTCCTGGGCGTCCTCTATGTCCGCGGTCAGTCTTTCCACCGCTTTTTTGATCTCATCCAGCCGCTCGTACTCGGGCAGCTCCCGTTCCAGGATGGCTGTCTGTCTTTTGATCTCCTCCTGCCGGATCTCTTTTTCCTGTTCTTTTTCAAATGCCTGTTCCAGACGCTTTAGCCGCGCGTCATGATCCGCCGCCTCCTGCCGGGCTTTTTCCAGGTCCTCGCGGGCTTTCTCCTGTTCCCCGGCCCTTCCGATGCGCTCATTGATCTCCGCCAGCTCCCGGTCCAGGGCCGCCAGTCTTTCCCCCAGGTCTTCTTCCGCCTGACGATCTGCCGCCGCCAGCTCTTCGATCAGAGCGACTGTCTCTATTATAGGAAGTTTCCCGTCACGGGCCCTCTCCGCCTCGGGGTAAAGGATGTCCTCCTCGGCGCAGCGGATCTGCCGGATGTACTGCTGCACGCTCTTTTGGGCGTCCTCGCAGGCTCTGCGGGCCTCGTTTGCCTGGTCTTTGATCCTCTCCTGGAGCGTCTCGTACCCTTTCGTGTGAAAAAGCTCCCGGAAGATCTTCTGCCGCCCGCCGGTATCCGCCAGGAGCATCCGCCGAAAATCCCCCTGGGCCAGCATGACGATCTGTGAAAACTGTTCCCTGTCGATCCTCAGGATCTCCACGATGGCCCTGTCCACGTTCGTTTTCCCCGTGACCACCCGCTGCTCATCCTGATCATGCAGCTCTGCATCCGCCTTCTCCTCGATCGTACCCCTGCCCCGTTTTTTCGGGCGTATATAGCGGGGATTCCGCCTGATGACATACCGCTTTTTGCCATGGGAAAATGTCAGCTCCACCTCGGTGGGCGTCTCCGGCAGGGCGTATTGGGAGCGGAGCATGGCCGCGCCCCGGCTCTTCCCGCTGGCCTCCCCATACAGGGCGAAGGTGATCGCGTCGAAGATCGTGGTCTTCCCCGCCCCAGTATCCCCTGTGATCAGGTACAGCCCGCTGCTGCCCAGGCTCTCCATATCCAGTTCCATCCGGCCCGCATAAGGCCCGAACGCCGACAGCATGAGTCTCAACGGCCTCATATATCCTCCTCCCAGATCTTTTCGATCGCTCCTGCCACGAACGCTTCCTGCTCCTCATTCATATCCCGGTCATTCTGCAGACGGTAAAAATCCCGGACCAATTCGAGCGGCGTCTTCTCTTTCACCGTTTCCCCGCCAGCGATCTCCTGGCCTTCCCTGGTCCGCCGGTTGTCATAACGCAGTTCCATCAGATGGGGATAGATCACGCGCAGCTTGCTCACCACGTCCAGCACGTCTTCCTCGTCGGTGAGGATGACACGCAGATGGTCTTCCACCGCCGTTCCCTCGTAATTTTCTTTCGCGGTCAGTTCCGCGTACGTGCCTTTGATCTCCCGCATCTCATGCAGCGGCGTCAGTTCCCGGGTCCGGATCCCAAGAGTGCCCTTTTTCCCCAGCTCAAGCACCGTCACCGATTTACGGTGCCGCATCTCCGAAAAGGAGTATTTAAGGGGCGTGCCGCAGTAGCGGATGCTCTCCCTTCCCACATGCTGGGGGCCGTGGATATGCCCCAGGGCCACATAGTCAAATGCTTCAAAGACCGACGCGTCCACGTTGTCCGCCCCGCCCACCACGATCTCCTCCGACTCCGTGCGCACGGCCCCGGTGACGAACTGGTGGGTGAGCAGGATGTTCCGCTGTGTCTCCCGGACTTCCATATGCGCCACCGCCGTGCGGACGGCATCCGTATAAGATCCGATCTCCTCTTCTGGAAATATGGCGCGCACATGGGCTGGTCTGATGAACGGGAGCATGTAGATATTGACAGGCCCGTACGCATCTTCCACAGACACCGGCCGCACGGTCCCGTCGTAAACAGGCGCGATATGGATCCCGCTGTACGCGATCAGCTCCGCCGCGAAAGCCAGCCGCTCCGGCGAATCGTGGTTGCCGCTGATGATGAACACCTGCACCTGCGCCCGGACGAGTCTTTTCAGAAAGTCGTCAAAAAGCCCCATGGCTTCCACTGACGGGATCGGACGGTCGTAGACATCCCCCGCGATCAGGACGGCATCCGGCCGCTCCTCCTCCACGATCTGAAGGATCTGCTGTAAAATGTGCCGCTGGTCCCCGATCATGGAAAATCCGTTGAGCCGTTTTCCCAGATGCAGATCCGACAGATGTATGCATTTCATCCGTTTTCCCCTTTCTTTTGATCTGGAGCATGTGCAAAAAGCCCCAGCATGCCCCGGTCTTCTTCCTGATCCCCGGCCGCCGCTGCCTCCGAGAGGCCGATCCCCATCCACTCGCAGAGGAGGACGACTCCCCGCGCCTTATCCGCCTGCGCCGAGACGATCTGCATACAGGCGCCCTCCAGAAAATACCGGAGAGACTCCCGGCATGCCTCCGGCACAGACGCCCAGACCTCCGCGGCTTCCCCCGCCTCCCAGGACCGACGGCGGGAACGCAGCAGCGTGATCTTATAGATCCGCCCTTCATTCCGATAGACCAGGATCCTAAAAGCCCCTCCCGATAAAAAAGGATCCGCCGCCCGGTCGTACCAGGACTGGACCTCATCCGCAAGATAGATAAACTCCTCCCGCAGTCCCGCCGCCCCTCTCAGCCGCAGATGGGCGCCCCCCGCGAAGATCCCGCCTGTGAACAGATGTACGATCTGGCCGCATCGTTTCAGGACCTCTCCATAAGGGAGCGTCGTGGCGAAGAATAAGGCCGTCCCTTCCCGGAAAAGCGCCGCAAGCCCCGCCCTAGTATGGGCCGGGATCCGCCCGCCGACGCGCAGGGTGCCTTCGATATCCAAAAAAGCGGCCTTCGGACGGCAGGGGATCCGAAACAGAGGATGCGCCCCGTACAAGAGCGGGAGCAGCGGATCTTGCCGCCCCCCGTACGCCAGATAACAGGAACATCTGCGGCGCCGGCAGTCCAGCACGGGCAGCGGCCCTTCCCATGTATACCAATCGATCCCATAGGAAGGACTGAGGCTGCAGGCGCGCACGTTCCCGTCCGCCTCCACGAACAGACGCCCCTGGCACCGGGCCGCCTCGCCGGGCGGATACGCCGACTCCAGTTCAAAATACGGATCCAGCTCCAGGATCCTCTCCCGCTCCTCCCGGGTATACGGACGTTTCAGGCCGTCCATCTTGTTGATCCAGAGAGGGATCCCCTCCGGCAGGGCATCTTTCAGCCGTCGGATCACATCCAGATCTTCCGGCACACCCACCGCACCCACGCTGAGGAGGATCCCCTCCTCTTTGACTGCGGCGCATTTTTGGGCAAATATCTCCACAGAGACCATTTCCGGGTGGAACGTGGCCCAGAGACGCAGCTTCCCTGTATCGCCGCCTTTTTTCCGAAAGATCCCCAGCGCCTCCTCCACCGAAAAGCTCAGGTTCGTCTGCGCCCCCGCAGCATCCATCCAGTCCCATCGGCTGATCTTTGCCAGCCCCTCCCAATACCAGAGATGGAGCAGCGCCTCCCCATAGGGGACGACCATCAGCGCGCGGACGCCCCATGCACGGGCACGCCCCGGCAGACTCTCGATGAAGCGCTGCCACTGGATCTCATCCCGTTCCAGCTCTTTTTCCGAGTCTCTATGTTTAGAAAAAGGGCAGTAGGAACAGCTGTAGTTACAGCTTTTCAGACTGCCCCTGTACAGGATCGTATCCGTCGTACCGTTCATATCCTTCATATCCATGCTCCGCCTCCCACCGCGCCATCCGCGCCCTCACATCCCGAGAGATCAGCTGCGGCCCCAGATAGTCGGAGAGTCCCATCCCCTCCTCTGTCATCGTCAGAAATGCTCCCTGCTCTCTGACAAGACCTTTTTCCAGCCATGTCCGCAACACGGGCAGATCCTCCAACACCCCGCCAGAAAACCGCCTCCGGTACTGCTCTAGCGAAAGTCCCGGGCAGATGAACAGATGCCGGATGACATACCGCCGCCGCTCCTCTTCCTCCGTGAGGAAGATACCATGGATGACGGCCGTATGATCCGCTGTCTCTTCGAATCGCCTGATCTGCTCCAGACAAGCCGCCTGGGTGATCGCATACGGCGCGCAAAAATGCAGATCTCCCACATAGCTGCGCCCTCCGCAGCCCAACGCCAGCGACGCGGACGCCCCGCATTCCCCGGCCTGCCGCCCGCCCCGGCGCACGAAACGCCGCATGGAATCCTGCCGGAACCCTTCAGAACACAGGAATCCGCGCGCCTCCTGGTATTGCCTGTACGCGCCCTGCGGATCTAAGACCATCCCTTCTTTAAGCTTCCTCTCAAGCCCGGCCCCGTGCTTGACGTACAGAGGATAGATGAACAGCTCCTCCGGATCATAGGCCACCGCCTCTTTCAGCGTGCGCAAAAAAGACTCCACCGTCTGCCCCGGGATCCCGTAGATAAAGTCCAGGTTCACACAGGGAAAGTCATATCCTTTCAAAAGCTCCAGCGCCTCCCTGGCCCGGCCTGCGCTGTGCTGCCGCCAGAGGACCTGCAGCTCCCGGTCGGAAAAGCTCTGGATCCCCATGCTGACCCGTGTCACCCGCGCCGCTCTCAATAGATCCAGTTTCTCCCGGGTCGTCTGGTTCGGCGCCGTCTCCACGACGATCGTCCGATCCGGCCGGAAGCGGATGCCTCCCTCCACCATGGCAAAGACCCGCTCCAACTGGCGCTCTTCCAGAAAGAGCGGCGTGCCGCCCCCCATGGTAAAGTCCGCAAACGCCGCTTTTTCAAGCTTTAGCGCCTCGCTATACTGCAAAAGCTGACGTTCCACCGCGTCCAGATACCGTTCCACGTCCGCCGCCCCCTGCCCGATGACTGAAAAGAGATCACAGTATCCACATTTTGTCTGACAAAAAGGAAGATGGAGATAAAGACCCAGGTCTGATCCCTGGGCCGCGAGAACCCCCGCATGATCCGCGAGGGACACCCCGTAAAGCCGCCCATACGCCGTCTTGTGGGGATAGCTGTACATGTATTGGATATAAGGATCGATCATCATTTCCTCTATGCTCATAACATGAAATGTTTATAAGGAACAGTCAGCACCGCGGGATGGTTGATGCCGTGGGACCAGCAGCCGTCTTCCCCGTAGCAGGTCCCGTGGTCGGAACAGCAGATGACGAAGGCGCCGCCCCGCAGCCGCTTCCACCCGTCGAACAGACGGCCCAACTGCCCGTCCACATACCGCAGCGCAGCTCTGTGGCTCTCCAGGTCGTCTCGCACGGCCCCCTCCAGATAAAAATGGTTTGGTTCATGGATGGCATCCACATTGAGATAGAGAAAGATCGGACGGCGATCCTTTACGGCCCCGGCCTTTTTCAGGATAAAGTCCACCTGGTTTTTCGTACTCTCTCTGACCGGACAGGCGAATGAGGGGTTCCAGTAGCTCTTCTGGAAATATCCGGGAAAGACCTTCCCCATCTCCGAGCGTTTATCAAAAAAAGCCACCCCGCCCACACACCAGGTCTCGTACCCCTCTTTTTCCAGCCCCTCCATGATCGTCCGCCCCTCAAATCCGTAAGAACCTTCTGGGACCTTGCGCCGCAACCCGATATGATGGGGGTAAAAGAGGAGCTCCCTCTCGGCCAGCCTCTTTGTCTCGAAACCGCAGGGCAGAAACCCCGCAAACATGGCCTGATGGGAAGGATAGGTAAAATTCCCGGGCGCCTGGCATTTCTTCCATGGCCCGTACCCATCCAGCACCGGCGTCCCTCCCTCCTGTGACTCCAGGATGGCCGCGTCATAGCGCAACGTATCCAGACAGATGAATAAGATATCGCAGACCCCCACGATCTTTCTCATGTCTGCCGAAGGCTCTGATGCCCCTGGCTCTCTCATCTTACATCCCTCCCATCAACTCCACCTGATGGCGGTAGATCCGATTTCCCCCGCAGATATCCTGATAGATCAGGTCGCCCTGACCGTTCATCTCGATCACCCGCGGGCGCAGGCTCCCCCTCTCCAGCAGGATGTCGATACCCGCGCTCAAAAGGCCCGGAAAACACGCCATCGACTTTTGACAGATCTCTACGACGGCCTCCGTCACCTCCCGGGGCAGCCCCAGCTCATCTGCCGGGAGGGGCCGGCCATCCAGATGCAGGTTCGTGATCGGACTCTTGGAGAGCCGCGCCAGCATCACGTCTGCTCTCCCGTCCTGCATGACCACCCGCAGATCGTATGAAAAACCCTTGTATCCGGCCTTGGCATACCAGCGCTCCTCCACATGGTCCAGCCTCAAGAGCCCGTCCAGCAGCCTGCATACCGCCTCTTTTTCGGAAGACTTCCTAAGCCGTTTCGTGTTGACCAGACGCCCCGTCTGCGGGTCTTCGGCTGCGCAGGTATAGAGGATCATCTCCCCGCTGCCCGGCCGGATCCGCAGCGCGGCTGTCCCGGCGGCCCCGGAACCCCAGCGGGGCTTGATGAATACTTGAGATACGCGCTGTTCCCTCATCCGCCAGAGCAGATGCGCCGTCTCCCTGGCCGGATCTGCCTCCGATCCATCCAGGGACTCCGTGACCGGGATCCCTGCCTGACGGAGCCTTTCCTTGCATTTCTTTTTGTCCAGCAGCTCCAGGATCGTCTCCGGCGGGTTCAGGAAACGGATACCGCAGCTTTTGCCCAGCCGGGCCAGCCCCCGCAGGTCCTCCTGGTATCCGCGTATATACCCTGCCATTTCTTCCAGGCCGCAGAAGGACCAGACAGGCGGATCGATCTTCATGATCCCGCCCGTGGGGACCCACTGCTGCCCCCATGCCCATAAACGGCAGGGGACCCCGGCCTCGGCGGCCGCTTTCTGAAGATAAGCCGCCCGCTTCGTCCCAGGATCCCCCAGCAGAGTGATCCGGCTCACTCTGTCAGCATGGCATTCATCCAGATATCGCCATGGTACTCGTCCGGTTCATTTTGTTCCGTCACATCCAGCTCCACAGGAAGCTCACCCAGCCTGGCCATCATCTCATCTGACATATAATGATAGTGCAGGTCTAAGACTTTCACATTCGGATACGCCGGGATCTTCTCTAAGAGCAGCGCCCCGCCTTTGTCCGTCAGCGTACCGGCTGAGAGATCCAGTGTGTGGATCTGCGCCATGAGATCACTCTCCAGGACGACTTCCGTCAGATCATCCTGGATCTCGCTGTCCGCGATCCCCAGATATTCCAATCTCGGGAGATCCGCCTGGGCCAGCATCTTCCTGATCGTCTCCTTGTCTCCGTCAAACCCATAATAATCACTTCCGATGTAAAGGAGTAATCTCTTCAGTCCGGGGAGCTTGGCCTTTCCCACCGCCTCTATAACGGATGTGGGAAGCCCGCCGCAGATGATCGTCAGGGACTCTAGTCCCTCATGACAGACCTCTCCCAGCACCAGATCCGTGGCCCCTTTGATCGTCAGCTCTTTCAGATCCGGCAATGCCGCCCACAAGGAGCTGTAATCCCCCTGCACGATCCAGGACACTTCACATTCCTCATAATCCATGTCGCCGATGAACAGCTTCCTGATATGGGAGAACTGCTCCGCGTTCGCGACGATCTGGTCTATGATCGGCTGGCATCCATCCTCGTATGCGTTCCCCCAGCTTCCGATCCTGATCTCCTCCAGACCTGGAAGATCAGGATCGGCCAGGATATCCGCCACCATCGTATCCGCTCCCTTTCCTTCCTCTTCATATGCATCGTAATCGTATACATACAGTTTTGACTTCACCTTCTATAAACCTCCTCCCTATGATAAGATCATTATAACGCCGTATGGATCCTAAATCAATGGGCGGACCGTTTTTTCACCATCATTGATTGAAAAATCCGTAGATCCTCCCGGACATTTCCGCAATGCAGCCCACTGCCGCGCTGCTGTCTGTCACACCGTCCGTCATAAAACAGATGATATAGGGATTTTTCTCACCGAATACGATCGCCACATCGCTCTCCACGCCGGTCAGCTCCCCGGTCTTATTGGCGATCTCTACGCCGTCCGGGATCTGGGCCGGGATCTTGCTGCGCCGCTGCTGGCCTTTCAGGAGACCGAGCATCTCCTCCCAGTGGTCAAATTCTTTCAGATAGATCGTCTCCAGAAAATCCGCGCAGTCCCCCACAGAGGTATAGTTTTCCCCGGTCGGACTCTCCTCCAGCAGCATCCGCTCCATGCTCGTGTTGGCGTAGCCGTGCTCCTCGCAGTATTCTGTGACGGCGCGCCTGCCTGCCGCCGAATCGCCGCCTCCCAGCATGGTCACCAGCTGATTTGCCGCGTTGTTGTCGCTGACGGTGATCATGATGTTCAGCAGGTTGTCCAGAGTCTCCTTCCCGTTTGTCTGGGCCAGGGCGTCGTATTGTTCGTAGACTGCCCCCATGATGAACAGCTTGATCAGGCTGGCCGCCCGCATAGGCGTATCGTCCCTCTCCGTGAAGATCTTCGAACGGAGGTTTTTGATATGGACGGACCATCTGCCCCCGGCTGTTGTCCGCGCCTGGGCCAGCATATCATCTAACTGAGGTTCTAAGAGCGTCAGATCCGCCACGCCGTCCATCTCCTCCTGGTCGCCCGCGTCCTCCCCGTTTCCTATTCCATCATCTGTGCTGCCCGCGCTACTCCCGCCGCTGCTATCCGGGACTCCTTTATCCTTTGCGGCTGTCGTATCTTTTGCCTTCCCATCTCCCTGGTCAGCCGCGGCGCTCCCGCTGTCTTTCGTCTCATCTGCAAATGCCTTGATCTCGGCTTTTAGCTGAGCGTTTTCTTTCACCGCCTCTGTCAGCATCGCCTCCAGAGAACGCACATTCTTGTTCAGTCCGCTGAGATTTACGGAAAAAATCAAAAACAGCGCGCCGAACAGGGCCGCCACCCCGGACATGGCCAAAGCTATGATCTTATACATCTTCTCTCTATCCATGGCTCCTATCCTCCCTATCGTCCATCTGATCCGGCAAAATACGCGTCGATGCCGTCCGCGATCCCCTCGGCCATCGTCTGCTGGAAATCAGCCTGCGCCATGGCCAGGTCATCGTGTTCATTGGTCATGAATCCCATCTCCAGGATCGTGACGGGCACACGGCTCCAGTTGATCCCGGTCATATCGTCGGTGATCTGCACGCCGCGGTCCTCAAATCCCGTCGCCGCGCAGTACGAATCCAAGAGCTGCTGAGAAAGCCGGAGGCTGTCGCCGTAAAGCTCCGCCACATACGGATTGTCCTGGGACGGACACATACTGAGCGCCCCCTGCACCCCATGGTCGTCGGAGCCATTCGCATGGATCCGCACGTAGATCTCGGCTCCGCCCTCCGCTGCCAGCAATGCCCGCTCCGCGTTGCTGATCGCCGTGTCGTTGTCTGTCCGTGTCATCACCACCTGGTAGCCCCGTTCCTGCAGGACCTCCCGCAGTTTCAGGGAGACATCCAGGTTCAGCTGGTATTCCCCCAGTCCTGAGTAAACGCCGGACGTCCCCGACGTGGCCTTCGCCTTCATCTGCGCCGAACCAGGCCCATTGGGCTCCGTGGCGCTCATATCCACATGAGGTCCCTGATGACCGGGATCGATCCCGACGATGTGCCCGGCGCCTGTGGCCGCCTGCCGCTCTCCCGCGCTCTGATCGGCAGACAGCGCGCCTGCTGTGGGCGCTCTGTCCGCGGACGCCGTGGCTGTCGGACTGACAGAAGGCGTGGTCCTGGGCGTGGGCGTGACGCTGGGACTCGGGCTGGGTGTGGGGCTGACAGACGGCGACGGCTCCGGCTTTATCTTCTCTTCCTCCTCTTCCAGACGCTTCTTTTCCCTGCGCTCAGCCTTTTTTAGCTCCTTTTCCAGATCCTCCATCTCCTCCTTCTGAGCCTCCAACACCTCCTGACTCTTCTCCATCTCCCGAGCCGCCCGGTAGATTCGCACAAATGCTATCGTACAACACACAAACACAAATACAGTGCAGACTGCACCGATCGCTATGAATATTTTTGTCAAAGGTTTCCGATACATTCATACCTCCTGTCCGTTCCGATAAATTTAAATCTTATTATATCTGTATTCCGATTTCTTGTAAAGAAAGATTACTCAAAACTCCCATATTTCTATCACGATCTTATTATAGAATATGTAAAAATGATTACAAATATATGGAGGAAATGTTAAATGTCGACAATATATTTATGTATAGGAACGATGAAGACCGGGACCACCGCATTACAGAATTTCATGCGGGCGAACCAGGAAGTGCTCGAAGAACAGGGGTTCTGCTATCCTTTTACGAATACAGGCCCCATCAGAAAGATAAAGAACAGGAACGCCCATTTCATGCTCTATCAGCCCGAGCACGAACAGGATCACGTCCAACAGCGAGGATACCAAAAACTCCAGGAACTGGCCCAGACATATCCGAACATCATCCTGTCCGAGGAACTGATCTGGAACCACGCGCAGAGGATCGAGGACTTCTGGCCAAATGTGCTGGAGAACGTGACCAAGATCGGCTGTCAGCTCAAGGTCATCGTCTACCTGCGCAGGCAGGACGAGCTGATCCAGTCCCTGTGGAATCACGCCGTCAAGATGGACTGGCGCCTGCCCCTGTGTTTCGGAGACTATATCAGCCAGGAAAAATACACCTACTTCCCTCTTGACTACTACAGCCAGCTCTGCGAGATCGGAACGATCGTCGGAAAAGAGAACCTGATCGTCCGGGTCTATGAGAAAGGCCAATTCGAAGGCACGGGACATACGATCATGTCGGATCTTCTACATATCCTGGGGCTTGAGATGACGGAAAAGTTTACGATCGAAGACGCGCCGCGTCTGAGCAATCCCGGCCTGAAAGGCAATTTCATCGAGATGAAACGGATCTTGAACGGCATACCGGAGTACAGGGAGATGCCGGATTTTATGCGGGCGGCCCTCATATCCGCGAACATCTACCAGGCCCAGGTAAACCCCGCGCCCCGTCAGAGCCTCTTCACCCCCAGCGCCCAGACCGCTTTCCTGGAAAAATACGCCGAGGGCAACCGCAAGATCGCCGAGGGATTTCTGGGGCGGGCAGATGGGATCTTGTTCCGGGAACCCATCCCAGATCTGCCCACCTATCAGACAGACCAGGACGCCCTCTTCCGGGACCTGCTGACATTTACAGCGGAAATGTTCTGCCGGCAGCAGAAACTCATCAATACATTGGAGCAAAAGATCGACCAGCAGCAGAAACTCACCAATGCATCAGAGAAAAGGATCGAACGGTTCTGGCATAAGGTGAGAGACCGCTTCAAACGCATCTTCAGACCGCATGGGAAAACGGCGTGAGAGTCACCGCGGCTCTCGCGCCAATGCCCGCTCTTCTCTCTGCTCTCCCCTCTCCGAAAACAGCGCTTCGAACTGCTGCACGGCGGTCCGGTCCCATGCCTCATGATCCACACCCATGACCTTCACCTCTCCTCTGTCAAAAGCCAGAAATCCATCCAAGATCCCATCCACGTCCGGCGGGACCAGATATCCGCCGTATCTTTTCATAAAACAGCGCGGCCCGGGAATGTCCGTGGCGATCGCCGGGATTCCCAGCATGTCCGCCTCCGACAAGACCAGGGGGAGTCCTTCATAAAAAGAGGACAGGACGAAGAGATCGCATTTTTTTAGGATCGGCATGGGATTGGATATGGAGCGGATCACGACCACATGGCTGCCGCAGGCGAGGGCCTTCGCCTGTGCGAGCGTCTGCGCGTACAGCTCGCCGTATCCTCCGATGATGATGAGAAAGCTCTCCGGCTCTTTTTCGTGGTATCGTTCAAACGCCTCCAGGAGCATCCCGTGTCCTTTTTCCGGTGAAAAGCGCCCGATGGTGATAAATTTTTTCCCGCTGCCATCCAAGATCTCCCGCAGCCGCTCCCTGGACACTGTACACTCTGTATCCTCATCGAATGTCAGCTCTCTGTCAGCCCTCTCATGGATGCCCTCGTAGTCATGGCAGTTGTTCACCACCTGGATCCGCGCCCCAGTTCCTCCCAGTTCCCGTGTGGGCGGGCAGATATCCTCCGTGACCGGGGCCACCCGCTCAAACCCGCCGTAGGCTCTCTGCAGGGTCAGCCTATGCTGGTTATCCTTCGTCTCCAGCTCCCGCACCATATCATTGTGGACGAAGATCACCCGCCTGCACGGCGCCTGGTAAAACAGATTGATGATCCCCTTCCCATAACCTGCGTACTGGATGACGCAGGAAAAGTCACTGAACCCGAAACTGCTCCGATACAGCCGCCTGTAATACCGATCCAGTTTTCTCATGATCAGCGGTGCGGCCACATCCTTCTTATAATAGAGATACGCCGCGATCCCCTCGCCGAGGGACTCATTCCGGGTGGATGCGATGGGGTAAAAACCCACATCCTCCGGCAGGAGCCCGACCCGCTCCGGCTCCTCCTTAAGATCCTGGGAACGGAACGTGACATAGTAATTCCGCTTGTCCAGATCGATCTTTTTAAAAAGGTCCAAGAGCGCCGTCGTCATACCGTTCCGCTTCAGGCTCCCGCTGTAGATCAGCACATTTTCCCTGCCGTTTTTTTCTGCCTCATATTCCTCGAACACGTTCTCCCCCTGGATGATGTGCCGGCATATGTCCCGGGCTACGCCTTTTCGGTCATACGGGCAGAATCTCTCTCGGAAAGCGCAGTCGTCATACTGCTTCGGTGTGCGCAGCTCCGCCAAGAGCGCATCCACCTGGCGCACCTGGGGGAACGGGAACGTATCAATCGGCACATACATCCCCCGCTCTTCCATATACGCTTCCTTATCATAGACGAACAGGATCACCTTCCTGCCCGTATCAGCATAATCGAACAGGACGCTGGAATAGTCCGTCACCAGACAGTCGCACATATTCAGGATATCATAGGGATCGTACCCTCCGGGAAACGGACGTATATGGCTGTAGCCGGAAAAACTGACCGTATCGCCGATGAATGGGTGCAGGCGCACGAAGAGGATCTCGTCTTCTGCCAGTCCTTTATCCAGATCCGCGAGAAAACCCACGACCCGGTCCGTATTCTCCTGTATGTCGATGTGTCTGAGCGCCCCCCGCCAGGTGGGCATATAGCTGTAGAGCTTCTTGCTCTCCAGTCCCAGATCCCCGCGGAGCATTTTCCCTCTCTCTGGTTCGGAGAATACGGCGTTCCTGGGGTAGCCGGCGTATAAGATCTTGCCTTTGTACAGATCATCGAGAAAATACGCGGACGCCATACGCTCTTTCATGTAGACGCTCGGATAGATCAGATAATCTGCCATCAGGTGGCTTTTCTGGACATTCCCCATATCGAAGGCACGGTCTTTCTCATCCTTCCCCATCATCTTCAGGGGCGTCCCATGCCAGGTGTTGGTGATGATCTGCCCGTCCTTTTTGGCAAACCAGAGCGGGAAAGACGTGTCCGTGAACAGATATCTTGCCAGCGCGGCGACCCTGGCGTATCGGAAACCGTTTTCCCGGATCAGCCTGGCCCTGCCCAGTCCGTACCTTTCCATCATCGCTCTGATGTCCGCCCGTTTATCCCGGCTGCAGGATATGAAGAGACGATATCTTTTATACGCAAAGTCATTTGCCAATACCTCTGCGATGCGGAGCATATTACTGCCCAGATCTTTGCCGTTTTTTGAGTCGATCAAGATCCAGGCGCTCTTGAGGACATCCTTTTCATAAAAGAACAGATACCAGGACATGCGCAGCCAGTTTTCGATCTTCCCTAAACTCGTCTTTATCTTTTTCATGATCCTCATCTCCACGGTCAGTCCTTCCCCGATATTTTTCTGGGGATCCAGATCCATCTATAGCCTCCCGCCTTTTTTCAGACTCTCTATATCGATCCCTCTGCTCTCCAGCTCCCGCTGGATCCGGAGCCTGTCCTCGATCCGTTTCCGGATCATCTCCTCCCGTTTTCTGCGCCGCTCTGCGTACAATAAGTAAAAACCGTAGATGATGCCGCAGATCAGGGCCAATACACATAAGCCCCCGAACAGCAGATAGGGCGCGTATCTCCACTGATACACCACCTGGATATCATGGGGACCGCTGACATTTTCAAATACATGCTCTGTGAACATTTTCTCCGGGATTTCCTGCATCCATTCCCCGTCCACTTTTATATAAGCCAGCTCATAGTCTTCCTGGGGGGTATAAGCCACCTGGAAGGACTCGTCCCGGTAGACCTTTTTCTCGCTCTTGGTGATCGTGCCGTTGACCACCTGGGTCTTGACCTCAAAGGACGGGATCTCTCTGTAGATCACTTCTATGTGGTGAGGTCCCTGGACATTGATGAGATCGTAGCTCTCGGGATGGGCCTGAGGATCCTCGATGGGCGTCCCGTCTATCAGGATCTGATCCACCTCGTAATGTTCCTTGGGCTTGTAATGGATCGTACAGTCTTTGTCCCGCCGGACTGTCTGCGTATCATCGATGGATCCGTTGGTCACCGACGTGGTGATATCAAATCTGGGGATCTCCGTAAATCTCACATCCAACGTATGGTCGCTGGAAAGATCTTCAAAGGTATATGAAGTGGGGTAAGCCGTGATATCCTGCTCCACCCCATCGATGGACAGGGCCGCCAGCTCGTAGTCCTCGTCCGGCGTATACGTCACAGTATAGTTGCTCCCCTCGTCCAGCTCATCGTGTCCGCCGGTCACATCGCCGTTTTCCACCGATGTGGTCACCTTGAACACGGCCTGCAGCTCTGTCTCGAAGAACCCGATGCTCCGCGGATCCCGGATCGCCACCGCCACCAAGATCCGTCCCGGCGAGACTTCCGCGATGGACTCCGCCTCCTGTACACCTACCCCCTCCATATGTAAACGATAATATGCCAACTGGCTCTCCTGGCTCTTTGAGAAGACCAGCAGACCGGAAACGCCGCCCAATTCTTCCTGGGGTGTGGTGATCACCAGCATGTAATCGCCGGATGTGGTAAAATCCTGGCACACGATCCCCTGCTCCTCACCGATCACACCGAAGGAATGCAGCTCCTGAAAATCTTCATCCGTAAAGACGAATTTATAATTATTTTTCTTGTCTCCCTCCAGAAGGATATACTGCCGGTTCTCCGCATCATAGTCCACGGCCGCCACCCGCAGGCTGCTGTCGGCCACCTGAACAGTCTCTTTGTACATCAGCGTGGTCGCGTCCACTTTGTAGATGATGCCCATGTTCTTTTTGTCCCGCGGCTTGCTGGGCGCGATGATGATCTCGTTGGTATTCCTGTTGTAGGTCATACCGTTTCCGTGCTCATAGTCCCTCTCCGTGACCATCTTGGCCAAACTGTACTTCTGCACCGGGTTTCCGTTCTCATCATAGTCGTTCTTATAAAATGCCAGCAGCGTGTCCGGCTCATCGTCTTTATTGGACGTATTTTCAAAGCAGACAATGTAGTTATCTGTCACGCACATGGACTGGAGCCAGCCCTCCTCCGTGGTCACCCCGGCCTGCCCCACCATCGTCCACTGTGGATTTTCCAGGGCGCTTACCTCCTTTATCTTGGCACTGGTCTCCACAGGGTCCGGCAGCAACACTGCTATGATCAGCAGGCAGACCGCCAGCATGCGCGTCTTTTTCCCCTTCAAGTACAACATGTCCTCTCCCCTGGCATGTATTATTTCTTCAGGTCTTCTTTGATCTGCGTCGTGGAGATCTCCGGCGTCCGCGGCAGATAGACCACTTCACAGTATTCCTTCAGGAAATCAAATTTCCCCTCCCAATCGTCTCCTATCACGAACGTATCCACCTTAAATTCCTTGACATCCGAGATCTTCTGCTCCCAGTCATTCTCCGGTATGACCAGATCCACATACCGTATGGCCTCCAGGAGGCGCTTGCGCTCCTCATAGGGAAAATAACATTTTTTCTGCTTCTCATTCCAGTTAAATTCGTCCGTGGACAGGGCCACGATCAGGTAATCCCCCAGTTCCTTCGCCCGCTGGAGCAGGTTCACATGCCCGTAATGGAGCAGGTCATAGGTCCCGTATGTGATCACTTTCTTCATCTCGTCCTCCTTATGTCAACTCATAAATTCTTCGTACGCGTGCAGCACTTCCTCTGTATCCCCGATCATCCGGACCTTGCCGTCGTGCAGCCACATCAGGCTGGTGCAGAGCTTGCGCAGAGTGTCGGAGTTGTGGGATACGATCACCACCGTGCGCTCTTTATCGGAGATCAGCTCCTTCATCTTGCGGTAGCTCTTCTTCTTGAACTTGGCATCCCCGACGCTGAGTACCTCGTCGATCAGCATGATATCTGATTCCAGCACGGCGGTGATGGAGAAAGCCAGCTTGGAATGCATGCCGCTGGAGTAAGTCTTCACCGGCATGTCGATGAATTTCCCCAGACCGGCAAATTCAATGATCTCATCCATCTTCTCCCGGATCTGCTCCTCGGAAAATCCCAGCAGCATACCGGACAGGAGGATGTTCTCCCGGCCACTCAGCTTTTTCTGAAATCCCACGCCGATCGACAGGAGTGATACGCTGTTCCCATAGAGGTCGATCGTGCCGCTGTCCGGCGAGAAGATCCCGGCGATGGCGCGCAGCATCGTGGATTTTCCGCTCCCGTTCTTGCCCACGATGCCTAAGATCTCCCCTTTCGGCACCTGAAACGTGACGCCGCGGACGGCTTCAAATATCTCGACTTTAGATTTTTTGAACTGCAGCAGGCTCTTCCTGATCGAGTAAGCCTTCAGACAACGATAGCTGATCTTCAGATCCTTCACATCTAAAGCAATTTCCCGCTCTTCCATTTTAGATCACCTTTACATAACTATTTTCATATTTATAGACGACTTTCAGCGCGACCGCAGACAGGAGCACGCCTCCCACTCCCCATGCCAGCAGCAGTCTAAAGTCCGGAGTCGTTCCATAGAGCATGCACTCCCGGCCGGAATCGATCAAAAAAGCGATTGGATTGAGCTTCAAGAGCAACTCATTATACGGTGCCGGCACCCGGTTCTCGATGGAAAAGAAGATGCCCGTCATATAAAAAGCCAGCTTCAAGACCACCTTCATCACATTAAACAGATCCTCCACGAACACCCCGAAATGCAGCATCAGGTTCCCGATCGCAAACGTCACGATCAGCAGCACGATCAGCAACGGGACGATATAGACGATCTTATAGGTGGGCGGCACCCTAAACGCCGCCATCATCAGCGCGATCAGGCCGAAAGAAATGAGCATCTTAAAGCCATTCACCATCATCTTCTGCATGATGAGGATGAATTTGGGGACGTATACTTTCGAAACGATCGCATGGTTATTCTTTACGATCTTCACACTGCCCAGTATGATCTTGTCAAAAAAATTCCACATAGTCAGCCCGATCAGGACAAACACCGGGAAATACGGTTCACTCCTCCTGAACACGATCTCCGCGATGAACGTATAGACCAACATAAAGAGCAGCGGATCCAATATCCACCACAACCAGTTCAGATACGAACTGGCCACCTCGGATTTCAGTTCTGCCTTAGCCGAATATATCGCATATGTCCAATATTTCTTTATATCTTTTACAAACCTCATCCTGTCATCCCCTCCGATGCAGATCATCTGTCTGTGCCTACCTGATCATAGCACAAAACAGGATATTTTTCAACACTTCCCCACTGCAGGGACCTGGGTGCGGATTGAACTCCCGGTTAAATGCCTGGTATCTCTCATCGTAGACAAATGAACGCTCCAACTGGCGGATGTCCTCCCCGATATCCTTCACCTTACGTATCACCGGGCCGGGAAGCCTGTCGATATCAAAATAAAGATCGCGCAGTCTCTCCTTATACTCCTGGTGATCGTACATATAAAAGAGGATCGGCCTCTTCAGATTCGCAAAATCGAAAAAAACACTGGAGTAATCCGTCACCAGCAGATCGCTCACGATATACAGATGTCCGATCTCATCATAGTCTGACACATCATACAGAAAACCCTCAAATTCTCTGAAGTCAAACAGTCTTCGTATCATATAGTGGGCGCGGAAGAGGATCACATGATCCGGGCCGAGGCTCTCTTTCAGACGCTCCATATCAAGCCCCATCCGATACGTATAGCCCACCCCCGCCTGGTGCTGATCGTCCCGCCAGGTGGGCGCGTAGAGGATCACTTTTTTGTCCAGGGGGATGTGGAGTCTTTCTTTGAGGACCGCCACATCTTTTTTAGTAAAGGTGAAAAGGCAGTCATTCCTGGGATAGCCCAGCTCCAAGGCCCGCCCATCCGCGTGATCCATCGCAAAGGCGCTTGCGACTTTCTCGGTATAGAACGCCGACGGGGAGATGAGATGATCGATCTGCCGTCCATCCCGACGATAATAGCCGTGGGTCCGGCGGTTCGCCGCTTTGATCTCCAGATGGTTGACCGTGTCGCAGCCGATCTTTTTCAGTGGCGTCCCATGCCAGGTCTGCACATAGACCTGCCCCCTTTTCTTCCTCACATGGACCGGGATCCTGTAATTAGTGATCCAATACTTCGCCCGCGCGTACGCCTGCATATGTTCCCGGCTGCCGTATCTGACCAGTAAGACATTCGTGCCCCGGACCGATCCCTGATACCGTTCCGGGGCTTCAAATGCCCATACTATCCGAAACTCTTTCCCGCGGCCGCTCCTCATGAGTTCTTCGTAGAGCGCCCTGGGACTGCAGGCGTACTGCCTGCCCAGATAAGACTCAAATAAGATCATCCGCTCATCCACCGGATACCTGTGCGCGTAGAAGACCTGATACCACACGCGTTTCAGGAGGTCCCGCAGCCTGATGAGCAGTTCCTTTCCAAAGGCCGTACGCCCGGCCAGTTTTCCTGCGGCTGTCTTCAAGCTCCCCATCATACCTCTGTTTCCTTTAGATATTTTTGTACCTGGGCACAGATCTGCCCGCAGCATGGCCCATCCACTTCGTTAAAATATCTGTTGGCTTTTTGCCGCCTCTCCTTATATGGATCGTCACCGGCCAGCAGACCTTTCACCTGCTCACAAAATCCCTTGAATGTATCTGGCTTCGGCCCCGGTGTGACCCTTCCATATGGAAAATTCAATCCGCGTCCCTGCAGATACTCTTTTTTATCGTAGGGAAGGAACAGCATCGGCTTCCCAGTCAGCAGGAAATCGATATAGATACTGGAATAATCCGTGATCAGCAGATCAAAGACGTCCAGGACTTCCATCACATCCTCCGCCCGCTCCTCGTCCAGCCATAAGATCCAGGGCGAGTCCGGCAGACGGGCGTCCCCTCTCCCGCAGGCAGCCTGCCCCGGGTGCCCGGCAGATCCCACAAAACTGTGCATACGGATACAGAGCAGGATCTTCTCTCTCTCCAGAAACTCTGTCAGCGCCTCACTGTCATGATCCCAGAACGGAAAGAGCCGGATCTCTTGCCCGTCCCGATGGGTGGGCGCGTAGAGCACTGCCTTGTCAAAGTCCGGCAGCGTCCGCTCTTTATAGAGTCCGCCCAGGACCTCTGCCGCCTCCCGGGTACGGAACAGCCCGTCGTTTCTCGGCTGGCCCAGGACTTTTATCTGCTCTCTCCTGACCCCAAAGCTGGCCTGCATCAGCGGTACCAGATGGGAAGATGTGGTCACCACCCAGGAATAATTTCTGGAGAAGACCATCGGGAAATACATCCTGTAGAAAAGATCCCTTTTGTGTTCCACCAATGTGATCTTCTTCAACGGCACACCGTGCCAGAGATTGACCACCAGACGCCCTTTCGATAGACCCACTCCGTAGACCGGAAGCCCGGCGGATGTAAACCATACACCCGACTCCAGCACCGTGCGGATCCCAGCGCGGGTATCCGTATCCACGATCTTCGCCCTGGGGTACGCCTTTTGGAGTCTTTCCCGCTTTCCGGGATCGTTCATCACATAGACAGGCGTGATCTTTTGCAGATTTTCATAAACGTATATGAACAGATAACGGGCGTTGGAATCGAAATGTCTGTTCTCCGTAGAAGAAAAGACCCACTGGTCCTGCCGGATCCCCAATGCCGGGTATCTGTTCATCCATTGTACATAGTATAGATTTTTTAGTCGACTATCCATGATCCCTATCCACCATCCTATCTGTATTTGCATACGCCGTGGACAGCGTAAGATATGAAGAACAAACAGCTTTTTACCATACCGTATCCCATATAGCGGTATACTTGGAAAGTCATCTTCGCTGACTTGAGCTTATCCCTGGACTTCCCGCCCGCGCTGAGACGGCATTTCAGATATGGTCTGTCGATGCCCCTGGCCCATCCGTATTTTTTCAGGATCTTGAGCCAAGTGATATAATCCTCGTGACTCTGGTCATAACACATGGGGAACTCCCTGGCCACTTTCGTCAAGAGGAGCACGGAGGAGCAGTTGATACTGTTGTGTTTTAACAGTTCCCGGTATGTCACCCATTTCCTGACCCCGATGTATCTGCCCGTGCTGCTCCCATCCGGCTCCATCAGTTCCCGCCCTGTCGAACATAAGACAGCCCCGCTCTCCTTGACCGCCTGGATCTGTTCTCGGAGTTTCCCTTCCGCCCACCAGTCGTCCGCGTCCAAAAACGCTACATATTCTCCCCTTGCCATGGAGATGCCCTTATTCCTGGATGCGGCGACACCCCGATTGAAGCTATTGCGCACATAGAAGAAATCGGGCCTCTGCATATAACATTCCAACTGCTTTTCCGTGTCATCGTCGGAGCAGTCATCCACCACGATCAGCTCCAGGTATACCTGCTGCCTGTATACAGAGTCCACTGCCTGTCGGATATACTCTCCGTTGTTGTAGGTTGGTATGATCACAGAAACTAAGGGGCCGTTCATTTCTCACCATCCTCCCGCACAGAATCTAAGAGTGCATTTGACTGCTCATCTTCCACACCTTCCGAAGTCTCCTTTTGGAACAAGATACGGGCAGTCATGAACATGAGTTTGATATCTAAGATGACCGAATAATTCTCAATGTAGAACAGATCTAATTTCAGCTTATCATAGGGTGTCGTGTTGTATTTGCCATAGACCTGGGCATACCCGGTCAGCCCGGCTTTCACTTTCAGTCTATAATAAAATTCCGGGATCTCCTTCTGATATTCTTTCATCAGGACTTTCCGTTCCGGGCGCGGTCCCACCAGAGACATATCCCCGGCCAGCACGTTGAAGAGCTGCGGCAGCTCGTCGAAATGGAGATTGCGCAGGACTTTCCCCACCGGCGTGATCCTGCTGTCATGTTTCGATGCCAGGAGGGCATTGCCCCCTTCCGAATCAACACGCATGCTCCGGAACTTGAAGATCCTAAACGTCCTGCCATTTTGTGTCAGCCGCTCCTGCCGGTAGAACACAGGCCCTCCGTCACAGAGCTTTACCGCCAGGGCACATAGGATCATGATCGGTGAACTCAGGATGATGCCGAGGATGGAGATCACGATATCCATCGCCCGTTTCACCACGATCTGCTCTGCGTTCAGCCCTATGTTCCGGGCCACCAGGAGCGGTGTATCGAATAGATGGATCCGATCCGTCCCCGTGAGGATCACATCTGAGATCTTCGGCGTCACATAGCAGCGGATGGAATGGGCGAAACAGTATTTCAGGTACTTATTTCGGATCTGTGAAGGGAGATCCCAGATGATGACCGCCTCATATTTCCGCATCATCTGATAGATCGCGCGTTCCCCGGCGTCGATGTGCACCTGGCCGCTGATGTTGTATTTATCCTTCCTGGATCCCATCTTTTTGATCAGCTGATCAGGCTTGCGGTCCCCGTAGATCACCAGCATCCGCCTGGCGCCATAGAGATGGTTGAATATATAACGGGAGCCGAACGTCCATGCCACGATGACAACGAACTGCACCAACGTCATGATCAGCAGCGGGATGGGTGACAGGAACCAGCGGTTGATCAGCGTGATCTGCAGATAGATCACCACATTCGAACAGATCCCTGCCAGCGCCAGGGAATAGATATCATCCAACCGCTTCAGATACCCCACCCGGAGTCCTCCGAACAGCCGGGAAAAAAGGATCAGAAGCAGCGCATACATCGCGATCAGCACCCAATTTCCTTTATTCCAAAACGGCTCGAAGATCAGTCCCCGGTAGTAGGAATACCAGACCACCGCAAATAGGACCGACTGTGCTATGATCACCAGTGATGCCAGGATGAACATGATGATCCTTCTAAAGTACTCTCGTCTTCTCAATTTTATCCCATCCTATAACTCGATCTCCCAGATACGTGCCACCAGATCCTTTCCTTTCTCATAAAGATCCTCTTTGTCTATCTGGATCGAGATCTCCTCTAACTGTCCGCCGTTCTCCCGATACACGGGTCTTCCCAGGATCCCCATCAGGACCGCCAATGACCCCGGATCGTCATCCCCATGGATCAGTCCGCCCCGGAACCGGCTCAAATATGTGCGCGCCCCCTGCATCTTTCCGCAGACCACTCTGCCGATGGGGACCACGCATTCCCTGTACGCTGCCTCTATGCCGTCCAGCGGATCTGCCTCATCTCCTGTGAAAACATACAGAAGGCTGTCCGGCTCTCTTTCACGGAGCGCCTTAAATCCCGCAAGAACGTCACTGATACGCCCACTGGCCACATACGCGTTCTGGTCTGTCTGCGGGACCGGGATATATTCCACTTGTCCACGCAGTTCCCGCCAGTCGCTCCCCTGAAGGAGCAGCGCGTACTCCCTGCCCTGGTACCAGAACGTGTTCATGACAGCCGTATCTTCCGCACCCTCTCTCAGCCATCCCGCCGGGACGGGCGTGGGGAGCTTCCGGAACCTGTCGTACGTATTCCCCAACAGTGTTCCCTCCGTCCCGAACCAGTAACAAGCTTTCATCTTTTCTACTGCCGCCCATTTATTTTTCCATTTTTCCTGATCCATCTGGGAGGCACTGGCCTGTCTTGCGATCTCCCTCGTGCAGATGAAGACTTTATCGGCACAATTCTTTTCCGCGCCCAGGTACCATATCGGATCCAGGGCTGTGAGGACCATCGTGTCAAAAGACGCCCACCCGAATATCTTCCTCCATTCATGGGCATAGACCGCCTGCATCTCAGGATGCCCGTCCCGCCGTTCCTCCTCCGGCATCAGCCAAAAATCCTTTGTATATTCCGTGGACTCCATTTTTTGCCGGGCCCCCACGAGTATATAGCCTCGACGGAGCAGCACCCGGACCTGCTTGGGCAGCCTGGCCAGCGTACTCATGTTGACGACACCCTTCGGACTGCTGGTCACTAAGGTCACATCGTATTTCTCATAGTCTACGTATTCAAGCCAGAGAGGGAGCCATTCCCGCAGCCAGTCCCGTTTATTCCAGTCAAGCTGGATCAGGACCCGGCGTTTACTTTTATCTGCCGTGAACCGTATGATCTCAGCCTGGCCGTTCTGAGGATCTTGTCCCAGGATAAGATCCCGGAGCAGTTCTATCTTCTGATCGGCGCTCTCGTCCGGCTGATGGATATCGTCGATCCTACAGACTTGACCGCCATACATATCTTCCAGGAGGTAATCTTCTTTCAATAGACGGATATCCTCCTCTGAGGATGCCAGGATATGTGTACACTGCAGGAAATTCTGACCGAGACGCTCTAAGAACATATCTTCATCGTACGCCGGCCGGTTCTTCCTCCGCCTGGCCGCCGCGTCCCGGATGACGCCCAAAGCCCAATACGACTGTTCCTGCCTGCGCATAAAATAGATCGGCAGCGTCACGTCAGACAACAGATATGCGGAGGTGGCCAGCAGCCGCAGATACTCCTTCCCTTCCCAGGGGATCAGCGCGATCTCCCTCTGTCTGCACCAGCTTTTCATCTTTGCATCCGCTCCAGTGACCGCACAATGGATAGAATATTCCTGACAGCGAGGATGTTTTTTCATCGAATCATAGAGCCGCAGCAGGAGATCTTCCTCCCCTGCCTTTCCAGATATCAGGAAAAAGATATCTTTCCCATTGACCGGCTCCTGTAAATGATCTGCATATGTGGATACCTGGTCCTGCAGTCTTTCCTGATCCACCATTTTATCCCAACCTCCTCTCAGGTGATCGCCCGTATAAATTCCTGATATGCTTCCTTGTTGTACGTCCGCACATCAAAATCATAAGCCACAGGCACTTCCCCGCGCATAAAAGAACGCATCCCCTCCAGGATCTCCGCCCGTGAAGACCCGATCAGGAGCTGTCCCTCCGGCATGAGACTGTCCGCCACCGTTGAAAAATCCGACACGATGATCGGCATATGGATCACCCGTGCTTCTAAGAGTACCATAGGCTGTCCTTCATGGAGCGAAGGAAGGATAAAACACTGACATCTCTGCATGAGAGCAAACGGATTTTTTACATTTCCGGTCAATACCACCTTATCCTTCAGGCCCAGCCCGAAGACCAGCCGCTCTTCCTTGTCCCTCAAGGGACCGTCGCCCATGATATAGAGCCGCGTGTCCGGATACTCATTCTGCAGCAGCGCGAACGCCCGGATCAGCGTCTCATGGTTTTTTTCCGTGGACATCCTGCCCATGGTCACAAAGTTTACCGTTCCCTCTTCCGGCAGCGGGATCATCTGCGCCGTCATCCTGCCCGCGGATGTCTCCTCTATATTCTGGATCAGATACGGTCTGTCCTCTATATAGGCGATCTCCTGCTGCGCGATGTTTTCCTCGATGCGCTTAGTATCTAAGATATTTTTTGCATAGACATACTTCTCACGGGTCTCTTCTGTGGCCAGGTTCTTCCGATTTACCTCCATGACCGACTTGCCGCAGGAAACGATCCTGTCAAATGAAGGATACAGGGACATGTTGAAATTCAGCCCCCTGCGCACCGTGAATTTTCCATTGACATTTTTTGACAGTTCCTTCTTTATGTCATTATGCTGCCAAATCGACTTCACTTTTGCCTTTCCCTGGAGCAGGACGATGGGGAACCATGTATTATAGCCCTCAAAGTCTACGATATAGTCAAATTCCGCGTCGCCAAAACATCTGCGGAACTCTCTCTGCGCGATCTGCATGGGATAGAGTCTGCGCATGGATCTTTTATACAGGCCCCTGTCGGTGACAAATTCTTTCCTGGCATCCTCCTCTACGGTCGCCACATAAGTCCCTGTCCGCACCAATGTCCGCACATTCGGATGCATCTGATCGATCAGCTTCATCATAGCGGGATCTTTTTTATCCTCGCCTACATACACGGTCACATCAAACTGATCATAGTCGATCTGTTCCAATAAATTCAGAAAAGAATGTGTGATCCCGTTTACTCTAAATTGCCCCCGGTTCAGGAGCAGGCTCTTCTTTGTCTTTTCTGCGCGTATACCTTTGTGGTCCGCCGCCCCCAAAACGATATCCACCACCCGACGGCTGGCCTGCCCGTCTTCATAGGGACACATCCTGTCACGTATAAGATCGTAGCGCTCTTTATAGCGTTCCCGGACATTTTCTATATCTTTGACCGCATCTATGATGTCCTCCAGCCGGGAAGAGGCCGGCCCCGGCAGTTCCTCCGGCGTAAGATCCAGCCCCCGGCTCTCTTTATACTCCTCCAGATCCGGGATATAGAACAAGATCGGCCGCTCCAATACCATGTAATCCAGAAAGATACTGGAATAATCCGAGAGCATGATATCTACGATGGACATCAGTTCATTTGCATCGATGGTCGCGGGCACCAACAGACCTTTGTACTCTTCCAGATCCTTTAACTGTCTGTAGACATACTGATGCGGTTTGATCAAGATCTGATATTCTCCGCCGTCTAAAGCCGCCTCCAGCCTCTCCTTGACTTCCAGCAATCCTGAAGGATCGATCACTGCCTGGCCTGGGCCGCTCTCCCTCCAGGTCGGCGCATAGAGGATGATCTTCCTGCCTTCCTGCAGACGTATCCCGTAGGCTTCCAGTTTTTTCCTGATATCTTCCGGGGATGTCTTGATCAGAAGGTCATTTCTCGGATACCCTTCCTGCAAGATCTCCCCAGGATAGATCTCCTGCAGTTTATAACTGTTCAGGTACATCCGTGTCATCTGGCTATTGGCTGACAGGAGATGATCCGCACACAAAAAATTCCTCATCGTATTGGCCACACCGGAATTTCCCCCCGGCATATCATATCCCATCGCCTTGATCGGGGTCCCATGCCATGTGTTTATATAGACTTGCTCTGGTCTCTTCACAAAGAAATTCTGAAAAGTCGTATTATTCACCAGATATTTCGCCGTAGCCAGAGCCTCTGCATACTCCTTCGTGCGATACTGCACAAACACAACATCCGCCCGCTCCCGGTAAATATCCATGATCGGCTGATTATCTTCAAAGTCATCGATGACCCATATATGTTTAAGATCCGCAAACTCCTGTCTTCCCGATATCTCCAAAAAAATGGCGTAGGGATTGTCGACCATCCCCCTGCCCCAAAAACTCTCATATAAGATCGTATGGTCTGAGACTGGTTTCCGATAAGCATCCGCATATTGGGTAAGAAGGACTTGGTATGCCGTCTTACTCTTCGCCAGACTCCGCTCTTCTTTGATCTCCTGATATTCCTTAAGATCCCTTCTGAGCTTTCCTAATTTTTTTCGTAATCTCTTCCTGATCCCCATAGCTCATCCATTCTTCATATACTTTACAGTTTTCTGCCCCTATTATTTGATACCCCTCCGCTATTTATTCATAAGATCGTCAAAACGGAAAAGTCTCTCCTATAACGTGCCTGGTAAAAGGATCACAATTGAGAAATACATTCAGTCGCTTTCTGGTAATCCGCCTCCACCTGGGCAAGGATCTCCTGCGCTGTTTCCTGGATCTCGCCATCCCTTAACATGTCTGTCAAACGGCCGCTCGACGCCTGCAGATCCATAAGTTCCAGATTCAACGCGACCCCCTTGATCGTGTGCGCTGCACGAAAAGCCTCTTCTGCATTTCCCGCAGACAAAGCCTCTTTCAGATTCTCAAAACTGGGATCTTTTACAAATTTATTCAGGAACTTTATGATCCGTTCTTCCTTATTTCCCATCCTGCTCATCATCACATCATAATCTCCACCAACGTTATCATAAAAGCTCTTTAAATCCATGATCTGCTCCTTTCCAATGACCACACGCTTCCATCTTTCCCTTCTTCCACAGACGCAGACAGAGCGCTGATCCACCTATTTTAAATCTTTACCTTACTCATGATTATACGCTTTTTTCTAATATTGTAAAGTAAAATTCCTATTAAAAGATCATAGGTATATATAAAAAAAGACCGCTTACTTTTTTATAAAAAGCAAACAGTCTTCTTAAGCTCCCCGAGTAGGACTCGAACCTACGACAACGCGGTTAACAGCCGCGCGCTCTAC
>CAJTYN010000015.1:0-14249 GCA_910584115.1 uncultured Lachnospiraceae bacterium
ATGGCGGGTCTGGCATCCGGGTCATCCTGCTCTGCCGTCGCGCGCGTGGTACGGTCGTTGTAGTCCAGGTCCTCGTCCGTGTAAGGCTGTTCCGGCACGATCTCATAAATATCGGCGCCGGAAAGCTCTGCCAGCGTTTCCGCGACTGCTCTGGTATTTCCCGTTGCCGAAAAATAAACGACCAGAGCCTTCGCTCCTGCTTCTTCCGTCTGCGCCGCTTCCTGTGTACCGGATGACGCCTCTGTTCCGTCTGCGTCCTCCTTCGCACTGCTCTCATCCCCTGCAGTCTGCACAGAAGCTCCCTCCTGCTCACTTTTGTTGCCGCAGGCCACAAGCCCCAGCACAAGGGCAAGTATCATAAAAACAGAAAATGATCTCTTCATAGATAATGCTCTCCTTTCCTCCATCCCCCAAAAGGAATGCCATTTTTTTATCATCTTTTTATCATCGATCCAGTGATCTTCCGAGCCTGTAGGCCATCTCCGGGTATCCGCTGCCTGCCGTCATGGACGGCGTCCCACAGCCTTTTCCCAGGATCATGCCCTGATCCTGGAAGTTCAGGTATCTTACGAGGGTGCGGTAATGCGCTTCTAACGCTTCAAACGTCCAGCCGTCGCTGTTCCATGCCGCCGAGATCAGGGCGGATCTCATCTTCTTTCTCTGGATGCTGCCGTTTATGGCACAGAACCTGTCGATCAGGATCTTCAGCTGTGCCGACATCCCATAGTAATAGAGCGGCGTGACGAACACCAGCATATCGGCCCCGAGGATCTCCTTCCGGATATGCTCCATGTCGTCCTTCTGTACGCAGGGACCGTCATAGCCGCAGGAAACGCATCCCGTGCAGGGGCTGATATCGCTGTGCGCCGCTGAAATGGTAAGGATCTCATGCCCGGCTTCTTTCGCTCCCCTGGCAAATCCCTCCGCCAGCATATTGGATGATCCGTTCTTGTTCGGACTTCCTTCCAGTATCATGATCTTCATTATCATGCACCTCCTCAAACATCCATCATACGCCCAATAGATTTTTTACCTCGGCGTATGTGATCTCATAGATCGACATATACACGTAATCCACGTTTGCCTGCGCCATCGCTTCTTTCTGTTTTTCTGTCACCACCGTATACGGGTAGATCCCGAACATAAATGGGAAAAAGGAGAATATAAAATCCTGCTTATCCTGGACTGTCATTTCCGGGAAGAATTTATCCAGACAATCTCTGACCTCCGCCAGCGATCTCCCATATACCACCTTAAACTCGATCAGACGCTCGATCCGGCTGTTGTCCTCCATATCATAGTGGTTCATGGACATGATCTTCAGCAGGTTCCCCCGTTCTTCCAGCGAATGGGCCAGCGCGTCGGCAAATCCCTCTCGGGTCATCCTTTCATGCTCTGCCCGGATCGCCGCCAGCCTGTCGTTCCATAATTCATATTCCCTCTGCAGCAGGGCGAGAAAGATCTCCTCCTTCGTTCGGAAATAGTTGTAGATAGAAGTCCGTGTAAAGGAAGTCGCATTCCCGATCTCCTTGATGGTGATATCCTTAAAGCTCATAGTCTCATACAATCCTGCACAAGCTGTTATGATCTCCTCTTTCCTCGCCGCTGTCAGTTCTTCCGATCCCTTTGACATGGTACGCCTCCTATATGCTTTTTCATACTCGTCTCCTCCTTCTCGTTTTACTCTGACATTGTGTCAGTGATCGTATTATACATCCTTGCTGACACAGTGTCAATGCATTTTTAAGATCTTTACTCTCTTTGATCTTACCTTGAGGGGGTTCAGGATCTGCAGGCTTGCCAGGGCACGGGCTTTGTGGTATACTGTCATTTACAAGATATTGTAAGCCGAATGGATTTTAAAATACAAGATATAGTGGAGAGTGAAAGAAATGGTCCATATCATCAAGAAAGACGGTACACTGGAAGAGTTCAATGCCGAGAAGATCGTGGCCGCGGTCAACAAATCCGCGGCCCGCATCCTCTACACGTTCACGCCCCAGGAGACGGAATTCATCTGTCAGTTTGCCACGGAGCGGGCTGCTTCCCTGGGCAAGGATCAGATCCCGATCCAGGACATGCACAACATCGTGGAGGGAGCCCTTGAGAAGGTCAACCCGGCGGTGGCCAAGAGCTACAGGGATTACCGGAATTATAAACTGGATTTCATCCATATGATGGACGATGTCTACACCAAGAGCCAGGCCATCCGTTATATCGGGGACAAGAGCAACGCCAACACGGACAGCGCCCTGGTGGCCACGAAGCGCAGCCTGATCTTCAACGAGCTGAACAAGGAGCTTTACCGGAAATTCTTCATGAACAGGAACGAGCTCCAGGCGTGCAAGGACGGCTACATCTACATCCATGACCAGTCGGCCAGGCTGGATACCATGAACTGCTGCCTGTTCAACGTGGCGGATGTGTTAAAGGGCGGCTTCGAGATGGGAAATGTCTGGTACAACGAGCCAAAGACCCTGGATACGGCTTTCGATGTGATGGGCGACATCATCCTCAGCACGGCGGCCCAGCAGTACGGCGGCTTCACGGTGCCGGAAGTGGATAAGATCCTGGGGCCGTATGCGAAAAAGAGCTACGATAAATACTATAAAGAATTTCTGCGTTACGCCGACGAGGGCTGGACGGGCAGGGAGGAGAAAGCGGCCGCCTATGCCATGGATAAGGTCCGCCGGGATTACGACCAGGGATGGCAGGGGATCGAGTATAAATTAAATACGGTGGGGTCTTCCAGAGGGGATTATCCTTTCGTGACGGTGACCATGGGCCTGGGTACGGAGCCCTTTGAAAAAATGTGCAATCTGTCGCTCTTGACGGTCCACATGGGCGGCCAGGGCAAGGCGGGGCACAAGAAGCCCGTGCTGTTCCCGAAGATCGTCTTTCTCTACGACGAAAACCTGCACGGCCCGGGAAAACCCTGCGAGGACGTGTTCGAGGCCGGCGTGGACTGCTCATCGAAGACCATGTACCCGGACTGGCTGTCCCTGACCGGAAAAGGCTATATCGCCAGCATGTATAAGCGATACGGCAAGGTGATCAGCCCCATGGGCTGCAGGGCTTTTTTGAGTCCCTGGTACGAGCGGGGCGGGATGAACCCGGCGGATGACGCGGACGAGCCTGTTTTTGTAGGACGGTTCAACATCGGGGCCGTGAGCCTGCATCTGCCCATGATCCTGGCCAAGTCCAGGGCGGAGAGCCGGGATTTTTATGAAGTGCTGGATTTTTACCTGGAGATGATCCGCGACCTGCATAAGCGGACGTATGAATACCTGGGGCAGATGAAAGCCTCCACCAACCCGCTGGCCTACTGTGAAGGGGGTTTTTACGGGGGGCATCTGGAACCTCATGAGCGGATCCGGGGGCTCTTAAAGCCGATGACGGCCTCGTTTGGGATCACGGCCCTCAACGAGCTGCAGGAGCTGCATAATGGGAAGTCGATCGCCGAGGACGGGAGATTTGCCCTGGAGGTGCTCCAGTATATCAACCGGAAAGTGGAGCAGTACAAACAGGAGGACGGCCATCTCTACGCGATCTACGGGACGCCGGCGGAGAGCCTCTGCGGCCTGCAGGTGGAGCAGTTCCGCAAGATGTACGGCATCGTAGAAAATGTCTCCGACCGGCCCTATGTGAGCAACAGTTTCCACTGCCATGTGACGGAAGACATCACGCCGATCCAGAAGCAGGATCTGGAGGGACGGTTCTGGGAGCTGTGCAACGGCGGCAAGATCCAGTATGTGCGCTATCCCATCGATTATAATAGGGAAGCGGTCCAGACCCTGATCCGCAGGGCCATGGAGCTGGGGTATTATGAGGGAGTCAATCTCTCGTTGGCCTATTGTGACGACTGCGGGCACGAGGAGCTGGACATGGACGTCTGCCCCGTGTGCGGTTCGAAAAACCTCACAAAGATTGACCGCATGAACGGCTATCTCTCCTACAGCCGCGTCCACGGGGACACGCGGCTGAACGCGGCGAAGATGGCGGAGATCGCGGAGAGGAGATCTATGTAAAGCTGTATCAGAAAAACAGCGTTGTCTGTTGGGGACGACGCTGTTTTTGATGTCGTATCCGGACTGTATCTGGTCCGTATCTGGTTCATACCACGGAATACCGCGTCCAGGGGATCTTGGACGGCGGGTAGGACGCCAGGAAGTTGACGATATCGCTGCGGCCGTGGTACTGGATATTGCCGTGGGCGTCCGGCGCGGAGAGGACGATGGGCATTTTGCCGAAGACCATCTGGAAGCTCTGGCGTGTCAGTTCGATGTCCGGACTGATCAGGACGGCGGGCTTTACCTTTACGATCGAAAATCTCGTCTGGCCGATGGACATGGTCGCGCCTTCTATGATCATCTGTGTCACCTCCTTGATGGATCTGGATGGGTCTATTTTAACACAGATCCGGCTTAAGAGAAACGCGTTTCTGGCCGATGTTCATATAAGGAATGGATAAGGGCAGGAAAGGAGCGTGGCAGGAATATGTATATACGAGCACAGTCCAGTCAGAACAATACGTGGAATAAAGTGCAGATGGCATTACAGTCCGTGGATCAAAAAGCCCGACAGGGCAAAAAGGCCGGGAGAGCCCGGGAGGAGGAGCGCAGGCAGGACCGCGTGGATCTAAGCCCCATGAGCCGGATCCAGAGCCGCATCGAGAGCCTCATGTCCCAGAAGCAGAGCATCATCGAGCAGAAGAATCAGCTGATCGCGGATACCCTGGATGCGGGCGGGGATATCAAGTCGATCCAGTCCATGATCTCCCTTTATGATGAGCAGATCAGCAATATCGAGACGCAGATCTCTCAGACCATGAAGGAGATGATGGAGGACTCCCTTGAGGAGGAGAAAGAAGAGAAGAAGGACGAGGAGCCGCTGACGAAGGAGGAGCAGCAGAGGCGTCAGATGAACGAGCTGACCAGCGCGTCCATGGACTACGAGCGCACAGGGCAGATCTACAGCGCCTATGTGCATAAGCAGGGAGAGGCGAACGTGATGGCCGCTGAGATCAAGATGGACGGCTCCCGGGGAGGGAGCGCCCCCATGGGCAAACAGGAACGGCTCAATGATCTGAAACAGGAGATCGACGAACTTTACACAGAGGCCATGGAGGGCTATGCGGATCTGAGTGTCTCCCTGAAGGAGTCCGCCGAAGAAGCCGCCCGCCGTCCTGAGCTGGAGAGCGAAGAGGAGCGAGAGCAGCAGGACAAGACGAGAGATGAGGAAGAGAACGGGGCGATCGCGTAAAGGGGCACTTTGGAGGATGTGTAGCATCAGACAGAGATCAAGACTCCGGAAAGCAACGAAAATAGAGGGAGTAAAGTCATAGGGCACTTCATCTTTTATTAGGTGAAGGCCCTTTTTTCATGTGAAAGAAAGACGTGTTTTGTACAGAAACATATGAAACCGATAACATATAAAAGAATACAGATCATACGAAAAACACGAGTAAATGCCTCGTATCCATTATAAGATCATATATCATAACTAAAAATAAAAAGATGTATTGACAAGACGTAAAAGAGCAGCTACAATGAAATAAATGAAACCGATACCATAAAGAAGGGGGTGAGGACATGAGGAAAGTTACAATATCGGATATCGCAAAAAGGGCAGGCGTTTCAAAGACGACTGTTTCCAGGGTCTTAAATTCCCCGGAAAAAGTAGAAGAGAGCACGAAAAAGAGAATAGAGCAGATCATGAAAGAAACCGATTATGTGCCGTCTGAGACTGCAAGGAATCTATCCCGGCAGGCGTCCTCCACGATCGGTGTCATCGTACCTGAAATAGGGAATCCCTTTTTTGGGGGATTATTTACAGGGATCGAAGAGATCATTTCAGAAAACGATCTGTCACTGCTTTACTGCAGCAACGATGATGACGCAAAAAAAGATGCCGAGGCCCTGGACATGATGAAGACACAGCGGGTGACGGGTGTGCTGTACGTGCCGGCAGTGAATTATCCGGCGATGGGCCTGAAAAATAAGATCCAGAAAAAAATAACGGGCCTGGGATGTCCGGCTGTCTGCATCGACCGGGATATCGGGCTGCACATGGATACGATCCATTTTAATGATAGGGCGGCTGTGAAAGATGCGGTGCTCGCGCTGGCGGCGGCAGGGCATCGGGACATCGCATTGATAAACGGGAATTCTCTGAAAAACATTCTGGCGGCTGAGCGTTATGAAGGGTATCTGGAAGGACTTAAGGAAGCCGGGCTTACAGAAGACGAGGCATTGGTCTATCAGGGGGAGTATCAGGAGTTCTATGCATACACCGTGACAAAAGAGCTGCTCAATAGAGAAAAAAAGCCCACAGCGGTCATTACCTGCAACAATAGCTTGGGAAAAGGCTATCTGCAGGCAGTGTATGAAAGGGGAAGGCCAGACGCGTTTGCCCATATCACCCTGGATAAGATAGAGATGCTGGATCTGTTGAACATCCCATGTGATCATGTTCTGCGAGATTCATATGAGATGGGGAGGACAGCGGCAAAGATGTTGGTCAGCAGGATCGCTTTCCCAGATAAGAAGATCCAGAATATCCTGCTGGACACGCTGCTTGTAAGAGAAACATCCTGATCGATCAGGGATCTCATGCTGTTTTTCAGGCATTAAGATATATAAGATCCAAAATAAAGAAAGAGAGGAAGAGCAAATGGGGATCATGGAAAAAATGAGGTTGGACGGAAAGAAGATCTTTGTGACAGGAGGCGCGAGCTCCTTCACGACCGGGACAGATATCACTGTTGACGGGGCATACACCTGTTTCTAAAAAAGGCACCGGGCATCCGCGGATGGGGAAGAGAAGATCGGAAAGGAGAACAGACATGGAACATGGTATCTATTACGCATACTGGGAGAGAGAATGGGATGGGGATTACAAGCGTTATATCCGCAAAGCGGCGGAACTGGGATTCGATATCCTGGAGATCGCAGCTGGGCCTCTGCCCACATATACAGAGAAGGAACTGGCTGAACTGAGGAACTGTGCGAAAGAAAACGGCATCCGCCTTACCGTAGGCTATGGCCCTGCGCCGGAGAATGATATCGCTTCGGCAGATCCAGGTGTGCGGGAACATGCGCTGGAATTTTATAAAGACCTGTTCTGGAGGATGGAGAAGATCGATGCGGATCTGATCGGGGGCGCCATTTATTCCTGCTGGCCGATCGACTACAGCAAGCCGATCGATAAAAAAGGGGACTGGGAAAGAGGCGTTGAAGGGATCGCGAGATTAGGGAAGGTCGGCCTTGATCACGGGATCGAGACGATCGGAATGGAAGTGCTGAACCGGTTTGAGAACCATGTGCTGAACACCGCGGAGGAAGGCGCGGAATTTGTAAAGGCGGTCCGCCAGATGGAGCCTGCCGCTGTGAACGTAAAGGTCATGCTGGATACGTTTCATATGAATATCGAAGAGCAGAGTATCGGCGGTGCGATCCGGACAGCAGGGAAATTGCTGGGACATTTCCATACAGGGGAATGCAACCGCATGGTCCCGGGAAAAGGAAGGGTCCCGTGGAGAGAGATCCATGATGCCCTAAAGGAGATCGGATATGAGGGGGCCGTGGTCATGGAGCCGTTTGTCATTCCCGGAGGCACGGTCGGAAAAGATATCAGGATTTGGAGAAATATCGTGGCGGATACAAGTGAGGATGCGCTCGATCGAGATGCAAAAGAAGCTTTACATTTTCAGCGGTACATGCTGGACAGATAAAAGTATATACATATCTCCTGCAGGAAAGGTGACATGATCTGCCCAGGCATTCCCATGCCATCACGCCTTCCATATCTTAGCTCACTCTCTAAAGAGCGCCAGGGGATCGCGGATCTCACCCGGTCCCCTTAAGACGCTGTTCTTGCCATTCTTTGGCATCATAATTTCGAATACCCATAGCAGTTGACCATCGCGTCGATCTTCTGCCCCTGCTGGCAGTATGGGCATTCGCTGGGCTTATGGCTTTCATATCCGGGAAGGTCCTTGCCTGTGAAAAGGGCGTTCACGGGGAGAGCCCCCACCTTGGAGACTTCGCTGAAGATGGCGGAGACGCCCTGGAGGATGCCGTCGTAATAGCGGATGCACTGGATGCAGCTGGCCAGGGTGGTGCCCGTGGTGATGGTGCCGATCAGCACGATCACGTTCTTGTTCTGGATCATGGGCTGGATGTTGTCGCGGAAGACGAGCATGCCGTTCTTAAATTCCGGGCTGGTCACGTACATGGTCTTGTGGGCGTTCATGGAGAGGATGCCCGCCTTGGTCAGCGTCCCGGCCAGCAGCGTGCCGACCACCTCCAGGCCGTCCAGGCAGACGATGGTGTCCACCGGAGTGGAGGAGTTATATTTCTGTGCAAAAGCGTGGGCGATCCGCTCGGCCTCCGCGTAGCGGGAGCTCATCGTGGCGATATCCAGATGATGGGTGATGTGGGACTGGGTGGTGGCAAAATGCCCGGGGATCACTTTCAAGGTGATGTCCTTGTCGTAGCGGGACGGGATCTTAAACATTTTTCTTTCCATTTTGTAAGCCTCCTTCATGATCTATGTAGATCGTCTCTTGTTTTCTTAATTCAGATTATAACATAAAGATTCAGAATATAAAACAGAAAGATCAAGCACTTGTTTTCATGAAAATTTTTTTGTATAATGGGAATATTAGCATTGAAGGAATATAGGATCAAGAGGTGAAAATGATATGAAAAAAAGCAAACTGCTCCTTTTCGTGTGCTGTGCGGCATTGGCGGCGGGCAGTGTGCCTGTCTATGGCGCCCAGATCCCGGAGCCGACCGTATCCGAAGATCGGCCGGCGGCATCTATTTTCGGGGGCATGACACAGGCTCTGGAGCTGATAGATCTGGAACAGGAGGAGAGGGTCGAGCGGATCGGAGAGATGTGCCGGGAAGATTATGCCAAGAGCGGCGTCCTGGCCAGCGTGACGGCGGCCCAGTGCATCTTGGAGTCCGGGTATCTGACGTCGGAGCTGGCGTCCGAGGCAAATAACTGTTTCGGGATGAAAGCCATGCTCTCCAACAACGACTGGGAGGACAGCGCCTGGGACGGCGTCTCCGTCTACAGGAAGCAGACACGGGAAGAATACAGTGGCCAGGTGGTGACGATCGAGGCGGATTTCAGGCAGTATGACAGCATGGAAGCGTCCCTGGCGGACCATTCCGCATACCTCTTGGGCGCCAAGTCCGGGAGCGGGCTGCGCTACGAGGGATTGAGAGGCGAGGAAGATCCGCAGCGGGCGGTGCAGATCATCAAGGACGGCGGATACGCCACTGACAGTTCGTATGTGGACAAGGTATGCGCGATCATCGAACGCCACGATCTGACCAGGTTCGACGACATCGACGGCGTGGAAACAGCTCAGGATGAGGAAAGAGAGCCGGCGAAAAAGAAGAAGGATAAAAAGGTGCAGAAAGCGGCCGTCTCCCCCGGCAACGGAACATTGACGTACAGGGACGGCTATTACCGCGTGCGCAAGAGTTGGACAGACCTGGATACACAGATCGGGGCTTTCGGCGTGCTGGAAAATGCGAAAGAGGCATGCAAGCCCGGATACCAGGTATACGACGCAAAGGGGAATGTGGTCTACACATTGCCGTGATCACAATGAAAGAGTCAGGGGGATACTTTTAGAAAAATGTGCGGAATTACAGGTTTTATCTCAAAGAGCAACACATATGACAGGGAGAAGACGATCAACGATATGATGCAGTGCATCTATTCCCGGGGCCCCGACGAAGCGGGGTTTTATTGTGATGACATGGCCTGCCTGGGGATGAGGCGGCTGTCGATCATCGGCCTGGACAACGGGAAGCAGCCCATCGAGAACGAGGATCATACGCTGGTGCTGGTCTACAACGGAGAGATCTACAATTATCCGGATCTGAAGAAAGAGCTGATCGAAAGGGGACATGTCTTTACGACGGACACCGACTCGGAGGTCATCCTGCACGGATACGAGGAATACGGGCCGGACCTTCTGAACCGGCTTAGGGGCATGTTCGCCTTTTCCATCTGGAACAAGGAAAAAAAGACCATGTTCCTGGCCCGGGATATGTTCGGGATCAAACCGCTGTTTTACGGGAAAAAGGGAAAAGAATTCTACTATGGCTCTGAGATCAAAGCAATCTTCGCTCATCCGGACATGGAGAAAGAATTTAACGAGGCGGCGCTGGGCAATTACCTCTCGTTCCAGTACAACGCCATGGAGGAGACTTTCTTCAAGGGTGTCTACCAGCTCCTTCCCGGTCATTACATGTACTGGAAGGACGGGGAGATCGCTATCCGCTGTTATTGGAAGCCCCAGTTCCATATCCAGGAGGACTTGACGGAGGCGGAGGCCGCATCCAGGCTCAAGGCGGCCCTGGAAGACTCGGTGGAGGCCCACAAGATCAGTGATGTGGAGATGGCTTCTTTTCTCTCCGGCGGCATCGACTCTTCGTTCCTGACCGCGGCCAGCGGCTTCAAGAAGAGCTTCAGCGTAGGGTTCGAATGGGATGAATGGAACGAGGTCAACCTGGCGAAAGAACTGAGCGGCGAGCTGGGGATTGAGAATTACGATAAGATCATCACCACGGAGGAATACTGGGATGCGGTGCCGAAAGTGCAGAAATACCTGGACGAGCCGGTGGCAGATCCGTCCATCATCCCGCTGTATTACCTGTGCCAGCTGGCCTCCGGCCACGTGAAGGTGGTCGTCTCCGGCGAGGGATCCGACGAGCTGTTCGGCGGGTATACGATCTACCACACGCCCCTGTCCCTGCGTCCGGTGAAGATCGTGCCGAAGGGTCTGCGGCGGCTGATCAGCAAGATCTTCCTGCACTGTCCGATCGATTTTAAGGGGAAACAGTACATGATCCGGGCGGGACAGGATATCTCGGAGCGTTTCATCGGGAATGCGTATATCTTCTACCCCAGCCAGGTGCGCAGATTGTTGAAAAAAAGCCGGGGATATGTGACGCCCCAGCAGCTGACGAAGCCCTATTATGACGAAGTATCGGATCTGGACGATGTGACGAAGATGCAGTACATCGACCTGAGTTTCTGGCTGCGGGGGGACATCCTGCGCAAATCAGACCATATGAGCATGGCCCACTCCCTGGAAGTCCGGGTCCCGTTCCTGGATATGGAAGTGGCCAAGGTGGCCCTGTCCCTGCCCCCGGAGATGCGGGTGACGGACGAGAATACGAAGATCCTCTTCAGGAAAGTCTCCAGGGGTTATCTGCCGGAGAAGAACGCCCGGCGCAAGAAACTGGGATTCCCCGTACCCATCGCGAAATGGCTGCGGGAAGATACTTATTATAAAAAAGTCTACAAAGCATTCACCTCAAAAGCCGCGGAGAAGTATTTCAATACATCGGAACTGCTGCGCCTCCTGAAAGTACACAAGGCCGGGAAAAAGAATTACAGCCGGAAGATCTGGACGGTCTACATGTTCCTGTTGTGGTATGAGATGAATTTTGAAAAAGGCGCGTGATGGAGAAGGTGAGATTGTCGCTGATCGTGCCGTGTTACAACGAACAGGAGACGCTGCCTGTCTTTTACCAGGAGACGAAAAAAGTCCTGGGGGAGATGGACTGCGACTATGAATTTATCTTTGTGGACGACGGTTCGTCGGATGGCACGCTGTCCATCCTGCAAAAGTTCAGCGCCGAGGATCCCCACGTGTTCTATCTGTCTTTTTCCAGGAATTTTGGGAAGGAGGCGGCCATGTACGCGGGATTTTCCAACGCTTCAGGGGCTTATGTGACGGTCATGGATGCGGATATGCAAGATCCGCCCTCCCTGCTGCCGCAGATGCTGGAGATCCTGCGGGGCGGGGAGTACGACAGCGTGGCCACCTGCCGCAGCACCCGTAGAGGGGAACCGAAGATCCGCAGCTGGGCCGCGAAGAGATTTTATCAGCTCATCAACAAGATCTCCGATGCGGATATCGTAGACGGCGCCAGGGATTTCCGCCTGATGAAGCGTGAGATGGCCGATGTGATCGTTTCCATGGGCGAGCATAACCGTTTCTCGAAAGGGATCTACGGGTGGATCGGGTTTCGGACGTACTGGCTGCCCTATGACAATGTGGAGCGGGTCGCCGGGGAGACGAAATGGAGTTTCTGGAAGCTGTTCAGATATGCGGTCAACGGGATCATCAATTTTTCCCAGGTGCCGCTCAGTATAGCGTCCTGGTTCGGGATCTCGATGACAGCGTGCTCATTCTTCTTCCTGCTGGTGATCATCGTGCGCAAGCTGCTCTTTGGGGATCCGGTGGCTGGCTGGGCCTCCACGATCTGCGTGATCATCTTTATCGGAGGCATCCAGCTCTTCTGCCTGGGGATCATGGGGCAGTATATAGCCAAGACCTATATGGAGACGAAGGGCCGGCCCCATTACATCATCGCTCAGTCGAATAAGAAAGACGTGAAAAAGATAAAATAAAGAAAAATGCCGCCAGGGATGAAGTTCTGAGCGTTCATCCCTGGCGGTACTTTTTTGTTGTTGGTGAATCAAAGCGTTTCAAGGGGTCCGGGTGAGATCCGCGATCTCCCGGCGCTTTTGGTACTTTTCTCGCAGAAAAGTACATAGATCAATAAATGACGATCGCCTGCTGCTCCAGAGTCTCATAATGGTGCTGGAACGCGGTCTTGTCGTAGCTTGCGATCCCCTCCAGCGGGTCGCAGACGATGACGCTGTTGTTCTCCATGTCAAATCCGATCAGCAGCATACAGTGTTCGTTGGAGGGCCAGGTGACGGTCTCGCCGTCGATCTCCCAGCCGTAGGAAAATACGATCTCCTCGTTGATATACATGGATCCCCACACGATCACCGGGCAGCCCATGCGGATCTCCGCCAGGATGTCGTCGAAGGGGGTCCCCGTCAGGTCGTAGGCGCGTTTGGGGCTTTCCTGTTCTTCCAGGTATCTATTGGCGGCGTTCACGATCACCGGAGCGTAGCAGCCAAAAGATCCGGATTGGCGCGGATCGCCCCAGAAAGCGCTCTTGTAGCTGACGGATCCGGGGGAGGCTTTCTCCAGGTACGTATCGGCCAGCTCCTCCTTGGACACATCGTATCCGGCGAAGCGCAGGGCCATGGTCAGGGAAGTCACCTCGCAGCCTGTGGGGAGTTCCGGGTATTGGAGGATAGATTCCGCCTCCAACTGGATCCGGCTATCCTCGTTTGGGGAAAGTCCGTCGCTCTCCTGGCGTGCGATCAGCTCCTGCAGGGTCACGGGCGCAGGGAGAGAGGCCGTCTCCCCTGAGCTGACCGTCACAAGATCCGCTTTCGTTTCGGTCTTCGCGGCCATTTCTGTGGGGTCATCGCCGGTCTTTAAGGTGTCCGCTGACAGGGTGTCGGATGAGACGGATATGTGGTCGTCCTCAGGGATCACGAGTGCGTCGTCCCCGAATGTTTCCTGGATGGCGTACACGGCCGTTTGATACAGGAGCGGCCCCGGCGCGGCGGCGGACAGATCCGGGATCTCCCTGCGGACGGGCGTCTGGGCGTTCGGTGTCTGGGCGTTGGCCGTCTGGGTGCCGTTGTGGAAGACCCATTCCTGCAGATCGCGCAGTCTGTCAGACGCGTATTGGATCGTGCTCACGTGTTTTATATAATGACAATACAAAAAAAGCCCTTCTGTTGATAAAACGGCTAGAAGACAGACAGTCACTAAGGATTTCAGGATAAATCTTTTCTTGCTCCCCATGGATCTCTCCTTTGATAGGTAAAAGCTGTCGGATCAGAGTGGGTTTGAAGACCGCCATCTGTGATCATGATATTATATGATAAGCCCGCTGAAAAGGATATCTTCTGGGCGGGCTGGATCTGTATTCTCTATATGAATGTATGAGGTTCTTTATTTTTTCCGTGCGCCGCACCTCGAAAACCTATCACAGACGTTACTCCTACAGCCAACTCGGCCCAGGTGCCCTTACGGCACACAGGAGATCCTGCTTAGTGCTGCTCCATTCCTGACCTGACACGGTTCACAGGGTCCTGTTGCGTAAGACCCAGACGTCAACGCCGCTTATAAAAGGCAGCTCTCCAATAGGAGTCCTCAGATTGGCATCACCCCTGCTGTAGCGGATTGCAGGTAGAGGGCACCGCTAACTCCCCGGCTGCACGGACTTTAATTATAACCGGTTTCTTCTGTAAAGTCAACAGCTTAGTAAAGAGAATATCCGTTAAGGATAGATTTTTCTTATCACGGCCACATCTTTTTCATCACAGAGGAGGCGGTCGGC
>CAJTYN010000015.1:14349-31324 GCA_910584115.1 uncultured Lachnospiraceae bacterium
TCGTCCTGGCGCTTTCCTCACTGATGAATCTGTCGGTGCTGACTAATAACCCTGTCAAGACGAAGAGCTGCATCAATTCCTGCTCTGTCAGGGCATCCCTTCCTTTCATTTTTACTCTATTATTATTTTTCTGAAAAGTCAATCTTTTTTAAAGTGGATCCGTGATCTGTGGTATACTCATCATATGAAAAGATATGGAAAGGGGGGTGTCTGAAAGCCGATGTGAGATGTTTTCAGGCACAGGCATGAGATGATAACAGGAAGATGTGTAAAAGATAAAGAAGGACTGGAGCTGGCGGGGAGGCTGCGCGATGAGATCTTTCAGGGACGTTACGTGACGGAGGTGTTTCCGTATCCGGATGCTCAGTACGCGGTGCTCTGGGCGGAGGGCCTTCCGGCAGGCATGGGCGCGGTGCGCTTCGTGGACTGCCGGTTCACGCTCATAGAGATCGGGATCTTAGAGCCGTACAGGCTGCAGCGGTACGGGGATTTTTTGTTGCGCCTGCTGGCCGACCGGGGCGTGGACGCCCATGTAAAGAGGATCTGGGCGGACGCCACTGAGAGCTCACTGGATTTTTTCAGGGCGTCGCATTTTGTGCCGGAGGGGGATATGTATGAGTCCCTGGGGCAGATGCGGACGCCCATGGCGCTGGAGCTTAAGGAACTGGGCTGCGCCTGCGGCCGGGACAGATTTAATCCATACCGATCTTGATCCCGCCCCGCCGCTCGGAAGGCTGGACGATCACGGTCACGGGCAGGTTCTGGTGCCATTCGAACTGGTAGGATTCGCCGGAGGCCTGGCCGATGAATGTCTTCCAGGATACGTCCGCGGTGACCTGGGGATCACAGGGGCCGTTCCCGATCCAGCAGACCACCGCGTCGGGATCTACGGAGATCGTGCTGCGGGAGGTGACATTACTGAGGACGATGGGATTCCCGTCGGATAACACGGCCACATAGGCATCCTTGCCGCGGGCCGTCAATGTGGAGGTGGCGAGTCCTTTCTGGGAGAGGACGCCGACGCCGATGAAGCGGACGCTGTAGTCGCAGTCCTGTGTGAAGGCCAGGATGTTCTCGGATTCGACGGAGATCGTCTCCCCGGCGTTCAGATGGTAGACGACCACATGCTGGCCGTAGTCTGCGTAATAGGTGATGGAATCCCCGCCCAAATTTACTTTCATGAGCGGGAGATTCTCGCCGGTGACCCGCCGGACCAGGGATCCTAAGACCGCCTGGCCCAGGCTGTTCTGCGGGCCGAAGAGGACTTTTTCAAATCTGTAATTTTTTCCTCCGGCGCTCTCCCCGGCTATGAAGGAACCTGCCTTTGTAAAGAGGACGTCATGTCCGGTGCAGGTGACTTTCAGCATCAATTCATTGATCGTTTCAAATCTTAACATCTCTTTTGCTCCTCCCTGATCTGACATTTACACGACCTGGACGCCGTACAGCCCGCAGAGGCCGGCCAGGTCCCGTGCGACGCCGTTTCCGATGGCGTTGAATCTCCACGTTCCTTTGTGCTGGTAGATCTCTCCGATCATCATCGAGGTCACGTTCGCGTAGTATTCGTCCATTTTAAAACTGACCAGTTCCTGGCCGGAGGATGGATCCGTGATCTGGATATATGCGTCCCTGACCATGCTGAAATCCAGATGCCGCGTGAGGGCCTCGTCGATCGTGAGGACGAATACGATCCGGGTCACGGAACTGTCCAGTCGGGTAAAGTCCACGGAAATGCTCTCCCGGCAGGGCTCCTGGCCGGCGTGGAAGATCGTGCTGCCGTCGGGGCTTTTCACCTGGCCGTAGAAGACGAACCAGTCGTCGCCCGGGACCTTGCCTGAGCCATCCAGCAGGAACGCCGATACGTCCACATCGCAGGCGGCGTTCAGAGTCTCCCAGCCCAGGCAGGCCCTTATACGGGCGGGGCCGCCCGAAGGGGAGAGCGGGACCTTCTGGCCTTTCTGGACGGGGTGCAGCAGCCGGGGAGCGGACCTGGCGGGTCTTGGCGCGGGCGGCTCTTTGCGGGACTGCGTGGGTGCGGTCTGTGAGCGTGCTGGTGCGGTCAAAGTGTTTATATCTCTGGAAGACAGAGGGGCTTGGATCCGGGCCTGGTTGATGGATAGGATCGTCTGCCGATCCAGAGGTCCGGCTGTGCGCATGGGAATGTTGATCATAAGGGTCACTCCTGTCATGGGTATCGCGGTCTGAACGGGTATCAGCCCCACATCACGATCGAGCGGGTGGTCACCAGCGGTTTAGCGGAGGCGGATAAGCTGATCCAGCCGGTCTTTCCGGCGGTCGTCTGGACCTGGACATAGATGTTCTTGCCTGCGATGGCCAGTTTCTTTGCCGTGAACTTTGTCTTTTTGGGGATCACGATGCCTTTTTTGGAGGATCCGGCTGCTTTTACGGTCTGGATCTTCTTGGCGGCGGTGAAGACCTTACTGTTTCCCCGGTCATCGATGATGCTGACCTTGGCGACCTTTCCCGCGTCTTTCTGGAGCGTCAGCTTTCCTTTGGAATACTTGAGCTTCAGGCCCTCTGTGCGTATATGACCAAGGCTCTTTGTTCCCAGGCTGACATTGAGATGGATCGTATTTTTGCTCACCTTCGCTGCAGTGACCATGTCATAGCCGTATCCCTTATTGACAAAATCATTATCGAGGAGCAGTTTATTATTGACTATCTTCTTGTAGTCGAAGACGGTGCGCAGTTTTCCTTTTTTTACCTGGTACAGGGCGCAGGCCGTTTTGTAGGAGCGGTAGTCTTCGGTGGTGATCTCCAGATAAGCGGCTTTTTTGGAGATCACGACGACGTGGACGGACGGGAGGATGATGCTATTGTTGTTCTTGCTGATCGTCCAGGTCTTCAGCTGTTTTCCGTTGACTTTCAATGCGGCTTTCCTGTTCTCGTTCGTCCCTGTGACGACTGTCTCGATCTTATCGGGCCTGCCGTCGCCTGTCACATCAGCTTTGGTGTAGCTGTCGTTTTCATATATACTGAGGGAATAGACGCCGTTCCCATCTTTTGTAGCGGCGTAGGCAGTGCTGGCAGTGACTGCGGTCACGCATAGGCAGGCTGCGCCGACTGTAAAGAGCATGCGGATCTTTTTTGTGATGTCCATCTGTTTTTCTCCTTCCTTGGATCATTGATCATTTTCTGACACTTTTACAGTATATCAGAAGATCGTCGTTTCCGCAAGACGGCGTCCGATCGGCGGCCAAATATAGCGTGTCCTATTGTAAAAATCTTAAGAAGATGGTAAAGTATAAAAGGAAATGCAACTGAATTAAATAAGGAGGAGAAAAAGACATGGACAAGAAGAGGATCCTATCCTTTGCGCTGGTCTTTCTGCTGATCATGCAGATCTTCACGGTGCCTTTTGCGGCGGACGTGTCGGCGGCGACAAAGAACGGGCTGCAGAAGGTGAACGGGAAGGTATACTTCTACGCAAAGGGCAAGAAAGTCATGAACAAGTGGAAGAACGTGGGCGCCCACCGCTACTATTTTGGCAAGAACGGCGCCGCCTACAAAGGCTATAAGAAGATCAAGGCGGAGCGGTATTACTTCGACAAGAACTGCCGGATGGTCAGGAATAAAGTGGTGACGATCGGCAAGAACAGATATTATTTCACAGCGAACGGCTCGGCGGTGAAGCAGACCGTGTGTCTTCCGGGCAGCAGCAAGATCTGGACGGTCACCAAGGGCGGAAAGCTCGTGAAGAACATCACCAGCTACGCAAAGAACGGCAAAGACTTCGACGCGTTCATCAAGAAGGCCGGAAAACCCAAGAGCGGGATCACATCGCCCAGCTGCATGGGACCGGGACGGGACGGTATCTACCAGTATAGTAACTTTACGATCTATACATATGAAGAAAACGGCGTGCGCAAGATCTTGAGCTACGCGTGCGTCTGATCACGTGAGAGAATGTACGAGGAGGGAAAGAAGATGAGAGATCGGCTGAAGGTAAAAGGGATGGCGCTGGCCCTGGCGGCGGCGCTGGCACTGGGCGCTCCGGCGGCATGCGTGCTGCAGACACCTGTGGAAGTATCGGCGAAAGCTGTGAAAAAGGGACTGAAGCAGGAGGGCGGCAGGTATTATTTCTATGACAAAGGCAAGAAGGTCAAGAATAAATGGCAGGTCATCAAGAAGAAGAGATATTACTTTAAGAGCAGCGGCGCGGCGGCCATCGGCTGGAACAAGATCGGGAAGAAAGCCTATTATTTTACCGACAAGGGCGTGATGGTCAAGAATAAGAAGGTGGATCAGGTAAAGCTCAACAAGAAGGGCGAGGCTTCCCTGAGCACAAGGGCGAAGATGCTGATCGAGGTGCAGTCCGTCCTGGATAAACGGACGAAACCGACCCAGAGCAAAGCGCAGAAGCTGAAAGCCTGCTATAACTATATGAAGGATAAATGCGGCTACGGCATCCGCCAGTCGCCCGCGGGAAGTCCTTCCAAATGGGAAGCGGCCTACGCCTATGATATGCTGAAAGATAAAAAGGGGAATTGCTACAGTTTTGCCGCTGGTTTCGCCATGCTGGCCAGGGGCTGCGGATACAATGCAAAGGTCATCGTCGGCCAGATGCAAAAGCCCATCCCGGGCGATACGCTCAGGCCCCATGCATGGGTGGAGATCGGGGGCAAAGTCTACGATCCGCAGACACAGCAGGTGCTCAAGAATTATAAAAAGAACGTGGATCTCTTCGGCAAGGCTTACGGCAATACCGGCGGCGTGAGATACGCGCTCCCGGATGCGCCGGATGTGCTCCGGTAGGACGATATGGTATTTAGCAGCGTAGTCTTCTTATCTGCATTTTTGCCGGTGGTGTTCCTGGTGTACCAGGTCCTGCCGTCGCTGAAATGGAAGAATCTGTTCCTGGTGGCGGCGAGCCTGGTGTTCTACGCCTATGGCGAACCGGTCTATGTGCTGCTGATGCTGATCTCTTCAGCGGTCAACTACGTGCTGGGGCGTTTGGTGTCAGGGGGCGGGAGGCGTGGAAAAGCCTTCCTCGCCCTGGCGGTCGTCCTGAACCTAGGGATCCTGTGCGTGTTCAAGTACACAGGCTTTATCCTGGAAAATATAAATGCTCTTCTCGGTGTCGCGCTCCCGATCCCGGCCATCGTCATGCCCATCGGCATCTCTTTTTTCACTTTTCAGGCGTTATCCTATGTGATCGATGTGTATCGGGGCGATGTGCGGCCGCAGCGGGACTTTGGGAAAGTGTTGCTGTACATATCATTTTTCCCGCAGCTGATTGCCGGGCCGATCGTGAAATACCATGACATCGAGCGGGAGATCGAGGAGCGGCAGCAGACCTGCCAAGGTGTGGCCCGGGGGATCCGCCGGTTCATCATCGGATTGTCGAAGAAGGTGCTGATCTCCAACACCATGGGAGCGGCGGCGGACTACGTGTTCGGCCTGTCCGCCCCGGGGCTTCATATGGCCAGCGCCTGGATCGGGGCGGTGTCCTATGCCCTGCAGATCTACTATGATTTCAGCGGCTACAGCGACATGGCCATCGGGCTGGGGCAGATGTTCGGCTTCCATTTCCGGGAAAATTTCCAGTACCCCTATTACGGGGACAGCATGCAGGATTTCTGGCGCCGGTGGCACATCTCGCTGTCCACCTGGTTTAAGGAATACCTCTACATCCCCCTGGGCGGGAACCGCAGAGGCGCGGCGCGGACATACATAAATAAGTTCATCGTGTTCTTCTGCACGGGCCTCTGGCACGGAGCCCAGTGGACGTTCGTGCTGTGGGGGCTGATCCACGGGGCCTTCCTCATCCTGGAGGATACCGTCCTGCCCATCAGGAAATGTAAGATCCGGTGGCTGCGGCAGCTCTATACGGTGCTGGTGGCGGTGCTGGCGTTCGTGATCTTCCGGGCGGAGAGCCTCTCCCAGGCGGGAACGATGTTCGCCGCCATGTTCACGGGCGTGGGATCTACGCCGGAAAATATGAGCAGCTGCGTACGGATCCTGGATCCCATGTATCTGACCACGCTCATGGCAGCCGTGATCGGGGCGGTGCCCGTGAAGCGGCGGCTGGAGGCGATGGACCGTCCGTGGATGCACAAGTGTTCCTACGTGGCATGCATGGTATTGTTATTCCTGTGCATGTGCAGGCTCTCGGCGGACGCGTATAACCCGTTCATATATTTCAGGTTCTGATGGGAGGGGAAATGGAGAAAAAAACAGGCTATAAGATCTTTGCCGGTCTATTTTTTGCCCTGCTGTGGATCCCGCTGTTGGGGATGGTCTTTTATCAGGACCGGGAGGTGAGCCGGAAAGAGGCGCTCTCGCCCTTTCCGCGGATCCGGACGGCGCAGGGGGACGTGAATGTCCATTTCCTGCCGGAGCTGGGAGACTATTTCGCGGATCATTTCGCGTTCCGGTGGGAGATCATCGAGGCTCATTCGTTTCTCAAGGGGAAGCTCTTCGGGATGTCCGGGGAGGACGCGGTGATCCAGGGAAAAGACGGGTATTATTTTTACACAGATTCTCTGGAGTCCTATCTGGGCATCCCGACGATGGATGCCCGGGAGCTGTACGGGACGGCCCGCATGCTGGCCCTGATCCAGGAATATGTAGAAGGGCAGGGCGGCTCCTTTGTATTTACGGTGGCGCCGAATAAGAACACCCTCTATCCCCAGTACATGCCCTACTATCATAAGAAGATACGAGACGAGGGCGACCTTGAGGGGCTGGTAAAAGAGCTGAAAGAGGCTGGCGTGGCCTACGCGGATCTCGTGGAGGCGTTTTCAGAGGAGGACGAGGTCCTCTATCACCGCCTGGATTCCCATTGGAACAATAAGGGCGCGGCCCTGGCCATGGGCGCGGTCATGGACGCGCTGGGGCAGGCGCATACGGATTATGCCGGGATGCCCTATGAGGTACGCCGGGATTTTGCCGGGGACCTCTACGAGATGGTCCATCCGCTGGGAAAAGAGAAAGACGAGAATATCTATTACGAAAGAGAATTTACATTTGACTATGGAGATGGCTTTCAGAGCACGGAGGATATGAAGATCCACACCACAAACCCTGGGAAAGAGCACGGGGCGGTGGTCTTTCGGGACTCCTTCGGCAATTCCCTGACGCCGTTCATAGCGGAGGAATATGGGAAAGGGTATTTTGACAGGTCGGTCCCGTATCCGGTGGACACGCTTGAAAAAGAGGGCGCGGACACCCTGATCTTCGAGATCGTGGAGCGGCATCTGGATATTTTGGCCAGGGAAGCGCCGCGCATGCCGGCCCCTCTGCGGGAGTTTCAGGAATGGGGCCAGGAGGAGACGACCGGCGTGACCATGGAAGTGGAGGAGATCGAAGGCTACACGAAAGTAGATGGAGAGATCCCCAGAGAGGCCCTGGATACGGACTCGGAAGTCTATATCCGCTGCGTCTCCCCGGAGGATACGGCAGTCTTCGAGGCGTTCCCGCTGAATGAGGACGACCAGGCGCCGGGGACTTATGGATATGGGATGTATATCGCGGAGGGACAGTCAGATCCGGGGACGTATATCATGGAAGTCCTGTTCAGAAAAGACGGCTCCTGGGTGACCTCCGGGTATCTCGGATCATTTACAAAAAAATAGGAGTGAGGCCCGTACGATGGGAAAATGGATGTGCGGCATCGTCATGTGCGCGGTCTGTCTCCTGCTCCCTGTGTCGGTCTTCGCACAGGGTCCGGCAGACGGACAGTATAAAGACCGTTTCGTGACGGTCGGGGACAGACAGTATTATTACAACAGCGCCGGAAAACGCGCGGCCTATACGGGCTGGAAGACGATCAACGGCCGGAAGTACTATTTTCACAAAAAGCATTATGTGGTGAAGAAAAAAGGCTGGCAGACCATCAGGGGCGAGCGGTATTACTTTGGCGCTAAAGGGGTCATGTATTCCCAGAGATGGGTCACGCTGAAGGGAAAGCGGTATTACCTACTGAAATCTGGAAAGATGGCCCGCGGCTGGGCAGAGTACAAAGGCGGATATTATCATTTCGCTGAGAACGGTGAGCTGGAACGCAACACGATCGCCAGATCCAGAGGCAGATATTATCTGGTCGACGCAAAGGGCCGGCGGGGCGCGGATATCTTAAAAGGCGTGGGCATCCGCTCATCCATGAGCAAAGAGCAGAAACTCCGGAAGTGTTTCGAGCATGTGATAAAAGATTTTACCTATCTGCCCGCCGAAGTCTGGCCGCTGTCAGGAGAGGGGCCGCCCGAAGGCTGGGAAGCCCGCCATGCCTATAGGATCATGATCTCGAAGTGCGGGAACTGCTATGACTATGCGGCGGCGTTCTGTTATCTGGCCAGGGCCGTGGGGTACAAGAGGATGGTCTGTGCCGCCGGGGAACGCTCGGACGGAACGGGGGGATACAGGCCCCACGGCTGGTGCGAGCTGCGCGGAAAGGTATTCGATCCCAGGCTGACGGACCGGCAGGGACGCCATCCCTATGATACACCGTACGGGAGCCTCCCGTATAAATACAGGAAGTGAACAAAAGAGTCGTGAGGAGAGAGGAGAAGGAAATGAAGAGAAGGGTCGTGACTTTATTGATCGCAGCGTCCGCTGCACTGGCTGTGAGCGGCTGCGGAGGCAGCAAGGAAGAGGCGAAGCCCACAGCCGCTCCGACGGCCACAGAGGCCGCGGTCACGGAGACAGAAGCACCAGAGGAGACAGTCTCCGCGGATAAAACGGTGTCCGGGGATAAAGAAAAGACGGCGGCCTCGGGAAACACCGCGGAAAATAAGAAAAAGAAAAAAGCAAAGAAAAAGAAAGCCCAGGAAACAGCGGCCGCGACGGCTGCGCCGGAGCTGCAGCCCCAGGAAGAGACAGAGGAAGAAGCGCGCGCCAGGGAAGAAGAGGAGGCCAGACTCCGGGCGGAAGAAGAGGCCCAGCGCCAGGCAGAAGCCCAGCGTCAGGCGGAAGAGGAGGCCCAGCGCCAGGCAGAAGCCCAGCGTCAGGCGGAAGAAGAGGCCCGGCGCCAGGCAGAAGCCCAGGCCGCCGAGCAGGCGGTCATAGACCAGCAAGTCCCCCAGGACGCGGTCGCGCCTTCGGCGGAAGAACAAAAAGCGATCGCTCAGTCTTACGTAGGGAGGTCCATGGATGAGCTGATCGGTGCGATCGGAAATCCTTCAGGCGGTGAGACACGGGAACCAAGCTGTAACGGTCCGGGATATGATGTGATATGCAGATATTCAGGGTTTGATGTCTTGGTCTATGAGGATGAAAGTGGCTATAGGGTTGTGAATGAAATACAATGATATAGACCAGAGAGCATTAAAAAACCCATAAATTTACAGGTCAATAGGATACCTGCCGTTCAAAAAAAGCGTTTTAAGGGGTCCGGGGGAAATCCGCGATCCCCCGGCGCTTTTGGTACTTTTCTCGCAGAAAAGTACATGGGAAAGATCTGAGCGGTCACTGATCGTACTAAATATCAGTAAAATATAAGCCATTTACAGAAGGTCAGAGGGTCTTCAAACACCCGCTGCCCATCAGGAAAGGAGAGCTAGATGAAAAAGAAATGGATAGCGCTGGCCATCCTGTGCGGAGGGCTATGCCTTACAACACCGACGGCCGCACTGGCCAAAAATACAGCCGTTCCCGATATAGCGGCGCAGGCGGAGGACACAGGAGAGCCGGATCAGTCAGTCCCGGATGATCCCGGCCAGGAAGACCCGACACCGACGCCGGTGGATAAGTCCTACCAGGCGAAGATCGCGGGCAAGAACGCCCAGGGCCAGCAGATCGTCTTGGATCCCCTCTGGGAATACAACAAGGCGAGCAGAGCCTATCGTCTCGTAAAGAGCAAGGATGCCCAGGGAAAAGCCACCTATTTTACCACAAAAGACGGAGTGCTGCAGTTGGGGCGCACAGCGGGTTACTACTATGCGTTCAGCGCCCGGGGCGATATGCTTACGGCGGTCAAGACCGTGAACAACGTGCGGTATTCTTTTACAACGCAGGCAAAGGCGCGCAAGACGACCGCGTCCGTCGCGCCCAACGGCACGACGCTGGGCATGGCGATGAGGAACTGCTGGGTAAAAACGGAGTCCCGGTGGTATTATTTCAACAATGCGGGCCAGCAGGTGAAGAGTAAGACCGGGTTGCAGAAGATAGGCGGGGCGTACTACTACCTCAGCAGATCCTGGGTGCCTTCCACAGATAAATGGATCAAAAAGAGCAACGGCGCGTACTGGTATTTCGGGAAAGACGGAAAATACAAGAGTTCCAAGATCGGCCATCAGAAGATCAGCGGCTCCTATTACTATCTCAAGAAGAACGGAGTCCCCTTCAAGAACAGCTTCAAGACGGTCAAAGGAAAGCGGTATTACTACGGCAAGACAGGAAAACGGGCCCAGTACACAGGCTGGAAGACGATCAAGAACAAAAAATACTATTTCAGCAGCAAGCATTATACAGTCGTAAAGCCAGGCTGGCAGCAGATCGGCGGAAAATGGTATCATTTCACCCAGAAAGGCGGGATGTATGCCAAGAGATGGGCGACGATCGGAGGGAAACAATATTATTTCAAAGCCAATGGCCAGATGGCCGCGGACTGGACGAAGATCGGCGGCACGTACTATTATTTCAGGAGTTCCGGACTCCTTGACCGCAGCACGATCGCAAAACGAGGCGGAAATTACTATTTCGTCACGCCCCAGGGGACCCAGGGCGGCAACATCCTCGACGGCGTGGGCGTAAACGCGGCGATGAACAACGGCACCAAGCTCCAGACCTGCTTCAACTATGTGGTGCGGAATTGCCGGTATGTGGGCGGGCCGGTGTGGCCTCCAAATGGCTGGGAACCTTATCACGCGTACAAGATGCTCAAGACCAGGATGGGGAACTGCTATGACTTTGCGGCGGCGTTCTGTTACCTGGCAAAAGCGGTCGGGTACGAGGGGATGATCTGCATCAGAGGACAATGCGCGTCCGCCAGCGGAGGACTCACGCCCCATTCCTGGTGCGAGTTCAACGGCATGGTCTTCGATCCGGAGATCACCTACGCGAATGGGTACTATCTCTTCAACGTATCTTATGGGAGTCTTCCGTTCGCATACGTACGCTAGAGGATGTCTTGATACAAAAAAGAACGAACCCCTGATCGTATCGCAGATACTTTCAGGGGTTCTTCCTCGTTTATGGTGAGGTCAGCTATTTGAGCTAAAGAGTAAATTTACAGATAATAGGATACCTGCCTTATGATGCTATAGAGCAGCCGGATACGATCGTTTCTGTATCCGGTATATTTTGACCTTTTGTGCGAGAATGACTTGTATTTTCGGACACTTGATAGTATCATTGATTTATAATAAGAAAGCAGATGAAAGGGGGATCAAGGTATATGAAGATATATGATATTTCCAGGGAACTTTTTTCGGCCAAGGTCTATCCCGGTGATCCTGCGCCGACGATGGAATTCCTGCAGTCACTGAAAAAGCCGGATCCGGATAACTGTCAGTTGTCCAGGCTCACGGTGGGGAGCCACAGTGGGACGCATCTGGACGCGCCGCGGCATTTTTTCAAAAACGGCCAGGACGTTGCGCAGATAGATCTGCACCGGTGCGTGGGGCAGTGTAAAGTGGTGCGGGCAAAAGGCCGGATCTCCCCGAAAGAGATAGAGGATTTTTTGCAGGACGGCACGAAACGGCTGCTGATCAAAGGAGAAGATGTCCTGATCTCACGGGAATGTGCCCGGGCGGCGGTGTGCGGCGGGCTGTACTGTCTGGGGGTGGAGGGCATCAACGTGTGCGGCGACCGGGATACGAAAGAGGTCCATCAGGAACTCCTCGGCGCGCAGGTAGTCCTCCTGGAATCCCTGGATCTGAGTAAAGTGGCGTGCGGGGAGTATTTCCTGGCCGCTCAGCCGCTGAAAGTCCATGGTCTGGATGGATCGCCCATCCGCGCCATCTTACTGGAGGGTATGTAGATGAAACGATTGGTATTAGCGGAGAAGCCTTCGGTCGCCCGGGACATCGCCCGGGTGCTGAAATGTCAGAAGAAGTCAAACGGTCATATAGAGGGGAAGGACTACGTGGTGACATGGGCACTGGGGCATCTGGTGACCCTGGCCGATCCGGAAGGGTATGACAAAAAATACCGGGAGTGGAAGATGGAAGACCTGCCCATGCTCCCGAAGAAGATGCAGCTGGTGGTCATCAAGCAGACGGCCAAGCAGTACCAGGCGGTCAAGTCCCAGCTCTTCCGCAGCGACGTGGGGGAAGTGATCATCGCCACGGACGCGGGACGGGAGGGGGAGCTGGTGGCCCGGTGGATCTTAGAGAGGGCGGGCTGCCGCAAACCGGTGAAGCGCCTGTGGATCTCGTCGGTCACGGACAAGGCCATACGGGAAGGTTTCGCCCACCTAAAGGACGGCAGGCAGTATGAGGACCTCTATGCGGCCGCCGTCTGCCGCGCCCAGGCGGACTGGCTGGTGGGCATCAACGCCACCCGCGCCCTCACCTGCAGATACAACGCCCAGCTCTCCTGCGGCCGGGTCCAGACGCCGACGCTGGCCATGATCGACAAGCGGGAGGAGGAAATCAGAAGATTCCGTCCCCAGGAATACTACGGGGTGACCGTGGAGGCGGAGGGGATCGCCTGGACATGGCAGGACGGCAAGAGCAAGGGGAGCCGGACCTTTTCCAGGGAAAAGGCGGAGGAGATCCGGACGGCCGTCACAGGCCAGAGCCTGAAGATCGTCTCTGCGGAAAAGAAAGCGAAGAGCTCCCTCGCTCCGGGCCTCTACGATCTGACGGAACTGCAGCGGGATGCCAACAAGAGATTCGGCTACTCGGCCAAAGAAACGCTGAACATCATGCAGCGCCTTTACGAGAACCATAAAGTCCTGACCTATCCCCGGACGGATTCCCGCTACATCGGCAAGGATGTGGCAGGAACACTCAGAGAGCGGCTGAAGGCGGTCAGCATCGGGCCGTATCGGAAGCTGGCCGGCCCCCTGTCCGTAAAGCCCATAAAGACCAACGGCTCCTTTGTCAACGACAGCAAGGTCAGCGACCACCACGCGATCATCCCCACAGAACAGTTCGTCCAACTTGATCACATGACGTCGGAAGAGCGCAAGATCTACGACCTGGTGGTGCGCCGATTCATAAGCGTCCTCTACCCGCCCTTCGAGTACCAGCAGAGCACCCTGACGGCCACATGCGGCGGTCACACCTTCACAGCCCGGGGAAAAGAGGTCACATCCCTCGGCTGGAAAGCCGTCTATGAAGACCGGGAGCAGGACCAGATAGGAGATATAGAGGAGGACGAGCAGGAGCAGGACGGCCCCGCGGAGCAGACGCTGCCGCCCCTGGAGAAGGGCAAGGTCATAAAGGCAAGATCCGTGAAGATCACCACGGGCAAGACCAGACCGCCGGCATATTTTAACGAGGCGACGCTCCTTTCCGCCATGGAAAACCCGGCGCGGTACATGGACTCCAACGATGCCAGAGCAAAAAAGACGCTGGGAGAGACGGGCGGACTGGGGACCGTGGCCACCCGGGCGGACATCATCGAGAAGCTCTTTAACTCCTTCCTGATGGAAAAACGCGGCCAGGAGATCCATCTCACATCCAAGGCAAAACAGCTCTTAGAGCTGGTGCCCGAGGACTTAAAAAAACCGGAGCTGACCGCTGACTGGGAGATGCGCCTGTCCAGCATCTCCAAAGGAAACCTGAAAAAAGAAAGCTTCATGGGGGACATCCGGGACTACACCCAGGAGCTGATCCGGCAGATCCGGGCCGGGGAAGGGACATTCCGCCACGACAACCTGACCAACACGAAATGCCCCGTTTGCGGCAAACGGATGCTGGCGGTGAACGGTAAGAACGCCCGCCTCTTAGTCTGCCAGGACCGCTCCTGCGGCCACAGAGAGACGATCGCCCGCCTCTCGAACGCCCGCTGTCCCAACTGCCACAAGAAGATGGAGCTGATCAAAAAGGGCGACGAAGAGACTTTCGTATGCGCTTGCGGCCACAAAGAAAAACTCTCCGCGTTCAAGGCCCGCCGGGAAAAAGAAGGCGCCGGAGTGAGCAAAAAAGACGTGCAGAGATACCTGGGCCGGCAGAAAGACGAGCCGGTGAACACACCCTTTGCAGATGCTTTTGCGAATATTAAGTTGTAACTTCTTCAAAAATCGTCTATAATCAGAACAGAAACTTGGTTGTTCAAGGGGGCGGTCATATGGTGTCACAGGAAGAATTTCTGGAAATGCTCGAAGACATCGCGGGAGAGATCCCACAGGAGTTTTTTGAAGGGCTCAACAGCGGGATCCTCATGCGGCCGGAGGCGAAGATGCATCCGGAGAGCGTCCCGTGGAGAGTTCTTTGGATCATGGGAGAATATCGGATCAGCCAGACATTGGGCCGGTCCATCTACATCTACTACGGATCCTTCGAGAAACTCCACGGAGACCTGGACAGAGAGGCATTGCGGAAAAAAGTGCGCCATACGGTCATCCATGAATTTCGGCATCATCTGGAATCCCTGGCCGGCGAAAATGGGCTGGCGGTGGAGGATGCCCGGCAGATGGCCAGGTATAGGAGAGGGAACTACTTAATATAGGAGGAGACAAGACATATGAAACTCTATGAAAAAGGCGTATATCTGCTCGACGGCCAACAGATCGCGGAGGACCCCGGTCCGGCGGGCCAGGGTCTGTCAAAGGAAGAGGCGGCAAAAAATACCATCGCGTATGGGATCTTAAAGGCCCATAACACTTCCGGCGACATGGAGAGACTGCAGATCAGATTCGACAAGCTCACATCCCATGACATCACGTTCGTGGGGATCATCCAGACGGCCCGGGCCTCCGGACTGGAGAGGTTTCCGGTCCCCTACGTCCTGACCAACTGCCACAATTCCCTGTGCGCGGTGGGCGGCACGATCAACGAAGACGATCACATGTTCGGCCTGACCTGTGCGAAAAGATACGGCGGCGTCTACGTACCGCCCCACCAGGCGGTCATCCACCAGTATGCCCGGGAGATGCTGGCCGGGGGCGGCAAGATGATCTTAGGATCCGACAGCCACACCCGCTATGGGGCGCTGGGCACCATGGCCATGGGCGAGGGCGGACCCGAGCTGGTCAAACAATTACTGGAGCAGACCTACGACATCCCCATGCCGCAGGTCGTGGGCGTATACTTAAAAGGGGAGCCGATCCCGGGCGTGGGTCCGCAGGACGTGGCGCTGGCCATCATCGGAGAAGTCTTCGACAGAGGCTATGTAAAAAATAAAGTCATGGAATTCGTCGGCCCCGGCGTCTCCAACTTGTCGGCGGATTTCCGTATCGGAGTGGATGTGATGACCACGGAGACCACATGCCTGTCCTCGATCTGGCGGACAGACGAGAAGATCCGGGAATTTTACGAGATCCATGGGCGCAGCGAGGAGTACCGGCAGTTGGAGCCGGGCGCGGTCGCTTATTACGACGGGATGATCGAGATCGACTTGAGCGAGATCCGTCCGATGATCGCCATGCCCTTCCACCCCAGCAACACGTACACGATCGAGGAGGTCAATGCCAACCTAAAGGATGTGCTGGCGGAGGCGGAGGAGCGGGCGAAGGTCAGCCTGGACGGCCAGGTGGACTTCTCTCTGCAGGATAAAGTCGTGGACGGGCGGCTCTACGTGGAGCAGGGGATCATCGCCGGGTGCGCCGGGGGCGGCTACGAAAATATCTGCGACGCCGCGGACATCCTGCGGGGGGCCAGCATCGGTGCGGATCGTTTCACACTGAGCATCTATCCGGCGAGCACCCCGATCTACATGGAACTGGCGAAGAACGGCGTGCTGGCGGATCTGATCCGCACGGGGGCCGTGGTGAAGACCGCTTTCTGCGGGCCGTGCTTCGGCGCGGGGGATACGCCGGCCAACGGGGCGCTGAGCATCCGCCATTCCACCAGGAACTTCCCCAACAGGGAAGGATCCAAGATCCAGAACGGACAGATCTCATCCGTGGCATTGATGGACGCCCGCTCCATAGCGGCCACAGCGGCCAACAAGGGCTTTCTGACACCGGCCACAGAGTACAGCGGGGCGTACAGCCGGCCGCAGTATTTCTTTGACAGCACGATCTACGAGAACCGGGTATTTGACAGCAAGGGCGTGGCGGATCCGGACACCGAGATCCAGTTCGGGCCAAATATCAAGGACTGGCCGTCCATGCCGGCCCTGCCGGAGAACCTGCTGTTAAAAGTAGTCTCCGAGATCCACGATCCGGTGACCACGACGGACGAGCTGATCCCTTCCGGGGAGACGTCCTCTTACCGTTCCAACCCATTGGGATTGGCGGAATTTACCCTTTCCAGGAAAGATCCCGCCTATGTGGGCCGGGCAAAAGAGGTGCAGGCGGCGGAAGACGCGATCCTTCATGGAGAAGATCCCATAAAAGCCCTGCCGGAGTTAGAGAGCGTGCTGGAAACGGTGAAAAAGAGCTGCCCGCAGATCAAAACGAACGGGACAGATCTGGGCGTGGGCAGTACGATCTTCGCGGAAAAGCCGGGGGACGGCTCCGCCAGGGAGCAGGCGGCCTCCTGCCAGAAAGTCCTGGGCGGCTGGGCGAACATCGCCCGGGAATACGCCACCAAGCGTTACCGCTCCAATCTGATCAACTGGGGCATGCTGCCGCTGCTGATCGGTGAAGGGGACCTGCCGTTTGCCAACGGGGACTATCTCTTCCTGCCGGACGTGCGCCGGGCCATGGCAGAAAAAGCGGAGAAGATCCAGGCGTTCTGCGTAGGGGACGGGCTGACACCGTTCACGGTGACCTTGGGGGATCTGACAGATGACGAGCGTGCGATCATCCTTAAGGGCTGCCTGATCAACTACAACCGGAGGGACTAGACAAAGAGCAGAGAAAGCGGGGGTGGCGATGAGAGTAAGGGCATTGGCAAAGATCAATCTGGGGCTGGATGTGGTCGGACAACGGGAAGACGGTTACCATGAGGTGTGTATG